>CAIRTF010000192.1 GCA_903881425.1 uncultured Chitinophagaceae bacterium | reverse complement strand
GTTGGAATAAAAAATATCCCAAATTTACCAGGCCCTGCCCAAAAAGTATCAACAGCATTTTTACTTAAAAGTTATGCTTGTCGCAGTTGCTTTAAAAATTCCATATATTTGGATTAATTTCGTAAATAAAGTTGTAGCCAAGAGCATTCAAAAATCGCCCAATCTGGTTACACTGGCTCCAATATAAATTCCCTTTGAACTAGCACCTTGGCTTCCAAGTTTTTTATCTACCTTACGCTACAATTTAGTGACTATTCTTTTCCAGAGTTCTGATTCGTTCTCGTTTGACGTCACGAATGGCATTTCCGGTCTCCAGGAGCTGGTTTTCCACTTCCGGATCTTGCCCAAGACGTTGTACATCGACACCAGGGAACTGGTGCTCACGGAGGGGGGCAGCGTCAACCTGGCCACCAACAACATCAGGGTTCGTGAAATATTTTTTGATGCATACCCAACTCCTGCAGCAATTAAAATGCTTAAACCACCATCAACAGGTGCATCAGAAACATCATCAGTAAAATCGGGTTGTGCATTTAAAATGGAAGGAATGCATATCATCATCAATAAAATAATCAGGTAAAATATTTTTGATTGCATATTTTTAGTTTTACAGTTTGATAATTTTTTCAACCAATTTTTTATCTCCGCTTAGGAACTCGATCAAATAAATTCCCTTTGCTAAATGTGATGTTTCAATAACTATCTGTTGTTGATTGGTTGCAGGAATTGATTGCATGATTTTTCCATTAATAGTTATTATTTTGATGGAAGTTTTTTGTGCAGAAGTAAATGGATTTTGAATAAAAATTTTATCAACAAAAGGATTGGGCGTAACAGAAAAATGGATACTTGCAGTTGAATCAATAGCAGTAACGGCCTTTTTATATGGAGTTAATTCAAACCTTTCATTTCCTTGTGATGCGGCATCATTGGTAATAGTGAATTTGTAAACAGAATCCTGATATAAAGTTTGATAAGTATCTAATAATTTATCATGCAATTGTAATGATGCATTCATTGGGAGATGAATAGCATTCACTTTGATGAAGAAACTACCTAATGTATTTGATTGAATACCGAGTGTGATATTTTTTTTGAAAGAAAATGGTCTTGCATCTATTGATAAAGGAATACTATCATCACTGAAGCTGTAAAAACTTACATCCGGGTTAAATAATTTATTGGCATCGATCCAATCAACATTCGATGAAGTACTGTCGTTAAAAAGAAATAATAATCTGTCCCAAAAAATATTATCGCTCATTGCTTCAAGCGATAGATGATAGCCATTAAATTTATTAGTGCCTAATAATGTTGCATTAGATGCGGTAGTTGATTTGCATATTTCAGTGAATTGAATGGTATTATTCGTGGCACTGCTGCTTGATTGAGCAAAGAAAGCTGCATAGGCGGGTAATATATAAGACGTAGAAAATGGATTACTCGTGTAACCACCTCTAACACCTTGCGCAATATCCCAAACATAAAAATTTGCACCAATATTGCTTCCTCTTGTGGTTAAACTAAGATCGATCGGCGCAGCATAAGGATTACCAATTAAGTTATAATTTGAATTGATTCCTTTGGTTAATGTAATAGTTTGATTACCTGTATTTACGGCCCCACTCATATCAATGATTGTTGCAGATGGTGTGTATGTATTGCCATCCAAACCCTGAGATTTTGCGCCTCTTGCTAAAATTCTGATACCTTGATATTGATTCCAGGCATTGTTACCCGAACCATTCGTGTTTGTATATGAAGTCCATCCCGGATCCGGACTTTGTGAAGTATTTCCATTAGTAGTGTTATACCAAAATGCAGAAGCATTATTAGATGAAGTTGTAGTGAAACCATTACTGTTTCCTCCGGAACCGGTGATATCAATATTATCTGTCAAAGCATTCAATCCAATTGAGTTACTGAATGGATGTGCCAAAAACCTAAATGCCCTTTTACCTGTCAAATAACATTGTGTGGTAATATTACCATTGATCGTACCAGTTGTTAAATTAATGCTGGCTGTTCCATTATTATCTGCCATAAGTGTTACAGCATTATTTGTATTCAATGTTCCACTTGTTGTGATAGATCCGAGCGAAGAAATATTGATAGAAGCATTGATACTTAGACTTAATGACGCATTGTTTCCGATGTTTACACTTTTATTAATCGATAAAGTATTTGCAGAACTTGAATTCAATAAAGTAATACCTGCAGTTCCTGAAACAATCAAATGATTGATGGTTTCTGTAGAAAGATTATCAACCTGTGTGGCGTTGGATAAATTAAATAAAAGAATATCACTATTAGATGGTGAGGTTCTGTTCGGCGCCCAATTCGATGATACATTGTATGAACCTGATGTCCCGCCATTCCACGAATAAAAATTTGTAGATGGATATGCGGCAAAACTAAAATTATCAATACCTATTCCATCTCTGTTTGTTCCATTGGCATCATCAAATCTTATCAATAAATAATCACCATTATTCCAAGTTATTCCTGTAATGGTATAAGAAATATTTTTTTGATTGGAAGATGAATTACCGCTACCTTATGAAATGCCTGAAGAAGTAACAGGTGAACTAAAATTTAAATTACTGTTTGTGGATAGTCCGGATTGATTGATATTAGTAATTGACGAGCCAATTAAATATTTAAACGACCAAGTACAAGTTGTATTTGATCCGCCATTTCTCCATTCTTCAGCAGTATAACTAATGGTAAAAGCATTTAATGTACCACCTGTATTATTTTGAAACACTGCACCAAATGCATAAACAGCAGAGCTGTTCGTCGAAATAGAACCTAATGCTCTATCAGTCGAACTGCTACCGCCGAAACTGTATATACCATTGTTGTTATTGCTTCCGGTACCAAATGCAAATGCAGCATTACTGTTTGTTCCACTGTACATATACATTTGCCAACCGCTCAATCCGATTGAATTGATAGGTGCATCACTTAAGTTAAACGGACCTTTACCGGTTAATGTAAATGTTCCTGAATTAGGAAGCCCATCAAAATTTTGGGTATATACAAACCCGGATTTTGTGTAAGCAATCGCAGAAACTGAAGACTGAGATTGTGCATCAATCTCAAATAAAATCAATAAAAGGAATAAAAATTTTCTCATAAACAAATGGTTTTAAGTTTATGAGAGGTTCAATATGCAAATAGGCTTTTTACAGATATGGATATTCTTGAATTCAAAAATAGTAATAGGTACGGGAAATGAAAAAGGTAAAAACACCTTTTTTGATACGTATTTTTCCCCTTATTTAAGGCTTATATTATTGGGTAGTAGATAATTATTCAGAAACTTTTTAAAACATTTTGGTTTTTCGGAGTTTGCCATTACCTTTGCCGTCCTAAAAAATAACGGATAAGAATGCCTACTATTCAACAATTGGTTAGAAAAGGACGTGAGATCATCAGAGCAAAAAGCAAATCAAGAGCTTTAGATGCTTGTCCTCAACGTCGTGGAGTTTGTACCAGAGTATATACTACCACACCTAAAAAACCTAACTCAGCTTTGCGTAAAGTTGCGAAAGTGCGTTTGACAAACAAAGTGGAAGTAATCGCTTATATTCCTGGAGAAGGGCATAATCTACAAGAGCATTCTATCGTATTGATTCGTGGTGGTCGTGTTAAAGATTTACCGGGTGTTCGTTATCATATCGTTCGTGGTAGCTTGGATACTGCGGGTGTGAAAGACAGGAAGAAGAGTCGTTCTAAATACGGTACCAAAAAAGAAAAAGCAAAAAAATAATCAATCAATAAGGCTGAGTAAAGTTTTAATACTTGAAGAAATTCAGCCCAAATTAAAAATTAACAACAATGCGTAAAGCACAAGCCAAAAAGTTACCTCTCGCTCCTGATGGTCGTTTCAATGATAAACAAGTGACTCGTTTTATCAATAACTTGATGTGGCAAGGTAAAAAAAGTACTGCCATTAATATATTTTATGATGCAGTTGATAAAGTTTCTAAAATTACTAATGAAGACGGATACGAAATTTGGAAAAGAGCTTTAGCAAACGTTACACCTGCTGTTGAAGTGCGTAGCCGCAGAATTGGTGGTGCTACTTTTCAAATTCCAAGTGAAGTTCGTGCTGACAGAAAAATTTCTTTAAGCATGAAATGGTTGATACGTTACAGCCGTGAAAGAAATGGTAAAACAATGGCTGATAAATTAGCCAATGAAATTATTGCAGCAAGCAAAGGCGAAGGTGCTGCATTTAAAAAGAAAGAAGATGTACATCGTATGGCAGAAGCGAACAAAGCTTTCTCTCATTTTAAAGTGTAATGTTTCGAATAATACTTCAAAGCCTCGATTTGTATCGGGGCTTTTTTATTTCCTCAATCCTAATTCACTTGAAATCAGCCTGTTTTATTCACTTTAATTTAATTCTATCCACATACATTTTTCAATCTCATAAAACACTACCTTTGCGGCTCGAAAAAATTTAAAACAAGAACTATTTATGGCTGATTTGAAGTATCAACGAAATTTCGGTATTGCTGCTCATATCGATGCAGGTAAAACCACAACTACCGAGCGTATATTACGCTATACAGGTATGATCCATAAAATTGGTGAAGTGCATGATGGTGCTGCAACTACAGACTGGATGGAGCAGGAAAAAGAGAGAGGTATTACCATTACTTCTGCGGCAGTTAGTTGTCAGTGGAAATTCCCTACTAACAAAGGTGTTGCTGATGCTAATACAAAAAGTTATTATTTTAATATTATTGATACTCCGGGTCACGTTGACTTTACAGTTGAAGTAGAACGTAGTATGCGTGTGTTGGATGGTTTGATCGCTTTATTCTCTGCAGTTGATGGTGTTGAACCTCAATCAGAAACAGTTTGGCGTCAGGCTAATCGTTATAAAGTTCCCCGTATTGGTTTCGTAAATAAAATGGATCGTGCCGGTGCAGATTTTTTAATGGTAGTTCAACAGGTAAAAGATATGTTGGGTGCAAAAGCAGTGCCATTGCAATTACCTATCGGAGCTGAAGATAATTTTGCCGGTGTGGTTGACTTGATTAAAATGAAAGGAATTATCTGGCATATGGAAACAGAAGGAATGACCTTTGATGAAATTCCTGTTCCGGATGATATGATAGAAGAAGCAAAAGAATGGAGACAAAATTTAATTGAAGCAGTTGCTGAATATGATGATAAATTATTGGAAAAATTCTTTGATGATCCTAATACTATCAGTGAAGAAGAAGTACATGAAGCCATTCGTAAAGCATGTATCGATTTAAGTATCGTTCCAATGATGTGTGGTTCTTCATTTAAGAACAAAGGTGTACAAACTGCATTGGATGCCGTTTGTCGTTATTTACCTTCGCCAATTGATATTGAGGATACAGTTGGAACTGACCCTGACACAGGCGAACATATTACTCGTAAAGCCGACGCAAAAGAACCTTTTGCAGCCCTCGCTTTTAAGATTATGACGGATCCTTTCGTTGGTCGTTTGGCTTTCTTCCGTTGTTACTCCGGCCATTTAGATGCTGGTAGTTATGTGTTGAATGTAAGAAGTGGAAAGAAAGAACGTATTAGCCGTATCATGAAGATGTTCGCTAACAAACAAAACCCGATTGATTTTATTGAAGCAGGTGATATTGCGGCTGCAGTTGGTTTCAAAGAAATTAAAACAGGTGATACTTTATGTGATGAAAATCATCCGATCACTTTGGAAAATATGTTCATCCCTGAACCTGTTATTGCCATTGCAGTTGAGCCTAAAACGCAAGCTGACGTTGATAAAATGGGCATGGCCATTGCAAAGTTGGTAGAAGAAGATCCAACATTGCGTGTAAACACAGATGAAGATACCGGACAAACAATTTTGCGTGGAATGGGTGAATTGCATTTGGAAATTATCATCGATCGTATGCGCAGAGAATTTAAAGTAGAAGTGAACCAAGGTGCGCCTCAGGTTGCTTATAAAGAATCTTTCGGTAAAACAATCGAACATCGTGAAGTATTGAAGAAACAATCGGGTGGTCGTGGAAAGTTCGCTGATATTCAATTTGAGATCGGACCTGCAGACGAGGAATGGTTGAAAGAAAATGAAGGAAAGCATTTTCAATTTGTGAATGATATTTTCGGAGGTTCTATTCCAAAAGAATTTATTCCGGCCATTCAAAAAGGTTTTGAAACATCGATGAATACAGGTGTACTAGCTGGTTATCCGGTTAACAACATGAAAGTAAGAGTGTTTGATGGTAGCTATCATGATGTGGATTCTGATTCAATGAGTTTTGAATTATGTGCTAAATCTGCATTTCGAGAAGCAGGTCGTAAAGCAAAACCAACTTTGTTAGAACCAATTATGAAAGTAGAAGTATTAACACCTGATCAATACATGGGTGATGTTACCGGTGACTTAAACCGTCGTCGTGGTATGTTGGAAGGAATGGATAGCAGAGCTAACTTACAAGTTATCAAAGCTAAAGTTCCATTAAGTGAAATGTTTGGATATGTAACACAATTGCGTTCATTATCATCAGGACGTGCTACATCAACCATGGAATTCTCTCATTACAATCCTGCACCAAATAATATTGCAGAAGAAGTAATTGCAAAGAGTAAAGGCAAAGTAAAAATTGAAGAATAATTTTCATCTTTTATAAAAACATAAGCCCTGTTCAAATTTTGAGCAGGGCTTTTTCGTTTAAGAATAAATATTACTTTACAGCATGTTCAATAATTTTTTATTAGAAAATATTTTTTTACCAACCGGCGATCTCTTTCTCGGAACATCATTTATTAAAGAGTTGCATAAATGGAGAAATGAAATTGGAAAGATGAATGAAGAAGAATTAAAGCAATTGCAAAAGAAAAGATTACATCAACTATTAGAACATTCAATAAAAAATATTCCTTTCTACCAGCAACAAAATATTCAATTGAGTGATGATCCTTATGCCGACATCAAGAAATTTCCTGTGATGTATAAGAAATTGATGAAAGAAAATATTTCATCATTACTGATTCATGATAAAAATAAAATGGTGGTTGAAAAAAGCAGTGGCTCATCGGGTTTGCAGGGTGAAGTATATATGACCATGAAAGAGAATAGAAATTATCAGGCGGTGCAAACTTTTTTATGGGAGTGGAGCGGATATAGAATCGGGGCACCAATGATGCAAACAGGAATGACATTAAACAGGGGCTTTGTAAAAAGTATGAAGGATACATTATTTCAAACACATTATGTAAACGCTTTTGAATTGGAGTATGATAAAATGGTGAATGAGTTGAATACAGCAAAACAGAAAGGCTGTAAATATTTTGGAGGCTATGCTTCTTCATTAAATGTTTATGCAGAAACAGCCATCAAAGCAGGATTGGATATTCAGTTTGAAGGAGTAATTGCCTGGGGCGATAAATTATTCGATCACTATAAAACAAATATCCATAAAGCTTTTAATCATCCGGTCATTACAGAATTGTATGGCACAACAGAAGGTTTTGTTATTGGAGGAACTTGTGCAGCAGGAAATATGCATCTGCTAACGCCGCAAACTTATATTGAGTTATTGGATAAAGATGGCAATGAAGTAAAAGATGGCGAGATAGGTTTTGTGGTTGCAACAAGGTTAGATGCATTCAGTTTTCCATTGATACGATTTTATTTAGGGGATTTAGCTATTAAAAAATCGAGTAATATAAAATGTGCTTGCGGCAGGCATTTTCCCATGCTGGAAAAAGTAATTGGCAGAGATACAGATATTGTGCATACTCCATCAGGTAAGGCTTTGATTGTACATTTCTTTACCGGAATAATGGAACATTTTGAACAGATTAAACAGTTTAAAGTAGTGCAACGAAACAAAAGCGAAATTGAAATTGAATATATACCGGATGAAAATTTTGAGTTAGATATTCTTGATCAGATAAGCGAAACCATGTATGGCAAAGCAAATGAGCGATTTACTATTAGGTATATTGAAGTAAATTCCATTGCTGCAACGGCTTCGGGCAAGCCGCAGATTATTCAAAATTTAATTGCTGAAAAACTTGTTTAGTTGTTATTAAACGGGTAGAAAATAATTGAATTAGTTTTTATTCCTCTCGACATTAGTACCTGAAAGTGAATGATTTCATTCCAGTAAAATTGAATGAAACCCAGACATCATATCTTTTTCCTATTTGCATCGGGATTTGTTTTGGTCTTATTCTGATCAAGTCCATTGTTTAATGGACTTATCCAAAAGCAGTCTCGAAGCAGTCCCGAAGCAGATAGGGCAGAGATATAGAAAGGAAATGCGGATGTCATCTTGGCGGTTAAGCCGTACTAAAGCCCTATATAAGCCGTATACAAGTCGAGTATAATTGCAGTTTTAGTTTACCAAGTCCACTAAATTATGTACTTGATCAAAACAAGGTAGGAAAGAGCTGTTGTCGAGAGTATGCTAAGGATTTTCTATTTATTATAAATATGCAGCCCATGTTTTACGGCATATACAGCCAAGCCCTGCCTTGTATGAATATCTAACTTTGTTGATACTGAAGCTCTGTAGGCATCTATCGTTCTGTATTCAACTCGCATTTTTTCTGCGATTTCTTTATAGCCCCATTCAGTAGCACAGTAACTCAGAAATTCATATTCTTTTGTATTAAGTAAAGTTGTCTTGTATTTTTTTGCATAATCCGGTTTTAAATAATCAGCCGGTATTTTCCATTTTTCTAAAATATCTGCCGCAATAAATATCTCATTATTCATTACCGCATTAATAGCAATTGAAATTTCTTTAGCAGAAGCACCTTTTGCAATATATCCCTTAGCCCCATTTTTGAGCAGATTAATTATATGTAGGTCACTGCAGTAAGATGAAAATCCAATAACTTTTATTGATGGATGATACATAGAAACATGAGCAGTAGTAACTATTCCATTAATAACTGGCATTTCAATATCCATTAAAATTATATCAGGCAGTAACTTTGCAGTAGATAAATATTCTTGCAGGTCTTGTCCATTACAAGCTTTATATAATATTTGAAATCCAATATTTTCTAAATAAAGAGCCAATGAGTTTCTTAATAGCTCGTGATCCTCTGCTAATACAAGTTTTACCATTAATGATCTATTTAAAGGCACATAAAATCTGCATCTAACAATAGCAATCTCAATTGTCAGAAACATTTATTTGCTTATTAAATAGTGAAGTAAGGAATACTTCAAGGGGGAAGCGTACTATAAAAAGCGAATACAATATAACATTTTTTCCATATAAACAATAGAGAAATTTCTCTATTGTTTTACATTTTATACTTCTCTACTTTCATTTTCCTAAAATAACTAATCATATAACATTAGTTATTTCCAAAACCAATTCAATAAAATTTAACTCCAAATGTATGAGAAAATTTTACTTCCTTCTTTTATCCGGTTTTGTTGTTAACAGCTTGTTTGGTCAAGCTACCAAAACCACACAACAATTAACACTGCCTTTGTACGGACAAAACCCTACAGATGATGTTTCATCTCCGTTAATACCTGTACAAAAAGGCACACAATTTTCTCTGCAGGCAAATTTTACTGTACCAACTAAAAAACCTTTTATTGTTAAATTATTAAAAGGAGTAGGTATTGGGGTAGCAACTTATCAAAGCGGGAAAGTAATAGAACAGAAGAGCGGTAAATATGGTGCGGCAAGTAACAATACAAACTGGTTATTACCAACAGGCGTTGGAATAACTATTTCTGCCGATAAATTAATTCCCAAGAAATCGGAGAAAACCTATATACAATATTTGTTGTATGATCGTAATATGCAACTGATTACAGAAAATATAATACCCATTAAAAAAACGAATGAACCAATTATTATAGTAGGGGAAGTGCCCACAGATGGATATTTAAAGGTACAATTCATTAATACAGTTAGGAATGATATTAATAATGGCAGTATCGATATTAATATTACTTCACCGTCTCGCCCTGAATTTATTGAAGATATAAAAAAATTAAAAGCTGATATTATTGAAACCGACAAGCCGAATTTAGCAGTAACAACGCCTTCTATAGTTATGCCGGTAATAAAAACAGAGCATGAACTTAATTTAATAGCAAAGCCGATTTTAATTGGTAAAAAAGAAAATACAATTGCAACTACTAACAGAAAAAAAGAAAGCTTAGTAACTGTAATTACACCTGAAGAAAATAAAATTATTGTTGTTCCAATTGTCGGCAATGGATTAAAAAACCGATTCTTCACTTCTTTAGCTGAAAGAAGCCCTGAAAGAAAGTCAATTCCTATACAAGCGCCTATTGCACCTATAGAAGCAATCTTACCCAAGAGAATAAATATTGATGAATCATTGCCTATTGAAGGTGATGGAGAAAATGATAACAATCCGAAGTTAGTTATTATGGATCAGGCTTCTGGAGGAGATGATGAATATGATGGCGAAAGTCAGGATGATCAGAGTTATGATCAAAACACCCTTCCTCCAAATACAACTTTAATTTATTATGATGGTCAATATATTCTTCTTTATTATGATACAGTTACAGAATTACCAGATGGAAGTTTAGTGTATGTTGATACAGTGGGAAATATTGCAGAATGGGGTTTGCCAAATGTTACAGTAACATCAACAATACGAACTTCAACAAGCAATGGTTCAATTACTGAAAGAATAAATTTTATTTTAGATTCTTCTGATTACGCATTCGAAATAACTGCACCGGATAGTTTTTTATCAAATCTATTAAGTGGAATATCAATTGCTACATTAGTAGTTAATGGCGTACAATCTCAAATAAGAATCGGTAATGGAGCTGGTAATACTTACGACGCTGCAAATATAGCATTGTGCGCTTTGGTGGTTTTAGGTGCGTTTTCAGGCGCAACTGAAGTTGTATTAATAATTGGAGGCATACCTTATCTATTAAAAACTGCTCCAGGTAATGCCGATAATCCATGATATGTTAACCATAGTTTTTGTAGATTACTTTGAAAAAGTAGTAATTCAATCATTAGAATATAAAGCAAAAATAACTTTTAGAATCAAAAGTTATTTTACTTTGATATATTATAGAAAGTAAGAGAAATGATAATTAATTCTTTAATTCAGCTCATCAAGAGGTAAGTGTTATTTTTAAAAGAATTAATTTAATAATCTTTGTTTATCAAATTTTGAATATGAAAAAACTTGCTAAATCAATTCTATGCCTGTTAATGTTACTGTTTACAATATTTAATATTGGATGCAAATCAGATACATACTATGTTAATAGTGGTCGAAATAAAATCTTAAAGAAAGACTACAAAGGAGCAATTGAAGATTTAGATATTTCTATTAAAATAAATTCTAATGCCTGGCAGGCATACGCAGACAGGGCCTTAGCAAAAGAGAAGTTAAACGATTATGAAAGTTCTTTATTGGATTATTCAAAGGCTATTCAATTAAATCCCAAAGAAGCTAAACTTTATTTTCTTAGGGGGTTAGTTAAATATCTTTATAAAGATACTGTAGGAACATTTGGTGATTTTGCAATATCTATTAGTCTCAATCATAATAATGCAGAGATTTATACAATAAGAGGTGTTTTGAAGAATGCCAAAAAAGAATATCCAAATGCCATATCTGATTTTGACAGTGCTTTGATAATCAATCCAAATTCTGCAGAAGCGTATGCCAGCAGAGGAGATGCTAAGTATAATTTAAAAGATTATAAAAATGCTTTGGAAGATTATGATAAGGCAATTCAAATTGAACCTAAGTCCCCATTCTTTCTTAATGCCAGAGGAAGAATAAAAATTGAACTGAAAGACTATAACAATGCGTTAATAGATATTAATAAAGCAATTGAGATTAAACCTAACGCCGCGGAATTTTATAATAATCTGGGTAAACTAAAAATGGAATTGAAAGATTATAATGATGCTATTACTCAATTTTCTTATGCAATTGAAATAAAGGATAATTACACAGAAGCTTATTTAAATAAAGCTGATGCTGAAATAAAATCAGCAAAAACTCAAAACGCATGCTTAGATTTGAATAAAGCAAAAGAATTAGGAGATAAAGAAGCAGAGAAATTGATAAAGAAATTTTGCAATACAAAGTAATTGATTGATGTATTGAATTTTAGTATATATGAAATAGTCATCGAAGTACATCTCTTTAACTGTATTAAAATAAAAAAAGCCCAAGTATTAAACTCGGGCTTTTTTGTTTTTCCGGCTATCCTGAGAGTTTAGCGAAACGCCTCTCAGGATAGTAAATAAATCGAGACTTAGTCTGAATAGAAACTTCAATAATATAGCCTAAAAATACATAATTTGTTTTCGTATTTATGCAACATAGAGGTTATAAAATAAGAGATCAATATGGCCTACACTTTATTACTTTTCCTTCTCCGCACAGTCCTGTTAATGGACTCTGCGGAGAAGGAAAAGCTCTGTTATTGTCTTAATGGCATATTTTACACGTGCCGTTTTATGTGCTTCCTTTTTTATAATTCTATTATTTCTTTCAGTTATTTTGCTATCCGCCCCATCCAATATTACTCGCAGGGCATATCTGGTTATTTCTTCTCCATGCGTCTTTGATGGCGTTTTTCCTGATAATATTTCATAGATATAAAAAATATTTAAAAAAACTTTGCCTATCTCAGTTCAGCCCCTTACCTTTGCAGCCCCAAAGGAAATATTGGGTTCAGACTATGTCTCAAAGAATCAGAATCAAATTACAATCTTACGATCACAACTTGGTAGATAAATCTGCTGAGAAAATTGTGAAAACTGTACGCAGTACGGGTGCAGTAGTTACAGGACCAATTCCGCTTCCTACCAGAAAAAGAATTTTTACTGTATTACGTTCACCGCATGTAAACAAAAAGAGTCGTGAACAATTCCAATTGTGCACACACAAGCGTTTATTAGATATCTATACTTCTTCTTCAAGAACTGTAGATGCATTGAGTAAGTTGGATTTGCCTTCAGGTGTTGAAGTTGAAATCAAAGCCTGATAAGTTCTTATTAATTAAGATGCCATCTCCCAATCTTTACCGAAAAAGGAGCTCTGGTTAAAGTAACATATAAACAGGCCCTTCGAGGTTTGTTTACTTCCGGTACTTCCGCTTTATTGTCATCCTGAGGCTCTCGAAGGATAACAATAAAAACAAGGGAAAAGGTCGGTAAGCGAACAAGGATTGAATTACGCAATCATCAGCGTGATGTCCTTTATACCTCTGCGGGGCACAAACCGCAAAACGATGAAAGGAATTATTGGAAAAAAAATCGGGATGACTAGCATCTTCTCTGCAGACGGCAAGCAAACAGCTTGTACGATTATTGAAGCTAGTCCGAATATTGTGACTCAGGTTAAAACGAAAGAGTCAGATGGTTATTCTGCATTACAATTAGCTTTTGGTGATAAGAAAGATAAGCATGCTACACAAGCAGAAATCAATCACTTTGCAAAAGCAAATACTCCTGCCAAAAAATTTACAAAAGAATTTCGTGATTACTCTATAGAGAAAGCTTTAGGTGAAACAATTACTGTTGACATCTTTGCCGAAGGCGAGCAAGTTGAAGTAGTTGGAACAACTAAGGGTAAAGGTTTTCAAGGTGTTGTAAAACGTCATGGATTTAGTGGTGTGGGTGAAGCTTCTCATGGTCAGCATGATCGTTCAAGAGCTCCGGGTTCTATCGGCGGATCATCTTATCCTTCAAGAGTATTTAAAGGAATGAGAATGGCCGGTCGTATGGGTGGCGACAGAGTAAAATTAAAAGGATTGAAAGTGGTAAAGATTTTTGCTGAAAAAAATTATATCCTAATCAGCGGTTCGGTTCCCGGTCATAACGGTTCAATCGTTTTAATCCAGAAGTAATCACACTTTAATTAAATTAAGATGCAAGTAGACGTTTTAAATATAAAAGGACAAAAAACAGGCAGAACAATCGAATTGCCACAGGAAGTATTTGGTGTTGAGCCGAATGATCATGCAATTTATCTTGCCGTAAAACAATATTTGGCAGCACAACGTCAGGGTACACACAAAGTAAAAACCCGTGCTGAAGTACAAGGTGCCAGCCGCAAATTGCATAAACAAAAAGGAACAGGTGGTTCTCGTAAAGGTAATATCCGCAATCCTTTGTATAAAGGTGGTGGTACTATCTTCGGGCCAAAACCCCATGCTTACGATTTCAAATTGAATCGTAAAGTGAAAGATCTTGCAAAAGTTTCTGCATTAAGTCATAAAGCAAAAGATGCTGCATTAATGGTGGTTGAAGAAATTACAATGGATGTTCCTAAAACAAAACAAGTAATTGAAGTTTTGAAAGGATTGAATGTTGCCGACAAAAAAACTTTATTGATCATCGCTGATTATAATGATAATCTTTATTTAAGTACTCGTAATGTACCAAATGTTGCCAGTTCTTTATTAGCCGATATCAATACTTATGATATTATCAATGCAGATGTTTTAGTGTTGACTGAAAATGCCGCTAAAATTTTTGCTGAAAACGAAGCTGTAGAAGCTTAATTTAAAAACGTTTCAATTTAAGATACAATGAAACTGACAGAAATTTTGATAAAGCCGATATTAACAGAGAAAGCAAATGCACAGCAGGAAAAGTTGAGAAGATATGCTTTCAAAGTAAACCGTAAGGCTAACAAATTGGAAATTAAAAAAGCAGTTGAAGAATTTTACGGAGTGAGTGTGATTGATGTGAATACTGTTGTTGTTCCGGGAAAAAATAAAACACGTTATACTAAAGCGGGTTTTATTCAGGGACAAAAACCTTCATTCAAAAAAGCATTGGTAACAGTTGCTGAAGGTGAAACAATCGATTTATACGCAAACATTTAATTATAGCACGCGAAGCTGAAAATTTCGCACACAAAAAAAGAAACAGACATGGCATTAAAAAAGTATAAACCAATGACAGCCGGCACACGCTGGAGAATTGGAAATGCGTATGCTGAAATCACAACCAACGAACCTCAAAAGAGTTTGTTGGAGCCGATGAAAAATACCGGAGGCCGTAATGCTCAGGGACGTCGTTCTATGAGATATATCGGTGGTGGTAACAAAAAGCATTATCGTATCATTGATTTCAAACGTAATAAACAAAATATAGAAGCAACAGTTGTTTCTATTGAATACGATCCAAACCGCACAGCATTTATCGCTTTATTAGAATATGCTGATGGTGAAAGAAGATATATCATTGCTCCGCAAGGGTTACAAGTTGGAACGAAAGTTTCTTCGGGTGATAATGTGGCTCCTGAAATTGGTAATGCATTGCCCATGAAGAATATACCATTAGGTACTATGATTCATAATATTGAAATGCAACCGGGACAGGGTGGTAAGTTGATCAGAAGTGCAGGAACATCTGCGCAATTGGCTAACAAGGAAGAAAAATATGCAGTATTAAAAATGCCTTCAGGCGAATTGCGTAAAGTATTGATCAATTGTTTTGCAACAGTTGGTATTGTTTCAAACAGCGACCATAATTTGGAAACAGCCGGTAAAGCAGGTGTGAATCGTTGGAAGGGTATTCGCCCTCGTAACCGTGGTGTTGCCATGAACCCAGTAGATCATCCGATGGGTGGTGGTGAAGGTAAAGCTTCAGGTGGTCAGCCTCGTTCAAGAAACGGACAATATTCAAGAGGGTTGAAAACAAGAACCAAAGGAAAAGGAAGTGATAAATTAATTATTCAAAGAAGAGACGGAAAGAAAATAGCTAAGTAAATAATCAAAGTTAAAATGGTTTCGATTAAATCGGAACAAATAAACAAGATTGAAAATTCAGGAAAATAAAAATCCTGATACATCAATCACAAACTAAAAATAAACATGGGTCGTTCGATTAAAAAAGGTCCTTATGTGGATCATAACCTGGAAGGTAAAGTGGTTGCGATGAATGATGGCAAAACCAAAAAAGGTGTTGTCAAAACATGGAGTCGCAGAAGCACAATTACTCCTGATTTTGTTGGGCATACATTCGCGGTTCATAACGGGAATAAATTTATCCCTGTTTATGTAACAGAATTTATGGTAGGACATAAATTGGGTGAGTTTGCACCAACAAGACATTTCAAAGGTCATTCAGGAACTAAGAATGCATAATTAAAAGAAACTAATTAAAATGGAAGCAGTAGCTAAACTGAAAAATTATCCCACAGGTCCACGCAAAATGCGTTTGTTGGCAGATGTGATCCGTGGCATTGAAGTGGAAAAGGCTTTGGCTATATTAGAGCATCATCCTCAACACAATGCTACTCCGTTAGCAAAGTTATTGAAGAGTGCCATCAGCAACTGGGAACAAAAAAATAATGGAGCCAGCGCAGCAGACAGCAGCCTTATTGTAAAAACTGTTTTTGTAGATGGCGGTCGTGTATTAAAACGCATGCGTCCGGCACCTCAAGGCAGGGGCTACAGAGTCAGAAAGCGCAGCAACCATGTAACAATAATTGTAGATTCTAAAAACTAATTGAAACCTTAATATGGGTCAGAAAGCAAATCCAATTGGTAACAGGTTAGGTATCATCCGCGGATGGGAAAGCAACTGGTATGCAAGTAAAAAAGACTATGCATCTAAGTTGATCGAGGATCATAAGATTCGTACTTACCTGAATGCACGTATCAACAAAGGTGGTATCTCAAAAATAGTTATTGAGAGAACATTGGGAAAATTGATCGTTACCATACACACAAGCAAACCTGGTATCATTATCGGTAAAGGTGGCGGTGAGGTTGACCGCATCAAAGAAGAATTGAAAAAATTAACTTCTAAAGATGATGTTCAAATTAATATCCTTGAGATACGTCGTCCTGAATTAGATGCAAATATTGTTGGTGATACAATTGCCAGACAAATTGAGAATCGTATCAATTTCAAACGCGCTATTAAGATGGCTATCGCATCTACACTTCGTATGGGTGCAGAAGGTATCAAAGTAAAAGTAAGTGGCCGTTTAGGCGGTTCTGAAATTGCACGTAGCGAAGAGTTTAAACAAGGTCGTACTCCATTACATACTTTCCGTATGGATATTGATTACGCTAATGTTTTCGCTCAAACAGTATACGGAAAAATCGGTATCAAAGTTTGGATCTGTAAAGGTGAAGTATTAGGTAAACGTGAATTGAATCCAAATTTTGTAGGTGGTAAAAATGAAGGTGGTGAAAGAAGAGAAAGAAGAGATGATGACAGAAGAGGTGGTGAGAGAAGAGACGATCGCAGAGGTGGTGGCGATAACAGAAGAGGCGGTGGTGGTCGCGGAAGAAATTAATTATCGAATTGTCAAACTGAACAAAGATGTTACAACCAAAAAGAAGTAAACATAGGAAACAACAGAAAGGCCGCATCAGAGAAGTAGCAAAACGCGGAACTTCTATTGCATTCGGTTCGTATGCTTTAAAGGCTTTAGAACCTGTATGGTTAACCAATCGTCAGATTGAAGCTGCACGTCAAAGTATTACCCGTGCTATGAAACGTGAAGGAAATGTATGGATTCGTGTATTTCCTGATAAGATCATCACACGTAAACCTTTAGAAGTGAGAATGGGTAAAGGTAAAGGTAATCCTGAATTCTGGGCTGCTGTTGTTGAACCGGGTCGTTTAATATTTGAATTAGATGGTGTTTCTGAACAAGTAGCAAAAGAAGCATTGGATTTAGGTGCACAGAAATTACCGATTAAAACAAAGTTTGTAACAAGAAGAGATTTGCAAGCATAATTATAAAAAATAATTGCAATGGCTAAGAAACAAGATTTTAATAAGAGTCTGAAAGACATGAATGAAAATGATCTGCAGGCAAGAATTCAGGAAGATTCACTTCGTTTGAAAAAACTTGAATTTGCTCATGCGATCTCTCCATTGGAAAACCCAATGAGTATTCGTGGATTAAGAAAAGATGTTGCCCGTTTAAAAACGGAATTACAAAAAAGAAAGTTGGCTTAATAACCAAATAAAATGCAAACAATGGTTGAAAGAAACTTGCGTAAAACAAGAACAGGGGTTGTTACCAGTAACAAAATGGCTAAGACCATCACCGTTGCTGTTGAAAGAAAAGTAAAACACCCGATCTATGGTAAGTTCGTAAAGAAAACTACCAAGTTCCATGCTCACGATGAAAAAGATGAGTGCACCATCGGTGATATTGTAAAGATCATGGAAACTCGTCCGTTGAGTAAAACAAAACGTTGGAGATTGGTTGAAGTAGTAGAAAAAGCGAAATAATTCCTTTGTTTTATTAATTGATAAAACAAGTTCAAAGAACTGAAAACTATTTAAAATGATTCAGCAAGAAAGCAGATTAAACGTAGCTGATAACAGTGGAGCCAAAGAAGTACTTTGTATCAAAGTGCTTGGTAACAGTGGTCAGGACTATGCAAAGATCGGAGATAAGATTGTTGTAACCGTTAAAGATGCTATCCCTGCGGGTGGTATCAAAAAAGGTACAGTATCTAAAGCGGTAATTGTTCGTACCAAAAATAAATTGCGCAGAAAAGACGGATCATATATTCGTTTCGATGATAACGCTGTAGTATTATTGAATAATTCTGATGAGCCTCGTGGTACGCGTATTTTCGGACCGGTTGCCAGAGAATTGCGTGATAAAGGGTACATGAAAATTATTTCATTGGCACCGGAAGTATTATAAAATTTATTGCTGATAGCTAAAAGCTAAAAGCTCAAAGCATAATAAAATGAGTACAAGATTTAAACCCAAGTTTAACATCAAAAAAGGCGACACAGTAGTTGTGATCACCGGTGATGATAAAGATTTGAAAAAGCCACGCAAAGTTTTAGAAGTAATTCTAGATAAAAGTCGTGTGGTAGTTGAAGGCGTTAATATCGTTACTAAACATACTAAGCCTTCTGCACAAAATACAAAAGGCGGTATTGTAAAAGTGGAAGCACCTATTCATATATCTAATGTGAAGTTATGGGATGCCAAAGCCGGTGCAGGTGCAAAAGTTAAACGTGTCAGAGAAAGCGGAAAATTAGTTCGTAT
>CAIRTF010000191.1 GCA_903881425.1 uncultured Chitinophagaceae bacterium | reverse complement strand
TTATATTAACTGTTGCAAATGAAGATTCTAATTGATTAGTAATGACTATGTCACTAATATGATTAGTAGGCACAGCATACACCCAAACCGGTCTTTCCAAACCGCAATAAGGAAAGAAATCAAAATTGCCTGCAGGATAATTTTTAAAATGCCCTTCAGTGGTAACATTACCAGGAGGTACTCTTTCCGGCTTTAAAATATTTTCAACCTGCACAACAATTTTATTGGATGCATCCCAATTGACAATATCTGAAATATCAAAAGTAAAAGGAAGATGTCCGCCTTCATGTGCACCCAACAATTTTCCATTCAACCAAACCTTGGCAGCATAATTAGCCGATCCAAATCTGACATATACTTTTTGTCCTTTCCATGATTTAGGAATAAAAGTATTTTTTTCGTACCAGGCAAATCCCATATAATCTCTCAACTCATCGTATTGGTCATTCCAACTGGCAGGAACTGCAATTGGCTTTGACTGATTCAATCCCAAATACCAGTTTTCTTTCTCTCCTATATGATTAGAATCAACTTTAAATTCCCAAACACCCGATAAGTTTAACAGGCTACGATAAGAATTTTGTTCGGGGAATAAACTGCTTAAATTATTATTTGCATTGTTATTCTCCTGTGAAAAGGTTTTTACACTCAGGCAAATAAAAAAACATAAAAAGAAAATCAATCTATTCATACTTAATTTTTATAACTGTTATTTAGAGAAGCTATCAAAAAAGGTTATTAATGAGAATGCATTATCATTCAACTGTTTCATCCATTTCAACAATTCATTGTAGGGTTGGTATTTATTTGTTACAATGCCTTTATTAGCATCATTGTTAGAGGGATCAGCTGTTTTATCTTCCGGATCATTGTCTTGATATCTGAACCAATGCCAACCAACACAATTTTTAGCCTGCAATAATTTTAAACAGAAATTCTGATAATGAATCCCTCTGTCGGTTTGATTCTTTACTAACCAACCGGCGCCTGTTATATTCGGCATTCCGGAGTCTTCTGCTTTTGTATAAAATTCAGTGATAAAAAAAGGCTTACCCATCCATTCATTCCATTCCAGAATATGCTTTGATTGGGGATCCCAATAACCGTAATAATTAATCGACATGATATCTATGAATGGCAGCGCTGCTTTAAAAATATATTTGTTGTTCTTAGCAGCCGCATGCAATCTTGAACCGATATATAAATGGTTGGGATCATTTTTCTTTAAAGCATTTGAAACTGTTGAATAATATTTAGCAGTAACAAAACCAATGAATTCATCTTTCTGATCTTGTGTTATGGATGTTTCACTAATATTTCTTTCCGTCATCCATTTTTTAAACTGAATATATCCCGGGCTATTCTTGAATTCCTCTTTCAATACATTATTCAATTCATTTCTGGTAAAAGGTAATTCATTATCAGAAAAATGCCCCAATAAATTAGCATCATTGGAAAGAGCTTTAATTTTACTGATTTCGTTTTCACAGAAAAAAGCAAAATCATCATCCAGAATCAAAGACAAATCTGATTCTTTTTTTCTTGCATCATTTTTTTCAACTAAAAATTTCCTGAAAGTTGGTATAAGGCTTAATTGAGTGGTGTATGCAATGGGATGAACTGCTGTTTGATTATATTTTATTATTTCTTCAATATCTGACCATGAACCGCAGGTATTAAAGCCATTATTGTAAAATAAATCCGCGACTGATGATATCCACTTTTCTTTTGTAACAAATTTTTCATCAAAGGCTTTATTATTATTAGGAGATTTTCCTAATCGAACTCCATTCATGGCAACAACATAAAAAGGATGCCCTGAGGGGTCTATCACCCACCAACGATCATTGATTTTTTGTGTTCTGAAAAAACCCGTAGCAATATATTTTCTTGAATCATCTCCACCAAATCGATCAGTTCTAACTGCTTGTTGATGAAATGAAACAATGGAATCTACCACTACCGACGAAAAAATTTTCCAATCTGTATAATGGATATTTCTCGCACTATCACGATACCATTCTTTGGTACTAATTGAAATAGTATGATTATTCTGACCAAAACTTTGACAACAAAAAAAGAGTACTAAAAATAAATTCAATACTCTTTTATGAAAATACACTGATAGCATCAATAATTATTTTATGAAATTAATACCCAGGGTTTTGAGGCATAACTGCGCCCAGGTTAGCATTAATTACAGATTGTGGAATAGGTAATAAGGTATCTCTTAACTGAATATTAGGACCTGCTATAGCATTATACTGTTGTGTTCTTCTGTACCAAATTGGCTGTACCGGGTTTTGCGGATCTCTTACGCGTAATAAGGTATATCTCCTGTGTTCCTCTGATATCAATTCTCTTGATCTTTCATCCATAATAAAATCTATCGTTACATCACTAGCAGTTATCAATGAAGCATTGGCACGTGCACGCAAAATATTAATGGTAGTTGCAGCAGCAGAAGCATTGCCTAATTTATATTGAGCTTCAGCCAACAATAAATAAGTATCAGCCAATCTTAAATAAATATTATCATCGCAATTATTTGATTGTTGAATATCTGTTGCAACTGCAGGCGCGTAATCCCATTTTCTGATACTTGGCCAATGATAAGCATTTATTGCGTTAGGGTCATTCAGTGTATTGCTTGAAAGCGGTTCATTTAAGAAGGTGATGGCAGTTGTTCTGATAGTATCTTTCAATTTTTTTCCTGCAGGCAAAGTAGCTGCATTGGTCATAATATATCTGTAGTTCAATGCTAAAGTTGCAGAGGTTCCTGTACCGGTAACTTTTCTTTCAACCCACAAGGTATCTCCTAATGTAGCACCTGCAGGTATCTTCAATGTAACAGCTTCATCACTCTTCATGATCCAATAATAATGCCAATTATTAATACCACCTCTAACATCATTGGCATCATAATTTAATAACGCATATTTTGTCGGGCCAAATCTTCCTACACCCCTACCACCATTTGCAGCACTATAACCAATTACAGAATTACCATTAATTAATACCTGATTATATCTGGTTATCCACCATCTTCTCATGATATTATATTGAAAACCAGCTGCAGTATTTGGATACAAATTCTTAAACACATATAAAGCTTCTGTATTACCCTGACTTCTATCGCAGTTACCATTAATAAACATATCTGAATAAGCGCTGCCCAAGTTATTTGCATTAACACCATAACGACTTGTTACTAAAGAAAATATCCCACTACTAATTAATGAATTGGCTTTATCCATTGCTTTTTGATTATCACCTGTAGCTAGATACATCTCTGCCAAATAATGTGTTGCAACACCCTTTGGAAATCTTCCTTCGTTTGGCGGAAGTACAGCCATCCCAGATTCTGCATCGAGTAAATCAGCTATAATTTGTTTTCTTACATCTGATAGTGAAGCTCTTACCCAATTATTTTTACTAACTTCAGAACTTTCTCCAAGATTTAATGGAACTCCGCCATATAAATAGGATAAATGTCTGTAAGCCAATGCTCTGAATAATTTCGCTTCGCCCACAATCTGATTTCTGTCTTGTGTACTCAAGTTTACTGTAGTAGTTTTAGCTTGATTAATAATTACGTTTGCTGCATTGACCATTTGGTATAACCAATTAAATAAATTATCCATATCTGTACTGGAAGGATTTAACGTAGCACCAAAATTATTAAAGAAATATTCCGGTTGCCCAGCTGCAGGATAAGGACTATAAGCATTGTCCACTCCTATCATTGCAGGTGTAATCACCATGTTATTAGTATTGTTTGAAGAAAGCCCACTAATTGGCCCTGTACCTCCTCTTTCCATTCTAAATAAGTTATACAATCCATACAAACCGGATTCAAAACCGGATTTGGAAGTATATAATACTCCGGTGCTGGCTCCAATAAAAGGAGTTTCAGTCAAATAATCTTTCTTACAAGAATAAAAATCGATTGTAATAAAGAGAATTAAAAAGGCTATTAAAAATTTTTTTATACTATTCATATAATGAAATTTATCTTTTAAATAATTGAAATCTAAAAACCAACATTTACACCTACAGTAAATTCTTTTTGCATAGGTGTGCTTAATTGATAAGCAGAACCTAACTCAGGATCTAATCCTTTATAATTTGTAATGGTAAATAAATTTCTCGCTGTTGCATAAATTTTAAAATTTGTAATCCCAATTTTATTTAAACGAGCTAAAATTTTTGAATTAAAACTGTAGCCTAAAGAAATATCCTTTAACCTTATAAAACTTGCATTTTCGTATATGTTTACTGGTGTAGGGCTTAAATTAGCATTTGCATTATTTGCCCAATGAGAACCATTAGGATTTGAAGAAGACCACCAATCTTTATAAGTGGTATTTGTTACAACATCAGTTCCAACTGCATCTTGTTGAAGTGGATCTTTTTTCGTTACTCCTGAAACACCTTGAACAAAAATGGATAACGCAAAATGTTTATAGGTAAAAGTGTTTGTAAATCCCCATGTTATTTTAGGATCTAACTGACCAATGATTGTCCTGTCATTACTTGTTGAAATAATGCTGTCTCCGTTTAAATCTTTAATTCTAACATAGCCCAATCTTGGCGAAGGGGATTTGATGGGTGAATTAATTGAATCATTCGCGTTTTTGTAAATACCATCATATACCAAATCAAAATTTACATTGATTGGATGTCCAATAAACCAAGTATTTAATGTATCGTTCTGTCCGGTTCCATACAAATCAATAATTTTATTTTGATTGTATGCTAATACCAAAGTTGAAGACCAGGAAAATTCTTTATTTACAATATTTTTAGTATTTAAAGAAACCTCAATGCCTTGATTTTGAACTTTTCCAATATTTGCTAATACACTTGTATAGCCGGTAATGGGTGATACCCGTTTTGAGAGCAATAATCCGGGGTTACCAGTTTGAGAATTATAATATTCAATACTACCATAAACACGATTATTAAAAAGCCCATAATCTAATCCGATAGTCCATTTTTTTGTAGACTCCCATGCTAATAATGGATTTCCTGCGATATTGGGTATATATCCAACTTGTAGCGTATCATTCACTCCTCCGATAATGTAATTGGTATTTTTTAAAGTGGTTAAAGTTTGATAAGCACTTACAGCTTCATTACCGTTAATACCATAGGAACTTCTTAACTTCAATTGATTTACATAAGAAGGCAAATGAATGAAACTTTCTTTAGCTAAGTTCCATGCAACAGCACCGGTTGTAAAAACACCATATTTTGTATCCAACCCAAAACCAGAGTAGCCATCTCTTCTTACTGTAAGTGTAGCTAAATATTTGCCTTTGAATGTATAATTAATTCTACCCATTTGAGAAATATGATTCTCTTTATAGTAAGTTGAGGATGTTTTTCGCGTGGTTGGATCAGACTGATTTAGGTTATAAGCAAAGTTCATGTCAATACTCGGAAAATTTCCTCCTTTGGAATCATCGCTTGTATAATCATGACTTTGACTACTATATAAACCAGTTATATTAATGGAATGATCTCCAAATGTTCTTGCATAAGTTAAAATATTTTCTACCGTAAAATTTCTTTCAACAGAAGATAAAACTTCACCTTGTCCATTTGCTTGATTGCCGGTAACAGTGTTTCTGCCCCATGAAGTTCTGATACTTCTGTTAATCAGTTCTACCCCCGAATTAAATTTATAGGATAGCCCTTTTACAGGCAAATCAACTTTTATATAATTAGCTGAAAATATTTTATTCGTTTGATCAGAATTCCAGATATATAAATCATTCAAGGGATTACCCATCAAATGATATTCAGGCCAGGCATATAATGCATAAGTACCATCAGGATTAAATGGGTTAGTTAGTGGATTAGCAGAATTTGCACCCTGTCCACCATTAGTTCCATTTAAATTAGCCGGTGTTCCGCTTCTATCTAAAAAAGAGATTGTAGTATTGGTTCCAACACTAATAAAATCATTTACTTTAATATCTAAACTTGGTCTTAAAGTATAACGTTTAAATTTATCACCGATATCAATTCCATCTACATTCAAAGAAGATACACCCAAATAATAAGTAACTTTTTCATTACCCCCACTTACAGAAAGATTTGCTGTAGTTCTCGATCCTACCTGTGATGCTAGCTTATACCAATCAACACCCGTTCCTTTTGTATTGATTGAATCTTCAGAAGGAGAAATAGACCCGGGATTTCTAAGTTTCTTGAAATTATAGAAATCAGAAGGTGATAATAAGTTGGGTTTATTGGCAATTTTCTCTTGTCCATAAGAAATATCCAGGCTAATATTCGTTTTACCCTTCTTTCCAGATTTACCTGT
>CAIRTF010000190.1 GCA_903881425.1 uncultured Chitinophagaceae bacterium | reverse complement strand
TTCATTTATGAAAAATGCTTGAATAGCATGAATAGACTTAATTGCGTAATCTTCATTTTTAGTAAAATAATATAAAAGAGAGCATGGAATTACTATTCGGTAAAGTTTGCCTAAATATAAGTTATCGCTAGTTTCTACTGCAATAGGATTTCTTACTCCATCTTTTCTAATGTATGGAAAACCTGTTGGCGAATTTGGATTTGGGTGATAATAAGGAGCAAAACTAGTATAATTATTTGCTTCTGTTTGTTGCTTTACTTCGGAAGTGTTTTGTGTGATACTTGGCAATTCTAAGTCTAGGATATTCCCGCATTGCTGCTGATAAGAAGCTATTTGTTCAAGAGTTAACTGATCCATTCTTTGTTTATTAAAAATTAATAGCATTGTTCCCCGGTCTGTTTAATTATAGCGAAAAATAAACTAAAGTCTTAAGCTTAATTGAATAGATAATATCATCATATATAGGTACAAACAGGAGATATTTATGGGCATTTATGCTGGTGGAGTTTTGGCGAGCAATGGCGATACTCACTTTGTGCCATCTGCTGCCGCTGTCGGGCAGAAAATAAATAGCTCGGGAACTGTAAGCACCTATAGTTTGGTGTACACCAACAGTAGCGGAGCATATTCCGGTGGAGTTCTGGCTCCTAATGGAGACGTTCATTTTATTCCATACGCAGCTGCCGTAGGTCAAAAAGTAAGTAGTTCTGGAACCGTCAGCACATATAGTTTAGTGTATACATCAACTTCTGGGGCATATTTTGGAGGGGTTCTAACTTCTACTGGGGACGTTCATTTTATCCCATCTGCGGCAGTTAATGGACAAAAAATTAGCACATTGTCCGGTTTTGAATTTAAAAATATCGCACTAAGTTCATTTTTCAATAAATTATAGATCAAATTACTATTTTAATGCATGTATAGTAAAGATAAAATAATGGAAACTTTGAGGGATATTGTGGAAACCTCAAAGGAAATACAGCCTTACGTCGTGATAGCCCAACCCAGAAGATGCGAAAATGAAGAGCCTGCTCAAAAATTTAATGGCAAACAAGGATTGGGAGCAGAACACGTTGATCTTCACGGGTTTAGTCATGGATTTTGTGATATATATGGAGAAAAAGTAGATGTTGCAAGAAATTATTTAATTGAACAAGTTTTAGAGAGCGGTGCCAAATACATGTTTTTTATAGGCGAAGATACAGTGGTTCCATATCATGCTTTTAAAACTTTGCACAAAACAGCAGAAGAAAACCCAGGCAGTATAGTTGTTGGTGTTTATTACATAAAGCTTGGAGATGCCATGATAATGACACGGGAAAAGAATTGGGTAGTAGTGCCCAATGTAGATCCTGGTCAATTAATTAAAGCCCATTTGTGCGGTATGGATGCCATGCTAATACCAGTTGAAATATTAAAACAAATGAAACAAGAGGAGCCAGAGCTTCCATTTTGTTGTATTGCAAATAATATTGCTGAAGACATTCCGTTTATTGGAGAAGATAATTTTTTCATTCACAGACTTCACAAAAGAGGAACACCAATACTGGTTAATACAGATGTTCAATGTTTACACATAGACTTAGCAAGCGGGAAATACACCGCACATCCAGATGTTGATCTCAAAAATTATCAATTAAATATATTTGTTAATGGAAGATTACAAGAAGAAGATAGAGCGTATCTTGACAAGAGATGGCACGAAAGACTGCCTAAGGGTTCAAATCACGAAGAGGAAAAAACAACATGATAACTATTAATTTAGTGGGGCTGGCATCAAACCTACCGGATGAGAGTAGAGCGTTGGCTTACATAGAAGTTAATTATAATGA
>CAIRTF010000189.1 GCA_903881425.1 uncultured Chitinophagaceae bacterium | reverse complement strand
TTGCAAAAGTGACTGAAAGAATGCCTACTTTATTCGATGATTTTTTTAAACCCTGGAATGGTTGGTTTGATAGTGATTTATGGCCAAAGACAATGAATATGCCTTCGGTGAACATTAGCGAAGAAAAAGACCACTACATGGTTTCATTAGCAGCACCGGGATTAAAGAAAGATGACTTTAAAATTGATATTGATGGCAATATGTTAACCATCAGTAGCGAAAAGGAACAGAATAAAGAAGAAAAGGATAAAAAATATACTCGAAGGGAGTACAGTTTTTCAAGTTTCAGTCGCAGTTTTTCATTACCTGAAGAAATAAACAAAGAAAAGATTACTGCAAAGTATGAAGATGGAGTATTGAAGATTTCTTTGCCACGTAATGAAGAATCAAAAAAACTTTCAGCGAAACATATCGCTGTTAATTAAAACCTTGTTAGTACAAGGCTGCCAAACCCCATCAAAATATGATGGGGTTTATTATTAATGGAAACTATCAAATAAAAAACCTTTGCGATTTAAAAAGAAATCTGTATTGTTGAATAAATAAGATTTAGTTAATAAATATTACTAAACAAAATAGTATGGTCAATTTTAGAGTAGATAACAAGTTAGCCTTAGTAACAGGATGCAATAAAGGCATTGGAATGTCTATTGCCATTGAATTAGCGAATAGCGGTGCAGATATCATTGGTGTAAGCAGCAGCATGCCTGTATCAGGAAGTGAAGTAGAAAAAGCTATTACAACAATTGGGAAAAATTTTTATCCATATCAAGCAGATTTCACTGACAGGAAATCATTGCATGCTTTTTTGGAAAAAGTTAAAGTTGATCACCCCAAGATCGATATATTAATTAATAACGCGGGACATATCATGCGAAAGCCTGCCGCAGAACATCCGGATGAATTTTGGGATAAGATTATCGATATCAATCTGAATGCACAATTCATTATTACTCGTGAAATTGGCAAGCAAATGTTACAATATCAATCAGGAAAAATTGTTTTTACTTGCTCTTTGTTAAGTTTTCAAGGTGGTATCAATGTTCCGGGATATGCTGCCAGTAAAGGTGCTATTGCTTCTTTATTAAAAGCATTTGCCAATGAATGGGCATCACAGGGTATTACTGTAAATGGTGTTGCACCCGGTTATATTGCTACAGATAATACTGCACAATTAAGAGCAGATAAAGAAAGAAATGATTCTATTTTAGCACGCATCCCGGCAAAACGTTGGGGCACACCAGATGATCTGACAGGTGCTTTTATTTTTCTTTCATCACCGGCATCTGATTATGTAAACGGAACTATTTTAACTGTTGATGGTGGTTGGATGGGAAGGTAGATTTCTGTTATCAGTAATATTAAATAGGATCGATCTCATTACTGCAAAAGCCGATCAAACTGACCACCTCAAGCCGAGGCAAGTTGACCACCTATATTGCTGGCGAAGATTTTCAGTTCAGTTATGTTAGTGGTTAATAATTTCAATGTTCTTTTCGTT
>CAIRTF010000188.1 GCA_903881425.1 uncultured Chitinophagaceae bacterium | reverse complement strand
GTGAATCCGGGTTTTGGCGGACAACAATTTATTCCCCAAACCATTGATAAGATCCGAACATTAAAAAAAATGATTCATGCCAGTGGAAGTGAAACCTTAATTGAAATTGACGGTGGTGTAAATTTAGAAAATGCTTCTGCCATTATCCATACCGGTGCCGATGTATTGGTTGCAGGTAATGCCGTATTTAAATCAGCAAATCCAACTGCAACGATCGATCAATTAAAAAATTTGTAGATAATTGATTACATTATTTACCTGAATCATAACAAACATCTCTCCTATCTTTATTACATGCATAAATATGTATATTGTTTATTGATTTTTTCTTGTGCATGTGTATCATGTTCATCTTATAAAAAATTGGTTTGGAACGATGAGTTTGATAAACCCGGTTTGCCGGATTCCTCTAAATGGAAAATGGAAGAAGGATTTTTTCATAACGAAGAACAACAATATTATACCAAGAACAGAACAGAAAATGCAAGAGTGGAGAATGGTAATTTAATTATTGAAGCACGCAAAGAAAAATTCGATAACAAAGATTTTGATGCTTCTAAAAAAGGTTTTAAATATGCTTACCCGCATGCAGACTATACTTCTGCAAGCCTTACTACCAAAGGTATTCAGCATTTTAAGTATGGCAGAATTGAATTAAGAGCTAAATTACCGAAAGGTAAAGGTGTGTGGCCTGCATTCTGGATGTTAGGCGAAAACAGAGATCAGATAGGTTATCCTTTTTGCGGCGAGATTGATATTATGGAGTACACAGGAAAAGATCCGAACAGAATTCATGCAACCATTCATTATTCAAGAAATGATGGCAGCGAAAAAGTAGTATCGAGCGGAACTACTTTCAAAAAAAGAAAACCGTTCAATGATTTCCATGTGTATGCTATGGAATGGAATAAAAAGAAAATTGATTTTTATTTCGATAAAAAAAAGTATTACAGTTTTGATATTGAAGAAGCAGGAGATAAAAAAAACAATCCCTTTTATAAACCATTTTATTTGATACTTAATTTTGCTTTAGGCGGAACATGGGGCGGAACAATTGATGATAAAATATTACCGCAACAATTTTTAATTGATTACGTAAGAGTATATCAAAAATAAAATATCGAATCTTTAAAAATTATTCCCTTTAAATACTTCATTTTAATAAGTCAAATTTTACTTTCTGCATTTTTAGCTTTCCACATCTGTGTATAACAAGTATTAGGAATTATACTGCAATACAAATTAAATTTGAATTGGAAGAGTTAGTAATTATTCAACATCCTATTTATATTAATAAAACAGGAAAAATTTGACAGACACAATCATCAACCTCGAAACCGTTAATCCCATAGAATTCTTTGGTGTGAATAACGGAAAGCTAGATTTACTTAAAAAGAAATTCCCTCTGTTAAAAATCTTATCAAGAGGCACTCAAATTAAAATCAGTGGCGCACCGGAGCAGATAGAAACTGCTAAAGAAAAAATTGAACTCATCATTCAATATTTGGAGCGCAATGGACATTTGAGTGAAAATTATTTTGAGCAGATTTTAGGTGGAGACGATGCAGAAACCATCGACAATTTTGTTGATAAAAATCCGAATGACATTCTGGTATTCGGACCAAACGGCAAAACGGTAAGAGCCAGAACAGCCAATCAGAAAAAAATGGTACAAGCCGCAGACCGCAATGACATTGTATTTGCGATTGGCCCTGCAGGTACCGGTAAAACTTATACAGCTGTTGCATTAGCTGTACGTGCATTAAAAAACAAAATGGTGAAGAAAATTATTTTAACCCGACCTGCAGTTGAAGCAGGCGAAAGTTTGGGTTTTCTTCCGGGCGATTTGAAAGAAAAGATTGATCCGTATTTAAGACCATTATATGATGCATTGGATGATATGATACCTGCCGATAAACTCGGTTATTATATGAGTACACGCACCATTGAAATTGCTCCACTGGCTTATATGCGTGGTCGTACTTTGGATAATGCATTTATTATTTTAGATGAAGCACAAAACACCAATGATCTTCAGTTAAAAATGTTCTTAACACGTATTGGTGCCAATGCAAAAGCAATTATTACAGGAGATCCTACGCAAGTAGATTTACCAAGAAATCAAAGAAGTGGTTTGGATAAAGGCATTCGTATCTTGCAGAATATTGATGGTATTGCGCATATAGAATTGAATGAGGAAGATGTGGTAAGACATCGTTTAGTAAAAGCAATCATTAAAGCTTACGAAAAAGAGCACGAAAAAGATGAAGAAAGAAATACGCATCATCATTAACTTATTTTACAAACCTTATCAGGCAGCTTTGGCTGCCTTTTTTTTTAACCATTGACTAACAAATAATTAACCTTGCAGCAACAACAATTCAGAGAATATCATTTTTAAATAATAATTTGGCTATTTTTGACAGAACTGAAATGAGTTCATCTTTATTCATAAATTGATAACATGAAAAAGTTTACGTTTATTCTTGTAACATTCATTGCTTTAAATGTGTATAGTCAAACGCCCACTACAGCGCCCATTTTACAACAACCCGGAAAAAAAATTACACCCGCAATTGTAAAAGGTAATGCACAGCAACCTCGCACTGCTAAAAAGCCCGGAATAGTTACCAACTCTAAAACGCCGGCAACTTTGCCTGTCACAAAAGCACCTTTAAGAAATATTGTTTATCAATATGTTGATACAGCTTATCCAAGCAGTGAGAACCATTTTCCAATTAATGGCAATGCAGGTATCGGCACAAACACGCCGCAAGCTGCTTTAGAAATAAAAAGGAATGCAGGAGATACCAGAAAGAAAAATGTTTTATTGCAATTAAGTAATATTTGGTCACCTAACGGACAAAATGAGCCATCGATCATGTTCTCGAATGGAGATAATAGTGCACCGGCCAATGTTAGTTATTGGACCATCGGGGCCAGAGTATCCGGAGACAAAACTTTAAATACTCCTCAAACTTTTAAGATTAGTTATAAAGCACCCGGCAGTGGTGTTGAACAAGAATATTTTTCTGTTGATTCTTATCAAGGTAGGGTAAAGATCGGTGATGTTTCAACAAATTTTGATGGCTATAAATTATATGTAGAACAAGGAATTTTAACAGAAAAAGTAAAAGTTGCCGTAAAAAATTCCGAAGACTGGTTTGATAATGTATTAAGTCCGAATTATAAACTGATGCCATTACTTGATTTGGGTAAATATATGTATGCCAATCATCATTTACCTGAAGTACCCACTACGGAAGATGTAATGAAGAATGGTGTTGATCTGGGCAAGATGAACGCACTTTTACTGAAAAAAGTAGAAGAACTAACCATGTATATGGTAGATATGAAAAAGGAATTGGATGCAACCAAAAAAGAATTGGAAGCAACTCAAAAGCTAATTAAAAAGAAGAAATAGCATTTACATTAGATTAAATGCATATTTATTTAATCGCTGACCTTTCACAGCCTATATTTCTTTTATGTAAATTTTTATCTGCAAGACAGCTAAAATCAACCATTTTTTGTCTTATTTCTATTAATTTAACCCAAAAAAGGTTTTCCAAAAGCGTTAACTAAGATTTTGTTAATATTATGTTGCTTAATCTTGTTGTTTTAAATGGATAATTCCCTTTATTTGCACTTTGAAAAACTTTTTTGAAAGTGAAATTGTTTGTGATTGTATCAGCTAAATAACGAATTGCCTGTTCATTTCAATATTATCAATTAATATATTGGTAACATTTAAAAAAGCTTTTATTACAATAACATCTCAATTTTGCACAACTAAAACTTAGCAACATGCTTAGAAAATTATTTCTCGCAACTTCGCTTTGTTTCCTTTCTGCTTTCGTAACAAACTTCGTTCAAGCCCAGGAAACAACATCAGAAATCCAAGGTACAGTAACAGATGGTAAAGCGGGTGTGGCCGGTGCAGTAATTACTGCAATCCACCAACCAACTGGTACTAAATATGTAACTACTACCCGTAAAGATGGTCGTTACAATTTAGCTAACGTAAAAATTGGAGGACCTTATACCGTAAGTGTTTCTTTTGTTGGTTACAAAGGAGAAAAACAAGAAGGTATTATTCTTGCATTAGGTCAGGAATTTAAAGCTGATTTTAGCTTAACCTTAGAAACAACAAAATTGGCTGATGTTACTGTTAAATCAACTCGTCAAGACAAAATATTCAATAACAGCCGTAACGGTAGTCAAGAAGTTATTACCAGAGCATTGATCGATCAATTGCCTACCATCAACCGTTCTATTTTTGATTTTACTAAATTGGAACCAACTGCCAATGGATCTAATATTGGTGGTCGTACTAACCAATACAATAATATGACATTGGATGGTGCAAACTTCAATAACTCTTTTGGTTTATCTTCTACATTAGGTGGACAAACAAATTCTCAACCGGTAAGTATGGAAGCGATTGAACAAATTCAAGTTCAAGTGTCTCCTTACGATGTTAAACAGGGTGGTTTTGCAAGTACCGGAATCAATACAGTAACAAAAAGCGGTACCAATACCTTTAAAGGAACTGTTTATACTTATATGAAGAACCAAGATTACCAAGGTTATAATGCAAGTGGTGTAACTGTTCCAAAAACGAACTTTACTTATTCTATCAATGGTATCTCTTTAG
>CAIRTF010000187.1 GCA_903881425.1 uncultured Chitinophagaceae bacterium | reverse complement strand
GGTGATTATGTGCCTGATGTCAAAATAGGGTATATATCTTATTTAAATGAGTTAAGAAGAAGAAATGTTTTAGCTGAATTATTAAAAGACAAGAAGGCGAATGATAGTATAAAACCAAACCCACCTCCTGATTCTCTTAAAAATATTTTCCAAAAAATAGAAGCCCCTTTAAAAAGTAAAATTGAAGTTAGCTTACTTACTGGTGGCTCTATTTTTACTGGTACCGTAAGCGCTAAGGGTAATGCCTTTGCAAATGATATGAATATGCTTCTAGGCGTTAATATCAATTATACCCTATACTCTAATTTAAGTGCAAGTTTAAATATTGAGAGCTTTAAACTAAGTAATTCAGATGCTAAGTCTAATAATAATGATCAATTAGCAAGAGGTATGAGTTTTACAACAACCATGTTAGGGATTTCTCCTTCAATTAATTATGACTTTGTTGACAATAGGTTGTATACAAAAGCTCGAAGAATAAGACCTTCTATTGGTTTTGGATTAGATATTGTAAGTTTTAACCCAACGGGAATATACAATGGAACTGTATATAATTTACAATCATTGGGCACAGGCGGTCAATATACAGACAGTACTAAAAAACCATATTCATTATTGGCCTTTGGATATTTTTTAAATTTCAAAGTTAAATATCAAATTAATCGGTTCAATAGCATTGGTCTGCATTTTTCCTATCATAGAAGTATGTCAAATTATTTGGATGATGTTGGTTCTGATCCTTATCCTAGTGTCTCATCTATTTTAAATAGTAATAAAGTTTTAAATAAAGATGCTGCCATATATTTCTCTAATCCTACTTCAAGAAATGTAGTAGGTCAATATAGAAATAATCCAGATGATGCCAGTGATAGTTATTTAAATTTTGGAATTTATTATTCAAGAAGATTATTTAAATAAAATGATGTTAAGAAAAATCATATTAAACCTTATAATACTATTGACATTAGTCTTTATTGCTTCATGTTCAAAGACAACTGTTACGCCACCTTTAGAATTTCAGAAACAATTGTTGGCAGGTACAGGTAGTTTTCAAAATACACAACATGTATGGCAGCTTGATTCTACCAAAATTAATGGGGTAAATAGTGTACTAACCACTGTTCAGAAAAATTATAAAAAAACTTTCACTTTTGATGGTGGGTATAGCGATACAGATAACAATACTGGCAAATGGGAGATTGCTACACTAAATAAACTTAAACAAACATTTTTTTATCAGTTAACCAATAAGCAGGATAGTACAGTTTATGATATTGTTTCAATTAATTCGGCTCAAATGAGTTTGTCAATAAAATTAGCAAATGGTCAAACTGCTATTTATTCATTTAAAATAACAAATTAAAAATTGAAGAAAATTCTTATCATATTAATTACTTGTTTAACTACTCAATTTGTCAAAGCTCAAATGAGCATTGCTTATTCAATGGGTGTATTGGGGGGCGATTTGAAATTAAGTAACAGCTCAAATCCATTGACAATAAATATGGCCAATTGCATTCAGGTTTCAAATGGAGTAACTAAATTTTTAACCACAAATGCTGGAATGTTTATTAATGAATGTGTTGTTGATTTGAATTATTCTAAAATAAGTATACAAGTATTACCTAATCCATTTGTTGATGCAGTATATGTAACATTCAAGAGTAAGATTGATAAAGACAACCATTTTAAAATATCTGTTTTTAACAATATGGGACAATTAGTTAAAATAGAAAATGTATATCAAGATTTATTCTATACTGGTTATAAGGTTATACTAACAAATGTGCCCATAGGCATTTATTTTATTCAAATAAATTCTAGTAAAGTAAACGAAATTTTTAAAATTGTGAAAAATGATTAAGTTATTAAATTCCCTCTTTCTAGTTTTTTTATTAACATTTGTATATGTACAATCAAATGGACAAGCAGCGCCAAGCGGTATTGTATTTCAAGCTGTTGCTAGAGATATTAATAATAATGCTGCTGCCAATAGAAATGTATTTGCCATAGTTAATATAATAGAAGGTACTGTAAACGGGACTAATGTTTATAAAGAATCATTCCAAGTTGTTTCAACTAATGAAGGTGTTTTTACAATCACAATAGGACAAGGTAATAGGGTTTCAGGTGCTAGTTCACTTTTGAGTTTAAATTGGTTGAATAAAACCTATTTCGCTAACATACAAATTGCAATACAGCCCACTTTGCCAGACCCTAGTTGGACACCTACAAATAATTATTTAGATATTGGAACTACACAATTTTGGTCTGTGCCTTATGCTATTACTGCTTTAAATTCTAAATTTGCAGATTCTTCATTAACAATTAATTCTATTTTACCTGGATCGAAAGGAGGAACAGGAATTAATAATAATGGCAAGTCTATTACATTAGGTAATAATATTATTACAAAGGGTATCGGGGATTTAACCATCACTACAACAGCTGCAAGTAATGTTATTTTTCCTGTATCTGGCACTTTGGCGAATACGCAATATGTTTCAGATAGGATTGCTACTGATACAATGAGCCTTTCTGGTCGTATCATTAGAGACTCCATTTTAATAACAAAAAATAATCAAGGAATAATTGATACAGCAGCTGCAATTAGATTAAAATTATTAGATAAAATAGAGGCTAGTCAATTTCCCAATTTAATACAACCATTTCTAGCAAACACAATTTATAGTTTTAAGGATACAATAACATTATCCAATAGGATTGATGCAAAATTGAACATTGCAGACACTGCTGGTATGTTAAGTTCAAGAATAGGAAGGGATACTATTTCATTATCGAATAGGATTGAATCTATAAAAACTAACAACAATATATCTACTAATTTAAAATTGAATATTTCAGATACTTCAGGAATGTTGTCAAATAGAATTGGACGAGATACGATAGAGCTTTCTAATCGTATAAAT
>CAIRTF010000186.1 GCA_903881425.1 uncultured Chitinophagaceae bacterium | reverse complement strand
GAATTACACGAAAGCCTTTCTCAATTAATTGAAAAAGCAGGTGGCATCGGCAGAATAAAAGGTATTGGCGTAGGTGCACCGAATGGAAATTATTATACCGGCACAATCGAGTATGCACCTAATCTTCCATGGAAAGGTATTATCCCATTATCAAAAATCATTCAAGATAAATTTAAACTACCTGTTGTACTAACAAACGATGCAAATGCAGCCGCATTAGGCGAGATGATGTATGGCGCTGCGCAAGGCATGAAAGATTTTATCATGATCACTTTGGGCACAGGTGTTGGAAGTGGTATTGTGGCTAATGGAAAATTAATTTATGGTCATGATGGTTTCGCCGGAGAATTAGGTCATACTATTATTATTCCGGATGGAAGACTACATCCCGGTACCGGTAAAAAAGGTTCATTAGAAAGTTATGCATCGGCAACAGGAGTTACTTTAACTGCATTAGAAACATTAGAAAAAAGTAAAACACCCAGTTTATTAAGAAAGATTGCTAAAAAAGATATGGATTCTAAAGCTGTTTATACAGCAGCCATGGAAGGTGATGAATTAGCAAAAGAAATTTTTGAGTACACCGGAAAAATTTTAGGAATGGCATTGGCAAACTTTGTTATGTTCTCAAGTCCGGAAGCTATTGTGTTATTTGGTGGTTTGACAAAAGCCGGTGATTTAATTTTGAAGCCCACTCGAGAACATATGGAAGCCAATTTGATTCAAGTGTTTCAGAATAAAGTTAAAATTTTAGTTAGCCATTTAAAAGAATCGGATGCAGCTATACTTGGCGCATCAGCTTTGGTTTGGGATATTCAATAAAATTATTTTTTTGATTGAACAATAAATACAGCAGGCACAGGCCTTTGACCTTCTTTATCGCTTGGTGTAATGGTTTGCTTACCATTAATCAACATACAACTGCTGCCGCCACCATCCAAATTCAATGCTTCTATGCATCCTATATCTTTTAGCACTTGAGCTTCTTGTGTAAGCGTTGCTCCTTCTGCTTTTCCTGGAAATCTTCCTTCAATCACCATTACAATTAATTTACCATCTTTTGTATAACCCATGCAAGTTCTCGGGTGTTTATCATTGATAGCTTTACCTGCAAATTTTAATTCTTCATTATTGGTAATTTTTATTTCTCCGTTTTGTAATAACACCGGACCACCACCCACAGCCGTTTGCATTTTCCATTTTTTAAATGATGATTGATTAAAATAAAAATTGAAATCATGCGCTGCGGAAGAATCTTTAAAAGCTTTGATTGCATTTTGAGATGCGAATGCAAAATGTTTTGACGAATCAGTTAAAAGCCATGCCACATCCGTATTTCGTCTCTTATCAATTCCAATAGCACTTCCAAAAACATGTTGATATGTTAATGTATCTTTCCCTTTTAAAGCAATAGTTTGTTGGTTATAAGAAAGAATTTTTCCGTCTTTAACAACCACATTCAGATTTCGCTGATGCACAAATTCAAAGAAAGTACAATTCACCACTAAAAAAGGATGATTGTCTTTTTCAAAATATTGCGTTGGTGTTAATCTTCTATTCAATGTGGTATCAACTGTAAACTCAAGGTTCCTGTCTTTTAAATCAATCAAACTGTAATAAGCAATATTCGGCTTGCCATCCAAGCTATCATTTGAATAAAACACATGCATAGATGAAGATTGAATGCCAAAAGCAGTATCCACATTTTTCCATTTGAGTTGTGCATTACAAAAAAACGGAATCAATAACAGCAGTAAAATACTTTTTTTCATCATTAATAAATTAAAAAAAATAAACACGATTAAAAATGATTAAAATATTCTCTAAATAACAAGATTATGTTTAGAATATGGTAAAATAAAAAAAATATGTACCTTAGATATCCAATAAGTACAGTACCTGTGCGTTATTTGTGCATATAAGCATTGAGCATGAAACTATTTGATTTTTTTACGGAAGAATTTAACCTGAGTTCACCTGTTTATGATGAT
>CAIRTF010000185.1 GCA_903881425.1 uncultured Chitinophagaceae bacterium | reverse complement strand
GGCAGTATAGATTTTTTGCTCAACGGATTATATACCATAACCATTGGCAATATTGGCGTAAACACTTCTGCAACCTATAAGATCAATACTATTAACAGCGATAATTATAAGTATGGTAATAAATTTACATCAAACTGTATTGCTTATTATAAAATAGCTGCGAATAAAAATACCATCTCTCCAAATATGGGTGTTGGTTACGAATCAGTTACCGGTAATACATTGAATGGCTCAAAAGTACAATACACCGGAAGCCATGTTACCACTGCATTAGCAGGTGTTGAGTTTGGTTTTAATAAAATAGGATTAGGATTGAATGCACAATTACCGGTTGAGCAAAACTTTGCAGAAGGACAAACCAAATTAAGATGTAAAGCAATGGTGCATGTTACTTTTTCTTTATAAAAGTTTAGTAATATATTTGTTTACTAAAAACCATTTATGAAAATCAAATTAATTATTACAAGTATTTTATTTTCTTTTATCTTTTTTTCATGCGATCATATCAAGCAGCATCTTGCAGAAGCAAAAAAAGATACCATGCAAATGGAAATGCCCAAAACTGATTCCGTAAAATATACGGCAGCAATGGTTGATAATGCCAAAGACGCCACTTGCGGAATGCCTGTTGCAGCCGGCATTGAGGACACCGTACATTATAATAATAAAGTAATTGGCTTTTGTTCGAAAGAATGTAAGGATGATTTTATGAAAGATGCCAAAAAGAATTTTGCAACGATTGAGTGGAAGAAATAAAATATGGTTTTTATAAAATTAATAATAAAAAATGTCATGTTTCGATAAGCTAAACATGACATTTTTTATTATTACTAATTAGCTATTCACTATTTATAGATCAATACCTGTTCAAATCCTTTATCAGTCCGCACTGCACGATACATGCCTGCACTATTCAACACCATGGCATAATGCCCTTTTGCATCCACACCGATCATACCTCCTTCGCCATGCAAACTCACTAATTTTTTATTTACTACTTCGTCCATTGCTTCTTGTAAACTCATTCCTTTGTATTCCATTAAACAACTAACATCGTAAGCAGCTACGCCTCGAATAAACATTTCACCATGTCCGGTGCAACTGATGGCGCAGGTTTTATTATTGGCATACGTACCGCAACCAATAACCGGACTATCTCCTATTCGTCCGTATTTTTTATTCGTCATACCGCCTGTAGATGTGGCTGCAGCAATATTTCCATTTGCATCACAAGCCACTGCACCCACAGTCCCGAATTTTTTATCTTTCATTAATTCTTCGAGATGATGATTGGTATGATCTAAAGAATAATTATCGCTATCTCGTATCGCTTTCCATTGATCATATCTGAATTGAGAAAAGAAATATTCATCCGGCTCCAGTTTCACACCTTGCTTAATGGCAAAATCATTGGCGCCCTTTCCACTTAAAAAAACATGATTGCTGTTACGCATTACTTCGGTTGCCAATTCAATCGGATTGCGCACATTACGCACTCCCGTTACTGCACCGGCACTTAAATCGCTGCCATCCATAATCGCTGCATCCATTTCCTGCACACCTTTTTTGGTGAATACAGCACCACGACCTGCATTAAACAAAACATTGTCTTCCAATAAAACAATCGATGCTTTAATGGCATTCACTGCTGTACCGCCATTTTCTAAAACAGCATAACCTGCATCCAATGCAGATTTTAAAGCAATGGAATAAGCTTGCTCTAATGCAGGTGTCATGTCTTCTTTTAAGATTGTGCCTGCACCGCCATGAATGACCAATGTAAAATTTGACATAGCTAAAATTATCTACAACGAAATTAGAGAATATTCTATCTGATAATTTTGAAGATATTTTGATGGCGATTGAACGACATCAAAACAATTGATGGATTTGTTAGAAAGCGCTTAATTCAACAACAACTTACACTCGTTCAATAATTTTTCTTTGTTAATAGGCGATGTACCTACTTCTTCACAAACCAATCCACCGGCAATATTGGCTATTTGTGCAGCAAGCTCTATATCTTTTTTATCGGCATATACCAATGATGCAACTGCAATTACGGTATCACCTGCGCCGCTTACATCGGCTATGTTGCGGATATGTGTAGGAATAATATTTGTCCGGGATGTTGATTGATAGTACACACCTTTCTCCGATAAAGTAATCAATGAAATTTGATGTTGCAATAATTGATTCAATTGCACATGAATATTTTGTAATGAATGTTCATTCACATCATCTATCAATAAATTCAATCCTTCTTTTACTTCTTTTAAATTAGGTTTAAAAATATCTACCCCTTTATACGCAAAGAAATTTTTTCTCTTAGGATCAACAGTAGTGATCACCTTATATTCTTTACACAATGCAATCACTTCATGAATAATATTTTCTGTCAATACACCTTTATTGTAATCTTCAAAAATCAACACATCAGGTTTGTTCGTTTGAAAATATTTTTTAATCCCATTCAACAATTGTTGTTGTAATTGTGCATTGATATCAGTAGTTATTTCTGCATCCAATCGCATCATTTGCTGATTGCGACTAACAATTCGCATTTTATTGGTAGTGATCCTTTCCTCAGAAGAAATAATATTTGATGTATCCACTTTATTTTGTTCAAATAATGCTTTTAGTTGTTTGCCTTCTTCATCATTTCCAATAACTGATATCACAAAAGTTTGCGCACCCAATGCCGCCAAATTCAATGCCACATTACCTGCGCCGCCAATGCGTAATTCTTTTTTATCTAATGAAACTACAGGAACAGGTGCTTCGGGTGAAATGCGTTCTACATGTCCCCACCAATAGGTATCTAACATTACATCGCCAAGAACGGCAACTTTTATATTTTGAAACGAAGAAAATAATTGATCGAAATTCATTACTCAGACTTTGATTTATTTGCGACTGCAATATAATACAAAGGAATACCAATTAATGTGATGATCAACCCGGGCCAGGTGAATTGTGGTTTGTAAATGATCAATAACACACAAAAACTAATTCCCATTATAATATAAATAGCCGGAAGAATAGGATAACCAAAGGCTTTGTACGGACGTTCAGCATCCGGTCTTTTCTTTCTTAAAATAAAAATACCCAAGATGGTGAGCACATAAAATATCACTACAATAAACGATACCATATCTAACAGATCACCATACTTTCCACTTAAACATAAAATAGCTGCTACAATACATTGAATCCATAAAGCAAATTCAGGAACTGCATTTTTATTTAGTGAAGCTACTTTCTTAAAAAACAACCCATCATTCGCCATCGTATAATATACTCTTGCTCCGGCTAATATTAATCCGTTATTACAACCGAAGGTAGAGACCATGATCATTACTGCAATTACATAAGTTCCAATGTTTCCAAAAATAACATTTGATGCAGCAACAGCTACTCTATCTTTTTCTGCTGAAGCAATTTCATGTAATGGCAAAACACCTGTGTACACAATATTGGCAGAAACATAAATCACGGTAACAATCAATGTTCCTAAAAACAAACTCAATCCAATATTGCGTTTGGGATTTTTTATTTCGCCTGCAATAAATGTTACATTATTCCAAGCATCACTGCTGAAGATAGAACCCACCATTGATGCAGCAATAGCACCAAATGCAGCAGCCAAAGTGTAAGAAGTGAATGAACCATCTTTTGATAATTGTTGTAAGTTCCAGGCATTGCTCCAGTTTGCTTTCCACACATCGCCTTTTATGGCAATCAGCCCAAACACAATCAATCCAAATAAACTTAACAGTTTTGCTAAGGTGAATGTTGTTTGAATGAGTTTACCATTCTTGATTCCTTTGGTATTGATGAATGTCAGAATAACAATGATTACAATAGATAATATTTGTGCTGATGATATTTTTAATGAACCAATGGTTAATAAAATAACATCATCATTCACTTGGGGAATTAAATACGCCGTGAATTTTGAGAAGGCAACACCAACTGCTGCAATAGTTCCTGTTTGTATCACTGCAAAAAAACTCCATCCATATAAAAAACCAACCAATGAATTATACGATTCTTTCAAGTAAACATATTGTCCGCCTGCTTTGGGAAACATGGCACTCAATTCACCATAACTCAGTGCTGCAGTTAATGTCATAAATCCGGTGATTAACCAAACAGCAATTAACCAGCCTGCACTTCCTACATTTCTGGTAATATCGGCACTTACAATAAATATACCTGAGCCGATCATGCTGCCGGCAACAACCATCGTAGCGTCTAATAAACCAAGAGAAGGTTTGAATGAAGTAGAACTCATAAAAAATCCCGCTTTGTTAATAACGGGATTTGAAGATAATAAAAATGATTTGAGAATTAATGTTGTTTCTTATAAGATTCATTTAATCCTTTGATTAAATCATTGGTAATATTATAAGCCGTGTCTTTGTAATACATTAATCCTTGAGAATTGGAGAAGATATAGGCATAGCCTTTATCTTTATTATATTCTTTTAAAAAGTCTTCAATTTTTTTTCTGATATCCTGTCCGCGTTTCATTTGCTCATCCTGCATTTCCTGTGCTTTTAATTGCTCAGATCTTTTATATTCATTCTCACGCTGTAACATATCCTGTTGGGCATTCTGTTGTTCAGCCTGTGTCATGCCTGCCGCTTTATCCTGATATTCTTTACCTTTTTTGGCGTACTCATTTCTCAGCACATTTAATTCATTGCTTTTTTGTTGCTCTAATTTGGTTAAAGCATTTCTGATCTCTTTATAATATTCGTAATGTTCTTGCAAAGAATCCTCATCAAAATAAGCAACTTTAAATCCTGTTGCTGAAGCGGTAGTATTGGCTGCGATTGCATTATTTTTTTTGGCAGAAGAAAAATGCAGATAGAATAATACTGCAACAGCCGCAACCAAAACAATATTTAAACCCGATGTAAAATTATTTTTCATATATCAATGATTGATATGATTTATTTATGATTATTGTGAAATGCAATTTTGCAAATTTATCCGAGATTAAGATGAGTATTATGTTAAAAAAGCAGGAAGCTTTCACTTCCTGCTTCATATTAATCATAAATGAATCATATCAATCTGCGATGATTATTCATCATCATCAAAACTCATAGCTTCTCTGGTAGTGCTCAATACTTCATATTCTTCTTTGCTACCAACGATCATGTTCTCAAAGTCACGCTGCCCTGTACCTGCAGGAATTAAATGACCTGTGATTACATTCTCTTTCAATCCAAGCATGGCGTCCATCTTACCTTGAATAGCAGCCTGACTCAACACTTTTGTTGTTTCCTGGAATGAGGCAGCTGATATCCAGCTTTGTACACCCAATGAAGCCTTGGTAATACCTAATAATACCGGTGTTGCAGTGGCAGGTTTTGCATCGCGAACTTCAACTAATTTTTTATCGGCTCTGCGAAGAATAGAATTTTCTTCTCTCAATTCACGCAATGTAACAATTTGTCCTGCTTTGAATTTAGTGCTTTCACCACTTTCGGTTACTACCTTCTTATCAAAGATTCTATCGTTCTCTTCAATAAAATCAAATCTGTCTTCTAAATCTTCTTCTAAGAACTTCGTATCACCTGCATCAACGATCTCTACTTTTTTCATCATCTGACGAACGATTACTTCAATATGTTTATCATTGATCTTCACACCTTGTAAACGATACACTTCCTGAATTTCATTCACTACATATTCCTGAACAGCGAATGGACCTTTAATAGCAAGGATATCTGCAGGAGCAATTTGTCCGTCTGATAACGGCGCACCTGCTTTTACAAAGTCCCCATCCTGAACAAGAATCTGACGAGTTAATGGCACTAAATATTTCTTTACCAAGCCATCTTTGGCTTCAACGATAATCTCTCTGTTACCACGTTTTACATTACCAAAAGTAACCACACCATCAATTTCACAAACCACAGCAGGATTACCCGGGTTACGTGCTTCAAACAACTCAGTTACACGTGGCAAACCTCCGGTGATATCTCTTAATTTACCAAGGATACGAGGAATCTTCACCAATACTTGTCCGGCTTTTACTTCTTCACCTTCTTCAACAGAAATATGAGAACCTACCGGCAAGTTGTATACTTTATTATCCTTTCCTTCAACGATAACAGTTGGGATCTTTGTTTTATCTTTTGTTTCAATAACCACTTTTTCTTTATGACCTGTTTGATCATCAGCTTCTTCGCGGTAATTAATACCTTCTAAGATATTTTCAAATTTGATTTTACCAACCTGTTCTGCAACGATTACATTATTAAATGGATCCCATGTACAGATCACATCTCCTTTCTTCACTTGCTGACCATCTTTCACCATTAAAGTAGAACCATAAGGAACGTTATTGGTAATCATCAAACGATCGTTCTTCACATCCATAATTCTCACTTCACCTGTACGACCGATAACGATATTCACTTTATTGCCTTCGTTGTTTAAAGTAGTTACTGTTCTTAAACCATCGAATTGAATAGTGCCATCGAATCTTGCACTTAAACCGGTTTCAATAGACGCACTACCTGCAACACCACCCACGTGGAAAGTACGCAAGGTTAACTGTGTACCCGGTTCACCGATGGATTGTGCAGCGATGATACCAACAGCATCACCACGTTGTGCTATGTAACCTGTTGCTAAATTTTTACCGTAACATCTTACGCAAACACCACGTTTCGCTTCACAAGTTAATACTGAACGGATCTCAACAGTTTCGATACCTGCTTCTTCAATTTCTTTTGCAACCAAATGAGAAATCTCTTCACCGGCTTTAATGATCAATGCATCGGTTACAGGATGTAATACATCATGTAATGAAGTACGGCCTTCAATTCTGTCTGCCAATGGTTCAATGATATCTTCATTATCTTTCAAAGCACTTGTTGCAATACCTCTTAAAGTTCCGCAATCATCTTCTGCAATAACAACATCCTGAGACACATCCACCAAACGACGAGTTAAGTAACCGGCATCTGCTGTTTTTAAAGCTGTATCCGCCAAACCTTTACGTGCACCATGCGTAGAAATAAAGTAATCCAATACATTCAATCCGCCTTTAAAGTTTGACAAGATCGGATTTTCAATTACTTCAGAACCTGTGCTGCCACTCTTTCTTGGCTTAGCCATCAATCCGCGAATACCTACCAACTGTTTAACCTGTGTTTTCGAACCACGTGCACCGGAATCCAACATCATAAATACAGAGTTGAATCCTTGTTTATCCAATGTCATTTCACGAATTAAACTTTCAGTGATCTTCATATCCACTCTGCCCCAAATATCAATTACCTGATTGTAACGTTCGTTGTTGGTAATCAATCCCATATTATAACTATCCCAAACTTCTTCTACTTCTGTCTTAGCATTATCCAACAATTCATTTCTGATTTCCGGAACGATCAAATCATTTACACTGAATGATAATCCACCACGGAATGCCATACGGAATCCGAGCGTTTTAATATCATCTAAGAATTTTGCTGTTTTTGGAATGTTGGTAATTTTAATAATATCACCAATGATCTCACGCAAATTTTTCTTTGTTAATAATGCATTGATAAAACCAACTTCTTCAGGAACATGTTGATTAAATAATACACGTCCAACAGTAGTATCAATAATCTTTTTCTTCAATTCGCTGTTTTCACGAACTGTTGTTTTTACTTTAATATTTGCATGCAAATCAACTCGACCTTCATTATATGCGATGATCACTTCATCCATATTATAAAAAGTCTTGCCTTCACCTTTAATGATTTCTGTTGCAGTAGATTTTTTTCCTTTAGTAATGTAATACAAGCCCAATACCATGTCCTGAGAAGGAAGTGTGATAGGTGTACCATTCTGCGGATTTAAAATATTGTGAGAAGACAACATTAATAATTGTGCTTCCAAAATAGCAGCATTGCTTAATGGAACGTGCACCGCCATTTGGTCACCATCGAAATCGGCGTTGAACGCTGATGTAACCAATGGATGTAGTTGAATGGCTTTACCTTCCACCAATCTTGGTTGGAAAGCTTGTATTGATAATCTATGCAATGTTGGGGCACGGTTTAACAATACGGGGTGACCTTTCAAAATATTTTCTAAGATATCCCAAACAACAGCTTCTTTTCTGTCTACTAATTTCTTGGCAGACTTTACTGTTTTTACAATACCTCTTTCAATTAATTTACGAATGATAAATGGCTTGAATAATTCTGCAGCCATATCTTTTGGCAAACCACACTCATGCATTTTCAATTCCGGTCCTACTACAATTACAGAACGGCCTGAATAATCCACACGTTTACCTAACAAGTTCTGACGGAAACGTCCTTGTTTACCTTTTAATACATCACTCAATGATTTCAATGCACGTCC
>CAIRTF010000184.1 GCA_903881425.1 uncultured Chitinophagaceae bacterium | reverse complement strand
TAGCCAATCACTATGTTGCTTTTATTATTTACATTATTATTTTTTGCACAGGTATTATTCGTTCTTTTACCGGACCCACTTTTCATTCCATCATTGCGGGAATTGTTCCAAGAAATATTTTACAAAATGCCACTACTTGGAGTCAGGGTTCATGGTTATCAGCTTCCGTTACGGGTCATGCAGTTGGCGGTTTATTGATTGGCAGTGTAGGTATTCATTTAACATTATTGATCATTAATATTTTAGTAATTGGCGGTATTTTTTTCATGTATCAATTAAAACCCAAACCCGCTTTAAATGAACCCGGAGAAAAGAAAACATGGGATAGTGTGAAAGAAGGCTTGCGTTTTGTGTTAAATACCAAAGAAGTGATGGGCGCATTATCACTTGATTTGTTTGCTGTTCTTTTTGGAGGTGCTGTTGCTATGATTCCTGTGTATGCAAAAGATATTTTAAATGTGGGCGCAGAAGGTTTTGGTTGGCTGAATGCTTCATCAGACATAGGTTCCATTATTATCATCATTGCAGTTACTTTCTTTCCAATGCGCAAGCAACAGGGTAAAAAATTATTGTTTGCAGTGGCAGGTTTCGGTATTTGCATCATCACTTTTGCATTATCAAAATCGTTTTGGATTTCTTTTGCCGCACTATTAATTAGTGGTGTATTAGATGGAATAAGTGTAGTGATTCGCGGAACCATCATGCAATTAAAAACACCCGACAATATGCGTGGAAGAGTAATGAGTGTAAATTCCATGTTCATCAATTCAAGCAATGAGCTCGGACAGTTTGAAAGTGGCGTTGCTGCAAAATTAATGGGTGTGATACCATCTGTTGTATTTGGTGGAACCATGACTTTGTTGGTTGTTTTTACAACTTGGTTTAAAGCACCAACCTTGCGAAAAATGGAATATTGATTCATTCATCAAAACAATATTCTTTCTCGCCCAACTTTTCTTATCTTGATCTGTATTCTAAAAAAATAAACATTATGCATCGCCGTCAATTTATCCGCAACACTACATTAACATCAGGTTTATTAATGCTTTCATCGAAAGAATTGTTAGCTTCTTTTTTTCAACAACCTGCTTATAAATTAACACCACTCAGAAATAATGTGGGCATTTTTACTGAACGTGGCGGAACTATTGTGTATTATATTTCAAAAGACGGGATTGTTGTGGTTGATTCTGAATTCCCGGATCAGGCAAAACATTTAATGGATGAATTGAAAAAAGAAAATGCGCAACCTTTTAAATTACTCATCAACACACACCATCACGGCGATCATACCGGCGGCAATATAGCATTTAAAGGTTTGGTTGAACATGTTGTAGGACACGAGAATTGTTTATCTAATTATCAAAGAGTAGCTGCAGAACAAAAATCGGAAGACAAACAATTGTTTCAAGACATTACTTTTAAAGATACCTGGAAAACTAAGCTGGGTAAGGAAAAGATTAAAGCACATTATTTTGGCGCAGCTCATACCAATGGTGATGCCATCATTCATTTTGAACACGCAAACATTGCGCATATGGGTGATCTGATGTTCAATAAAATGTATCCGGTGGTTGATAAAAAAGCAGGTGCGTCTTTTAAAAGTTGGGTGAATGTTTTAGATAAAGCTATCAACCATTTTGACAGCGATACATTATTTGTATTTGGTCATGGCAGTAAAAATAATGTGACGGGTGGTAAAGAAGATTTGAAAAAAATGCAAAACTATATCGAACAATTATTGAAGTTTGTTGAACAACAGATAAAAGATGGTAAATCGAAAGAAGAAATTTTAAAAATAGCCAGCATTCCAAATGTAGGCGAATGGACAGATGAATTAAAACGCATACAATCTAATCTGGAAGCCGCTTTTAGTGAGTTAGTGTAATTATTTATGTTCGATCAATCTCTCTAAAACAAAATAAACAGCCGGGCAGAAAGTAGAATTCTTCAGAGTGATTTGTGGGCGTTTTAAAATTACATCTTCATCCGTATAAGGGAAACGATGACAATCACTCGGGCGTTGGTCATAAATATTGCAATAATTATCTTCTCCTAAAAATGGACAAGGATTTGTTTTGGTAACATAATCGCCATCATTATCTAATTGTAAATACGTTTCAATAAAATCACTCTCCTTCATCTTCAAATATTTGCTGATGCGTTTAATATCGGGTGTTTTAAACCGTGGAGAATAATTTTTACAACAAGCCGCACATTGCAAACAATCAATTCTACTGAAAGCTTCCTCATGAAAATCGGGCAATTGCTTCAAGACTTTATTCTTATCGGCTCGTTGCAAAAAATTCTTGTACTGCTTTTGATGTTCTGCACTTCGCTTCTCCCAATTATCTAATTTAATTTCATTCATTAGTTAAATTTATTGCACGAATTATAACCAATTCACGAATTACTAAAACTGTTTTAAAATTCGTGTAATTCGTAAAAATTCGTGTTATCACTTGAATAGTTATTGTTTCTTTGCAACAATTCAAAGATAACAGAAACAAATGGATGATATCAGAGAACAATGGTTGATATTGATCTCCACTCCTTTTTATATTAGTATAATTGGTTTGGAAATTTTACTGACCCATTTGCAGCACAAAAAAGCTTACACCATAAAAGATACACTTGCCAATATTTATTTGATGTTACTGAACGGCGGCATTGATTTATTATTCAGGATTGTCTCACTTGCTGTTTTACAGTATTTTTTTGTACACGCTGTAATGCATTGGCAGCATGGATTTATTTATTGGTTGTTATTATTACTCGGTGAAGATTTTTTATATTATTGGTTGCATCGATTCGATCATGAGATACGTTTTTTTTGGGCAACGCATGTAACACATCATAGTTCTCAAACAATGAATTTTACGGTAGGATTTCGTTCATCAGTCTTTCAACCTTTGTATCGTTTTATTTATTTTATTCCATTAGCGATGTTTGGTTTTAAGCCTATCGATATTGCATTGATATATGCTTTCACTCAGATATGGGGCATTTTTGTTCATACAGAATTGATTAAAAAAATGGGATGGTTAGAATATTTTATGGTTACTCCATCTCATCATCGGGTACATCATGGAAGTAATCCAAAATATTTAGATAAGAATATGGGCATGTTCTTAATTATATGGGATAAAATATTTGGTACTTTTCAAAAAGAATTGTCATTGGAAGAATACGAGTCCATTCATTACGGACTTACAAAAAATATTGAAAACCCGAATCCAGTATCAATTATTTTTCATGAATGGAAAGGAATTATGCAAGATGTTTTTCAAAAAAATATTACCCTTAAGCAAAGAATGCAATATTTATTTGGTCCGCCGGGGTGGAGCCACGATGGCAGCCGATTAACAAGCCAACAATTACGACAAAAGGAAATAGAAAAATAATTCATTGCACACGCTATTAACAGGTTCAACAAAACAGTGTTTATACAATAGCATCACCTTACCTTTGCGGCGTTAATTTTAGTATATCGTACCATATAAATTGTATATAGAATGAATCTTTTCCAACATCAATCCACAGAATTTCAGAGAAGACATATTGGTCCCAATGAAGCCGACACAGCTAAAATGCTTACTGCCATTGGCGTTGACAGCATGGAAACACTGATCAATAAAACAATCCCACCGGCCATTCATTTACAAAATGATTTGAATATTCCTGCTGCCATCAGTGAATTTGAATATTTGAATGAATTGAAACAAGTAGCTGCAAAAAATAAATTATTTAAAACATATATTGGTCAGGGTTATTACGATACCATTACGCCAAGTGTCATTCTGCGCAATGTTTTTGAAAATCCGGGATGGTATACACAATACACGCCTTATCAGGCAGAAATTTCACAAGGTCGTTTAGAAAGTTTGTTGAACTATCAAACCATGATAACAGATTTAACGGGCTTAGAAATTTCTAATGCTTCTTTATTAGATGAAGCTACTGCTGCTGCAGAAGCCATGGCTATGTTGTTTCATCATGTAAATAAAGCAGATAAGAAAAAATTTTTTGTGGATGATGCCATCTTTCCCCAAACAAAAGATTTGTTGATTACGAGAGCTACACCTATTGATATTGAATTGGTTTTTGGTGATTATAAAAAGTCAAGTATCGATGCATCTTATTTTGGTGCAATTGTTCAATATCCCAATGATAACGGATCGATAGAAGATTATCGTGCATTCATTAATCATGTTCATTCCATTAATGGATATGTTGTGATGGCCACAGATTTATTGGCATTAACCTTACTAACTTCTCCCGGTGAATTAGGTACTGATGTTGCAGTTGGTTCTGCACAACGTTTTGGTGTACCATTGGGTTATGGCGGACCACATGCAGCATTCTTTGCAACCAAAGATGAATTTAAACGTGGTATGCCCGGAAGATTGATCGGTATTAGCATTGATGCACAAGGCAATCGTGCATTGCGTATGGCTTTGCAAACAAGAGAGCAACATATTAAAAGAGAAAAAGCAACTTCAAATATTTGTACTGCACAAGCATTATTGGCCAACATGGCGGCGATGTATGCAGTATATCATGGACCAGATGGATTGAGGAAGATCGCTTCACGTGTTGCATTATTGTCGCAAACATTATCAAATGAATTAAACGCTTTAGGTTTTGTAAACAGTAATGAATTTTATTTTGATACTTTAAAAATTAAAGCGGAAACTTCATTAATAAAACCCATTGCAGAAAAACATCAAACCAATTTCCGATATGCAGATAATTGTGTAATTATTTCTTTGGATGAAACCACTACACAAAAAGATGTCTTGGATATTGTTTACATTTTTGCTGAAAGTTTAGGCAAGAATGAAGCAGAAGTTTCATTTGATAGCGATAATGAACTTACCAACATTCCTTCATTTGCTGTTCGTCATTCTTCTTATTTAAGTCATCCTGTTTTTAATACACATCATAGCGAAAGTCAGATGATGCGTTATTTAAAACAATTAGAGAATAAAGATCTTTCCTTAAATACGAGCATGATCACTTTAGGAAGTTGCACCATGAAACTAAATGCAGCAACTGAAATGATTCCGGTAAGTTGGCCTGAGTTTAGTAAACTTCATCCTTTTGTTCCGGCAGAACAAGCATTGGGCTACCAACAAATCATCAATGAATTATCGGATTACTTAAATGAGATAACCGGTTTTGATGCATGTAGTCTGCAACCCAATAGCGGCGCACAAGGCGAGTATGCAGGTTTACTAACCATCATGGGTTATCACAAAGCAAATGGAAATGCACATAGAAATGTTGTATTGATACCAATCTCTGCACATGGCACCAATCCTGCTTCGGCAATTATGGCAGGCATGAAAGTAGTAGTAGTAAAAAGTAATGAAGATGGAACGATTGATATTGCCGATTTAAAATTAAAAGCAGAACAGAACAAAGATAATCTTGGCGGATTAATGGTAACTTATCCATCTACATTTGGTGTGTTTGAAGAAGGTATCAAAGAAATTTGCGAAGTGGTTCATCAATATGGCGGACAAGTTTATATGGATGGCGCTAACATGAATGCACAAGTTGGTTTAACATCCCCTGCAACAATTGGTGCAGATGTTTGTCATTTGAATTTGCATAAAACATTTGCCATTCCGCATGGGGGTGGTGGGCCGGGCATGGGACCTATTTGTGTAAAAGCACATTTAGCAAAATATTTACCTGCACATTCATTCAATTCAAATTCAGTTGGCAATAATGCTGTGAGTGCTGCACCGTTTGGCTCTGCTTCTATTTTATTAATCAGTTATGGTTATATAAAAATGTTAGGTTATGATGGCGTTAAAAAAGCAACAGAATATGCCATTCTCAACGCGAATTACATGAAAGCCAGATTAGAAAAATATTATAAAATATTGTACACCGGCAAAAACGGAGCCTGTGCGCATGAATTTATTGTTGATTTGCGTCCGTTTAAATCTACCACCGGCATTGAAGCAGTAGACGTTGCCAAACGTTTGATGGATTATTCATTTCATGCACCAACCATGGGCTTTCCGGTTCCCGGAACTATTATGATTGAACCAACAGAAAGTGAAGACAAAGCAGAGTTAGATAGATTCTGCGATGCATTGATATCTATTTATGAAGAAATAAAAGCCATTGAAGAAGGCAAAGCAGATAAAACAGACAATGCTTTAAAAAATGCACCGCATACACAAGCAGTTATTTGTTCTGATGAATGGAATCACTCCTACTCAAGAAAAGAAGCAGCATTTCCTTTGTATTACATTACGAACAATAAATTCTGGCCAAGTGTTGCAAGAGTAAATGATACACATGGCGATAGAAATTTAGTTTGTACTTGCGAACCGATAGAAAGTTATATGGAAGTGGAAAGTAAATAAATGAATCCGTTTTAAATAAAAAGTCCTGCAATAATTGCAGGACTTTTTATTTGTTAGCTTATGTTTTTTAAACATTTATTTAGAACTCAACTTAGGTTGAAAACTTAAAATTTCACTCCAACTATTTTTCAAAGCTTTCTTCAACCCATCCTGATAGGCTTGTGCACTGCCCGGTTTATTCTTTTCAAAAGCATCTTTCATATTGGCTTTATAACCGGGGTCTCTTTCTTTCAACCCATCTTTATAACGAGCAACAATAGTGTAACCGGGTTCACCTGAACTGGAAACTTCATAAACAGCAGAATTTCTTTGTGTAGCTTCCCAAATTGGTTTCAATTGTTTAATCAATTCTTCCATTTCATTTGCATATCCGGGATTATAAGTTAAATGCGAAATGGCTATTTTATCAGTATAATTGTTTAATGCAATAGAACTTAAATCTTCTCTGTACACCGCATAAGATACTTTATTAATATCTTGTAATAATGGAGCAATATTCATTTCCCAATCTTGCATATGCTCTGTACCTAAATCGCCACGATGATCAAATTCATCCCAAGTGGCAGGACCTTCATTAATTTGATATCCACCTGCATCTGGGCCTGTTTCAATACCAAATACTCTCCATTTCCATTTAGATTGATGATACTTAGCAACGTGGGCAGCCAATGCTTTTTCAAAAGCAACTGATTTACCCGATTTAGGAAATACTCGAGTTGCATTTACAACTTTCGCAGGTTGCATTTGCGACATTCCCAATAATGGAATCAGGAATAAAAGCAGGAACATTTTTTTCATATGTGCATTTTTTTAGTGAGAAAGACTACCAAGATAGACTTTAATAATTTAAGCTGCAATAGCTGAAAAAAATAATCTGATCTTTAAAAAGCTAAATGCAGTTTTAAAAATCAAATCACCAATTTTATAAAGACAATCAGGAAAGTATTCACAGTAGTAACAATCGCTTAACCTGCTGCAGGAAACAAAGATGCCATAACTGATAAAATTACTTAGTTGATGTATCACCTACTTTTCTTCCGGCCATTTCTCTTTCTTCCACTTTAGATTTTTTCAAAAGTTTTGTTTTAATCATGATGCTGGCTTCTGTTCCAGAAGGTTGAATATGATATTGTTTGCCATCATAGCTCACAACACCAAAATCATTGATCCATTCATTGGCCAACACTCTATATGGATCATCGGGCTTTGCAAATTTTGTTTTACCAAAATTCAAAAATTTATTATCGCCCTGCTCAAATGAAATACCCACCACATTATTTTTTACAACAGTACAAACACCCGGCGTATTCTTTTTTAATGTGATGATATTCACATAATGCCCATTCTCAATCTTCACTTTACCCGAAGTCACTTTTGTCTCGCCTGTTTGCAAATCGCGTCGCAACACAATATCTCTATCAGCATAAAACTGAATTTGCTCTAAAGGTTGGTGACTGTTTTCAATTCTAGCTCTGATACCGGAAGTGAAATAAGTTTTAGAAGAACTGCATGCTGCCATGATAAACGGAAGCAATAACAAAAAAATAGAGTTCACTCTTTTCATACGTTTTAATATTTAAAAGTTTAAATAGCTAATTGTATGCCATTGTACTAAAAGGCAATAATATTAACCTGTTGTTCACAAAAAATAAGGCTTAAGAAAAGACTTGCAATAATGAAGAAAGTTTATAGAAGGTATGTTAAATAGAAAAGCCACTCGGCCCCACCCGTAGTGGCTTTCTTCTTCATCAACGTTACATCTGTTAGTTACGGATATAAATTCTTTGGATTTTGATAACACAAATATCTGTAGCATAATAAAAAAATAAAATGATTTTCGTCAAAAAATAGATTGATTATTATCAGGTAAAAGGAAAATAAAGCCTTAAATTGTTTTATATAACCACAATGATTATGAAAAAATATATTTTTCTTCTTTTAGTGTTTTGTACAACAACACTATTTGCACAAACAGATACTTTCAGCGTTTACAAAAAAATATCTGTCATGATTCCCATGCGTGACGGAACAAAATTGTTTACTGTTATTCTTTCTCCTGCAAATACAACTCAACCATTACCTTTTTTAATCCAACGAACCCCGTATGGTGCAGACATCCGATTTAAAGATGATCAAACATTTAATATTAACAATACTTCTTTATCTGTTTTAGGAAAAGGTGGTTATATTTTTATCTTACAAGACAAATTTAAAAGTGAAGGCAGTTTTGAAATGAACAGACCCCTTTATCATTTAAATAATAAAAACAAAACTGATGAAAGCACCGATGCTTTTGATACAGTTGATTGGTTGCTAAAAAATATAAAGAACAATAATGGCAATGCAGGAATATATGGTATATCTTATTTGGGTTATACAGCATTGGATGCAAGTTCTGATCCACACCCCGCTTTAAAAGCAAGTTCACCTCAAGCTTCTCCAACAGATATGTTTTTAGGAGATGATTTTCATCATAATGGTGCATTCCGCTTAAGTTATGGCTTCGAATACAGTTATATGGTAGAGAATGAAAAAGAATCTAACAGCAGCTTCCCTTTTCCGCAATACGATTTATATAATTGGTATTTGAATTTAGGTAGCTTAAAGAATGTAAATGAAAAATATTACAAATATAAATTGCCATCATGGAATGATTTTGCAAGACATCCTGACTATGATATATTTTGGAAAAATCAATCCATGTTAACGACGATGAAATATCCGCAAATTCCCATTTTGCATGTGGGCGGTTATTATGATCAGGAAGATTTAAACGGGCCGCAGATTATGTATGCACAAATGGAAAAGAAAGATACATTCAATAGAAATCATATTGTGCTTGGGCCATGGAATTACGGACAATGGGCAAGAAATAAAGCAGACAGCTTAGGTAAAATATCTTTTGAAAGTAATACGGCTTCCTATTTTCAACATTTACAAAAGCAATGGTTTGATTATTGGTTAAAAGGAATAGGTAATGAAAATTTTAAAGAGGCCTATTGTTTTCAAACAGGAACCAATCAATGGAAAACTTATGATACTTGGCCACCTAAAAATGCAAATACAAAAAAATTATATGTCAATGCAGACAATAAAGCATCTTTCACAAAACCTACGTCAAATAAGGGTTCCGTGAGTTATGTAAGTGATCCAATGAAACCTGTTCCGTACAGAACACAACCTATTGAAGCGACTTACGGACCAGGAAGCAAATGGTTTACCTGGCATGTAGAAGATCAACGTTTTGTTACATCAAGACCTGATGTAGTTAGTTTTTCAACAGATTCATTAACAGAAGATTTAACGGTAACAGGAAAAATTACAGCACATGTATTTGCAAGTACTACAGGAACAGATGCAGATTTTATTGTAAAGTTGATTGATGTTTACCCTGCATTCGATAAAAAGAGTTTATCTAT
>CAIRTF010000183.1 GCA_903881425.1 uncultured Chitinophagaceae bacterium | reverse complement strand
TGGCCAACAATCTGTATTTTAATTCACTTTGACGTTTATCGAAATACCAAAAACCTTTTATCTTATAACCTGATATATTTGATGCATCCAAATCTCTTTTATCAATAAATTGAGGGTCTAATACTTTTCTACCCGATTTGTAATCATCGAAGTTATTGTTAATCTCGTCTCTACCTGCATTAGTAGTATCAATATAAGTAAAAGTAGAACCCATGTCTTTTAATGATCTTTTTGTGTTAAAATAACCATCGCCGTACACTTCTGTTATTTTACCATTTTTAATGTTCTTAATCAAAACATCAAAAAGAGATCTCCTATCTTTACCAATATTAGCAGTATCAATAGGATAATAAAGAGGAAAATTAATTCTTTCATCTAAATCAATTAACTCCCAAACCGTTTTACCCATCAGTACATCTCTATCATGAACGTAACCATACGGTAATGGTTTGTCATTATCAGAAATTAATTGAGCAGCAGTTTTTTTACCAATTTCATCAGGGGTTTTTGCATTAAGCAAATTAGATTGAGCTAAAGAAGATAAACTTCCTGCAACAAAAGCAACCACCATTAAAAGATTTTTCATTTTCATCTTTGTTATAATTGTACGTTATTTAAGTTAGAAACGTTAAACGCAACTTTTTATTGTATTTCATAAATAACTGGTGATGTTTTACCAGTTACTATGTTAGAACCGGGAATCACGGTTTTTATATCCGAAATAATAATTTGATCTCCTTTAGATGCTCTTGCTAAAGCAGCGGCACACTTAGAGTCTACACGATCTCCATTTACAATAACAGATGCTTGACCTGGAACTTTGAAAGAGAATTGTTTAACTTGGAATTTCAAATCATATAGGAAATCTTTTAAAACCGCAGAGATTTGAGATGCTTGCAAACGAGATTTTCCTCCTTTAACAGTTCCGTCTTCTCCACCTATTGCACCAATTGGAGCTGGCACATTTTTAATTCTAAAAAGCTTTTTATCAGTTACAACTTTACCATCAGACATTTTTCCACTAGCAACAATTGTAACTTCTGTTCCTGTACCAGGATTCATATTATAAGCCCCTGCTTTACCAGCTTTTGCTAAACCAGGTGCAGAAGCAGTTACTTTATCATCAGAAATTCCTGCAAAAGAAATTGTCATAGGATTAGGAACACCTCTATAAACTACATTCATTTTATCAGCAGATATATTAGCAGAATTTGGTCTTGGTACAACAACATATTTTCCTTCAAATTTCAAAGGAACTGGTTTACCATCTTCCATAAAAGTAAATGTACCATTAATATTTTGTTCTCCAATTCCGCCAGCGGTCATTGAAATTACAGCTTGTCCGTTTTCAATTTTTCCAGGACCTTGAAATGATGTTGGTTTTGTATTTGCATCATATTTGCCAATCACAACTTTACCTGTAACTTGCTCACCTTGAAAATAAACATTTTTATCTAAAGCAACAATAGCTTGAAAATTTTTCAAAGACATTGATTCAACAGCTGCTTTTCCTAACAAAATACTGTAAACATCAGCTTCTGCTTTCTTAACATCATTTTGCCATGAGGTTAACTTAGCTAAAGAAGCAATCGCAGGAAAATGCTCAAAATGATATGATAGGAATTTTTTTGTTACTCCATCATGATCTTTAATATCTTTTGTA
>CAIRTF010000182.1 GCA_903881425.1 uncultured Chitinophagaceae bacterium | reverse complement strand
CCATCACAATCTTTCTTTTTAACTTTATCTCCTCCAAAGCCAATGTCACAGCCTCTTCCAACACAATAAGGAAGAACTAATTTTCTTACTTTACTTGTTTCCGAACCATATGTAAATTTTATTCCAAACCATTTAGTAAGATTCCCTTTAATTTTTCTATTAACGAAGGTTGTATAGTTCATGCGATGAAATTAATGATTCAATAATCCTTTGATAGCATCAATCCTGAATTGAATAACAGGCCATGCTTTTGAAGGATGACCTTGTAAAATATATTTTATCCCTAAAATGACGGATGCACCTAATTTAAAAATGTATTCAATATTTTTTTTAATGAAAGCTATTTTACTAATGGCCAATACCCGTCTTCTCTCACCTCTGCCGATACCACTTGCTACACGATACATATATTCCTTTGTCAATTTTTTTACTTCAACAATATGTTGCACACGAATAGCTGGATCATAATAAATCTTTCTGCTTAGTGCTTGCAATTTGTAAAAAAAATCTTTGCCTTCTCCGCCAATTCTTAATGTACCAACAACACCGGGCAATTCAATATTAAAACCATTCACTGCATGAAAATCATTTGTACGAATGATCATATTAGATTCTAAGGGATATTTTCCTTCTGCAAAAACACAAACTTGATGACTATAATCAAAATTACCCACCAATGAAGAAACATAATAACTCATCCATTCAGGTTCTGTGGGAATATATTTAGGAATAATTCGGCCACCTAATCCGCCGGCATCTTCATGTTCTTCAAAGAAGCGAACTATTCTTTCCAAATAATCATTATCGGCAATCGCATCATCATCCATAAAACATAATAACGGTGACTGAACAATAGAAGCGCCTTTATTTCTGGCGAATGAAGCGCCTTGTTGTTGTTCTTCCAGAAAATAAAAATTAGCATCTGCGTGTTGAGCAATGTATTGCAAACAAACTTCTTTTGTATTATCGGTTGAATTATTATTTACCACAATCACTTCAAATGCTCTCCTGTCAAGCGTTTGATGATAAAGGCTATTCATTGATTCCATAATATAATCAGCACGATTATATGTACAAATCACTACAGATATTTTCAATGCTTCACTCATAAACTGCGCAAAGATAGGAGTGCTTTGTTGATAATATTCTTCCAGTAAAAGTTATTGTAAAATTCTTCCGGTATATGTACTATGTTGAATTTAGCCTTAATCATTTCCAGTGCAAATATTTTATCATTCCCATCAGCAATAAGAATCAGTTTATCCCCTGTTATTTTTTTATCAATTCCTCTTGCGCCGGTTTCTGTTGAAATAACAGTTGTATCATTTGCCAAAGCCTCTACTAATTTTGTTTTGATACCTGTTGCAATGGATGTTGGATTAATAAAAACATCCACGCCTTTTAAATAAATGGAAACATCATCCACAAATCCTGCATTAATTATTTCAGGATATTTTTTTATCCGAGCTGTTAATTCAGTTGCCATTCTATTACCGGAAAGAATGATATAAAATGAAAAATTTTGCTCACGCAAAAAAGGAATTAATTGATGCATGATACTATTAATAGCATCTGTATTAGGAGCATAATTCAATGTTCCATTGAAATAGAATAATGTATAATGATCTTTTAAAGAAAATTCTTGAACGATTTTATTTCTGCATAATTTTTTTTCTTCTTTGCCGGGAGATTCAGACAAATCAGTTCCGTATGGAATGACAGTACACTTATTACTATTCAAATTCCATTCATCAATTGCATATTGCAGATCTTCTTCACACTTAAAAAAGTTATGATCAGCTTTTTGATGAATCCATTTTTCATACCACTCATACATTCGCCACCATTTTTTTCCTGTTATCAGGAATCGATGCGATTCGATATTATGTGAATGTATCACAAAAAGCTTACCAGTAAATACTTTCAGCAGATAGCCCAGCCAACCGAAATAGGAGTGTTCAATAATGCTGATATCAATTTTATTTGTTTTAATCAGATTGATCAATCGCTTTAAATAAATAAAATTCAGAAAGCCAAACCAATGGTTAAATAAAAAAGAATGTTTTTGAACAGATAAAAAATCAGCAGCTTCATTATCGGATGAAACTGCTAAAGTAATATTTGCTTCTTCGGATAAGTGCCGATAAAAATTTGCAATATCTTTTTGCCCACCCATATGGGCAGGAAAAACTTTGTAAGAAATAATTCCCAATACATTCATTGCATCAGGCTTGCGATTTTTTAGCTCGTAATGTTTGGAAAGCAGCACCTGTTACCAACAACCAAATTAATGCAGATGATATCATTGCAAGTTTTGTGCTACTATAAAATGATGCCGGTTTAAATTCAAAAATTATTTTATGATTACCTGCAGGAACTTCTAATCCGCGTAACACATAATTGGTTGGAATGATCGTTGCTTCTTTTCCATCTATAGATGCTTTCCATCCCGCATCATAAAATATTTCACTAAACACAGCATAACCGTCCATTTTGCTTGATGAATGATATTCCACTACATCATTATCATTTTTTATCAAACTGATCTTTGCAGTTGAATCATTTGAAGAATGAATTTGTGCATTAAATTTTTCTTCAACCACAGCCGTATCTTTCGGATTAAAATTAGTTAATGCATCCATAGTTGCTGCTGCACCGTTAGTATATTTTATACCTTTTACAAACCAACAAGCACCCAGTGCATCCGGATTTGGAATAGTATCTGTTGCAAGATTTCCCTGAATGATATATTTTGTATTGAGCATGTTAATAACAGGCATGCACTTAGGAAAATTATATAATTGTTTTTCCATCAAATCCTGGTAAGTGCTGAGCTTGGCAGGATGATAACCACCAATAGATTTATGAAAATAAGATGTTTTGGCATCACCATTAAATGCACCATTTACACCTTGAGAAATATTAAACACTCTGTAACAGGAAGTGTCTTTCGAAATTATTGCATCAGATGATGATGGTTTGAACACAGTTTCGCTTTCATTATCATCCTGATAATTATCTGCATTCAAATATTTATTATCGATGGTAATTATATCTATGAATGCTAATACACCAACAGTTATCACTACAACTGTACTGTTTATTTTTTTCTTGATAAAAAGCCAAATAACAGAACCTACAACAACGATAAAAAATAAAGATCGAAGCAAACTGCTTAAAAGCAAATCTTTTCTGTCTTCTTTTAATCCTGCAATTAAAGATTTTAAAGGCTGCTCAAACACTGCTTTTTGTTGTGCATCAGCTGAGTTACTGATATTCTTTAAGATATCTGCTTCCCTTGCATTTGAAAAGTCTGCACTGAAATACACAAATAAAGCAAGTACAAATATTCCGGTCACTACCAGCAATCCCTTTTTATATTGCTGCCATAATTCTTCTTTATTTTCTGAAGAGATTATTTTTTGAACTGTTAATACCGCCATCATACACAATAATAAAGTTGGCACCACCATGATCATGCTTGGTGCTCTGAACTTATTATACATGGGCAAATATTTTAACAACAAAGAATTGAATCCGTCAAAATAACCGCCCCAACTCATGATGGTAGTTAATGTAACTGCTCCTAATATCCACCATTTATGTTTGCCATCTAATAAAACAAATCCTAAGAATGCTAAAAAACAAATGATTGCTCCGGCATAAGGCGGGCCTGATGTTCCAACGCCATCAATACCACCCCAATAAAAACTTACTAAGCCTTGTAGTTGTTGACCAATTTGTTGCGGCATCTGCTGTAATGCTTCTATTGCTTTTGATTTTTCTTGATCAACTTCTAATCTAAAACTGCTGCCACCATATAAATAAGGAAACATTAACACCAATGGCTCCGTTTTATACATACTATAACTGAATGCATATTCTTTGCTTAATCCGGTTTTGGTAATATTTTTTCCATCCGCTAATGCACTGCCATTTCTGATGGTTGCTTTAGAATATTCATACGTTGTTGCCAGCATCACTAAATTCACCATCACACCTAATAATGCACTAACAATAGCAATGCTTGTTGATGTAAATAATTGTTTGAAATCTTTTTGTTTGATCCAATGAACAAAATATCCGATGGTTAAAAAGAAAACAATTATGAGTGTGTAATAAGTGATCTGCAAATGATTGGCGCCAATCAATAATGCAGTTGATAAAGCCGTTAGAGCAGCGCCCCACCAATATTTCTTTTCATAAATTAAAATGAGTGAACCAATCAACGCGGGCATATAAGCAATGGCCACCATTTTCGTATCATGTCCTGCACCAATGATAATAGGATTATATGTTGCGTAAGCATAAGACAATCCACCAATCATTGCGAGATAAGGGTTGGCGCCAAGTACCAATGCTAAAAAATAAAAACAGAGCGATGCTAAAAAGAAAAAATTTGCAGGCTTAGATAAAAATAATTCCAAAGGCTGTTGCAAATAGGTAACCGAAACAGGATTCTCAGCTCCGATAGCAATCTGATAACCCGGCATTCCGCTAAACATGCCATTTGTCCATAATGGCCAATTACCATGTTTATCTTTATAGTCCTGCATATCTTTACTCATGCCTTTCCATTGCTGCACATCACTTTGTTGTAGTACTTTGCCTTCTAAAGAAGGTTTGCAATAAATAATGGCAACCAATGCAAATACGATAACAGCAATCAAATGGGGCAGGAGGGATTTCCATTGAAAATTTTTCATCATTCAAATTTTATAATCACAGCAAATTAATGCTATTTTGACCTAAATTTTTTATGCGAATACTTTTATTTCTTTCCAGAGTGACTTTATTGTGTAATATTTTGTTTTTGTTATGTGTGATTATTGCCAGAACTAAAGATTTTATACACAATGAGAGTATTAATAATTATATTATCATCTTAGGGTTTTCAGCGCCTGTACTAAATTTTATTTTAACTGTATTGATCATCATCAATATGTTGAGAAAGAAAGTAAACACAATTCCCGCTTGGCTTACGATCACTAATTTTCTTTTTCTGATTGCACAATTAATGATATTATTTCATTAATATTTTTCTTTCAATAATTGAACCACTACTTTATCGATGGGCAAAGAAACAGAAGTGTCATTCAATTCATTCCATTCTATCCATCTAAATACTTCGCTTTCGCCGTTTTGATCTTTTATTTGATGGGGTGCGAAATTAAAAGGAGTCGTTTGCGTTAAAAGATTGATGGGTTCATCAGTATGTACAAAATAATAAATGGAGATAATTTGATCTGTATTATTGAATGCAGATATCTGAAAGAAATCTGTTGTATAAATGTGTTCACCAATTGATACATTCAAATTGGTTTCTTCTTTAAATTCTCTTTTCAAACAATCTCTGGTGCCTTCGCCTGATTCCAATCCGCCTCCCGGAAATTTAGTGTAATAATTGCCACGAATAAATTCATCACTCACTAAAATCCTTTTATTGCTGTCAATTAAAATTCCGTACACCCGAATATTAAACAATGCCATTCAATAAATTTTATTGATAATTACATTTCGATTTCTCCTTTAAACACAAATGTAGCAGGACCGCATAACCAAATATCTTGAAAGCTTTCATCGCCAATTTTTTCAAACTCAACCGCTAAATTTCCTCCTAATGTTTTTACTTCAATTCTATTGAATCCTCTTTCATTGTGCGCAAATACCAATGCAGATGCTGTTACACCGGTACCGCAACTTAAGGTTTCATTTTCCACACCACGCTCATAAGTGCGAACAATAATTTTATCTTCATCCGTTTGCTCAACAAAATTCACATTAATACCTTCTGCTGCAAAGTCTTTACTGTATCGTATTTCATGCCCTTCTTTAAAAACATCTTTTTCCATCACCTCTGTGGTTACTTTAACAAAATGAGGTGAGCCTGTATTTAAAATATAATCGCCATGATGTTTAGTGATAGTATTTACATCTGCCATTTTTAAATCAACCCAACCATCAGTATCAAATTCAGATTCATGTTCACCATCAATTGCGATGAAAGAATATTTTTCTTTTTTAATGCCCATATCCAAAGCAAATTTCGTCAAACATCTGCCGCCATTGCCACACATACTGCTTTCTTTTCCGTCAGCATTATAATATTTCATCTCAAAGTCGTAACCGGATTTTACATTTAATAGCATTAAACCGTCAGCACCAATACCAAATCTTCTGTCACATACTTTATTAATCTGTTCTGTTGATAAACTAATTTTTCCATCACGATTATCGATAATCACAAAATCATTTCCTGTTCCCTGATATTTATAAAATTGAATCTTCATTTTATATTGTTTCTATAATTGATAAGCATTTATTGATCATCATTTCAACCGCTGCTGCACCATCTTTACTAAATTCTTTTCTTACTCTGTTCGCAACAATCACATTCACACTTAAACAATGATGGCCTAATAATTTTCCCAAACCATAAATGGCACTTGTTTCCATTTCAAAATTACTGATATGATGATTACCAAAACGAAAGCTGCTTAATCTTTCTACCAAAAATGGATTAGATAATCCCAAACGCAATACTCTTCCTTGTGGTCCGTAAAAACCCGGGCAAGTTACTGTGATGCCTTGATAAAATCCGTTAACAAAATGTTTGATCACTGCAGCACTGCAACTTGAAATGTATGGTTGAATACTGCCGCTTAATTGCGTATGTGCAATGAACTGTTGTAGCAATTGTTCTTCTTCGCTGTTCATTTTAAATTGATAATAATGCAACAAATTATCCAAACCCAAACCATGCGTGCCTGCCACTAAACTATCCACCGGAATATCTGCTTGCAATGCGCCGGATGTTCCCAAACGAATAATGGTTAATGCCGAATGATTTGTTTTAATAGTTCTTGTTTCAAAATCAATATTCTTAACAGCATCTAATTCATTTAATACAATATCAATATTATCCGGACCAATGCCGGTTGAAATAACGGTAATTCTTTTCTTACCGACATAACCGGTATGAGAAACAAATTCGCGATGCTGACGTTTCACTTCAATTTTATCGAAGTGTTTGGAAATAACTGCAACACGATCAGGATCTCCAACGGTAATAACGGTATCTGCTAATTCTTCAGGACGTAAATCAATATGATAAACTGCGCCACGACTGTTGATAATTAATTCTGATTCCGGTATTTTATTCATGTAGTAAATTTTGTGTTTGTAAAATTATAGTTTTGTGTTTAGTTGTGTTGTGTTATTTTCGCAGCAGAATTGGTCCTGTGGCCGAGTGGCTAGGCAGAGCTCTGCAAAAGCTTCCACAGCGGTTCGAATCCGCTCGGGACCTCCATTACAAAGGATTACACAAACAGTAATCCTTTTTTTAATCATGAAATATTCTCAAACAATAGGAATTATAGCAGCATTCGCTTTAATAGGTTCCTGCTTTTTACCTTGGGTAGAAGTGATATCATTACATCAAACATTTAACGGATTGAATGGGGAAGTGAATCCGAATCTAACTTTTGGTCATCAATGGATACCACATAGTTTCTTTGCAATAACATCTGTTATTTGTTTTTTGATTCCAACAATAGGAGCGAAGCGAACCAATATTTTTATAGGATGTATCAATTTAGGATGGGCGTTTAAAAATTATATTTTATTCTCGATGTGCAGACAAGGTGAATGTCCCGAAGTAAAAACAGGATTGATATTAGTTATTGTATTTTCTTTGATAATTCAAGTAATGACCTTCCTGCCTGATATCAAAGTGAAACAAGGAGGCGAGTAAAATTTATTAATCTTATCTTCCTTCAATCAATTTAGCAATTCCGAATGCAGCACCTGCAGCGGCAGCACCAATCAACATTACTTTCAATCCGCCCCACCAGGCATTTACGCCGGTTAATTTACTTTTAAAGAATCCAAATACATATAAACATATCAAAGTAATGATTACTGAAATTTCTAACCCGTTAATTGAATCTTTGACAAAGAAATAAGGCGATAAAGGAATTAATCCGCCAACAACATATGATACACCAATATTAAATGCACTTTTACCAGCACGTTTAGGATCCGGTTTTTCTAAATTCAATTCATGTTTCATCATGAAATCAACCCATCTGTCGCGGTCTTTAATAATTTCTTCTGTTGCTTTTAATTGAACATCTTTACTCAATCCCCAATCTTCAAACACTTTTCTCACTTCTTCAATTTCAACATCTCGCTTATTATCCAATTCCCAATATTCATTTTTCAATTCACTTTCATAATGATCTTGTTCCGTTTTTCCGGCTAAATAACCGCCCAAGCCCATGGCAATAGAACCGGCAGCAATTTCAGCGATACCTGCAATTACAATAATAGATGTAGAATCTACAGCACCGCTCAAACCTGCAGCCAGAGCAAATGGTACAGTTAATCCATCACTCATACCAATCACAATATCTTTTAATAGATCAGAACTTTGTAAATGGTATTCGTGGTGCGTATGCTTATCTGACATGATGATATGATTGAAAAAATATTACTGCTGAAATAAATACATCAGCAATATCTGTAAAATAATTAATGATTAAAAATTTTAAGTGATTGATGAATGATGTTTATGCATTCTTCAATTTGTTTTTTTGTGATGATTAATGGTGGCGCAAAACGAATCTTATCACCATGTGTTGGTTTTGCGAGCAACCCGTTTTCTTTCAATTCTAAACAAAAATCCCATGCAGCTTCTTTGTTTGAATGATCAATTACAATGGCATTCAGTAAACCTTTGCCTCGAATTGTTTTTATAAAAGGTGAATTTAATTTGGCTAATTCATTTCTAAATAATTCACCCATCGATGTTGCATTCTCAGCTAAATTTTCTTCTTGTAATACTTGTAAAGAAGTGATTGCAACTGCGCATGCCAAAGGATTGCCGCCATAAGTACTTCCATGCTCTCCCGGTTTTATATTCAGCATGATTTCATCATCACACAAAACGGCGCTCACGGGCAAAGTGCCGCCACTCAGGGCTTTGCCAAGAATTAAAATATCGGGGCGAACATTTTCATGATCACATGCCAATAATTTTCCTGTTCTGCATAAACCTGTTTGAATTTCATCTGCAATAAATAAAACATGGTATTCATCACATAACGATCGAACTCTTTTTAAATAACCATCATCAGGCACAACAACACCGGCTTCGCCCTGAATAGGTTCCACCAAAATAGCGGCTACATTTTTATCTTGAAAAGATTGCTCCATTGCCTGCACATTATTATAGTCGATAATTTCAAAGCCGGGCATATACGGACCAAAATCTTTATAAGAAGATAGATCGGTGCTGAATGAAATAACGGTACTTGTTCTGCCATGAAAATTATGCGCACAAACAATAATCTTCGCTTTATTCTCAGCAATACCTTTATTAATATATCCCCATTTGCGTGCAAGCTTCAATGCCGTTTCAACAGCTTCCACACCTGTATTCATTGGCAATACTTTATCATAGCCAAAATATTGCGTGATAAATTTTTCATATTCACCTAATAAATTATTATAGAATGCACGAGATGTTAAGGTGAGTTTTTTTGATTGATCGACCAGTGATTGAATAATACGTGGATGACAATGACCTTGATTAACCGCTGAATAGCCACTTAAAAAATCGTAATACCGTTTGCCTTCTACATCATACACAAAAACGCCTTCGCCTCTTTCTAATACTACCGGCAACGGATGATAATTGTGCGCACCGTATTGTTCTTCTAAATGCAGATAGTAAGCTGTCTTTTCAGACAATGTATGCGTTAACATAAAATAGAATTAAAATGAATGAATTGAAAAAAGCTACAATTGAAATAGAAAATAATTAACAAACCCCAACGGGATGATTCAAGAAATCAAGATTGATATGGAGAAATTTCATTTTCATTCTGCTGCAAGATAAAAACTTCTTCTTACATTTCGGTCATGAAAAAAGTAATTCTAAGAATTGTACAGTTTATTATCATCATTGCTGTTGTTTTTTCGGTTTATGCATTCATCAGTGGAAAAACTTATCTATTCAAAGCTGTTTATCACAATTTTGCAGCAATTGATGATTATAAAATTTTTACAAATAATACGGTAACTATTGCACAGCCGCAACCTTGGCATCAATCAAATGCTTATAATAAATTAATAGGATTAGGAATAATGTTCGCAAAGAATAATAAAAGGTTTGGATGCGACTAAATATATTAGTAATTTGAAGTCTAAAATATTTAGCTATGTTTAAAGGGATCAATGCGATTGAGTT
>CAIRTF010000181.1 GCA_903881425.1 uncultured Chitinophagaceae bacterium | reverse complement strand
GAAAATCATATTGCAGAAGAAGCTGCCAATATTATGTTGCATGGACTGAAAGTCAATTACAGTCAATACCTCAGCGGTCCTGCACAACCCATAGTTGACAGAGTACGTAATCAGTATATTTGGGAGATCATGATCAAATTACCGAAAGATGCAGCGTTGATTCATCAATGTAAAAAAGAGATTGAACAACAAATCGTAATTGTTCAAAGCAATAAAAATTACAGAAGTGTAACGATCTTGCCTGATGTAGATCCGGTATAATTTATTTTACCAAAGTTTTCATGTCATCAAATAAATAAAGCAAATTTCCTTGTTTATTTTGTTTAGCCGCATTCACCATTGCTTTAGCAACAGTTGCTCCTTCAATGGCTCTGTACTTTCTTAGAGAACCCATCAATAATCCGGATAAAAGTTTAAATAGCGATTGAAAAATACTTTCGCCTAATCTATATTCATTTCTTTTTCCCAATAACATTGAGGGTTGAAAAATATGCGTTGAAGATAATCCTGTATTTATTACAGCTTGTTCTAATTCCCCTTTCAATCGTAAATAGAAATTACCTGATTTTACATCAGCACCTACTGATGATACCATTAAAAAAGCAGAGAATCCTGCTGTTTTTCCCAATGCAGCGGCATTGGCAGGAATATCAAAATCAATTCTTCGATACAAGTTTCTATCTCCTTTTACATTCTTTTGTGTGGTACCAATGCAACTGAATATACAATCGCCGGTTCCTAATTTATTTTTATAATCATCTAAATTATTGAAGTCAACAATGACTGTCTCTAATTTGGGATGTTGCATATCCAAAGGTTTACGAACCAATATTCTTACTGTCTTAAAAGCATCGTCTTTCAATAACAGTTGTGTGACTATACTTCCAATCATTCCGGTTGCGCCGATAACAACTGCTGTTTGTTGCTGCATATTTCATTATTTTGCTGTTATGCAAATTCAGGAAAATATTTCATTAAAGGCGTACAATACTTTCGGGATTGATGTGAAGTCAAGATATTTTGCAAGATTTAATACAACAGACGAATTATTTGAATTGATCTCCGACTCTCGACTAAATACTACTAACAGCCGACTCATTCTCGGCGGCGGAAGTAATATCTTATTCACCAAAGATTTTGATGGCATTGTATTAAAGAATGAATTAAAAGGAATTGAATTAGTAAATGAAGATGATGAATATTATTATGTAAAAGCTGCTGCAGGTGAAGTCTGGCATTCTTTTGTATTGCATTGTATTCAACAAAATTATGCAGGCGTTGAAAACTTAAGTTTAATTCCGGGTAATGTGGGTGCTACACCCATTCAAAATATTGGTGCCTATGGGGTGGAAATAAAAGATGTTTTTTATTCATTGGAAGCCTATCATATTCATGATAAAATAGTTCAAACCTTTTATCTGAATGATTGTGCATTCGATTACAGAGAAAGCATTTTTAAGAATAAATGGAAAGATCAGTTTATTATTTTGAATGTCACCTATCAATTAAGAAAGAATTCAAAGCTGAATACATCTTATGGTTCTATTCAGCAGGAATTAGATAAAATGGGCATAACAGAATTATCCATTCAAAATATTTCACAAGCCATTATTAATATTCGTTCTTCAAAATTACCCGATCCGAAAATAGTTGGCAATGCAGGAAGTTTCTTCAAAAATCCAATTGTATCTAAATTTAAATGGCATGTATTGAATGAAGAATATAAAAAAGTGCCTGCACATTCATCTGATCAATACAATTATAAAATTGCAGCAGCCTGGTTGATAGAGCAATGTAATTGGAAAGGTTATCGCAAAGGTGATGCAGGCTGTAATCCTTTACAGCCATTGGTTCTGGTAAATTACGGAAATGCTAACGGAAAAGAGATTTATGATTTGAGTGAAGAAATTATTCAATCAGTGAGAAATAAATTTGGTATTGAATTGGAAAGAGAAGTGAATATTATTTAGAAATAACTTAGTATATTTAATATGTATTAAATAAAATACATAAGCGCCAAATAATCTTACTGAAAACTGCTGTTATGAAAAAAATATATTTATTCTCTCTGCTCATTATTATTTCCGGCTCACTTGTAAAAGCGCAAAGCTCAGCAAAAGTAATTTATGCAGAAATAGGCGGACCAGGTTTTGCTTCACTTAATTATGATATGCGTTTTGCAAATAAAGAAGATGGTCTTGGATTCAGAGCAGGCGTTGGTGGTTTTACCATAGATAATACAAGCATGGTTTTTTTCCCGATGGGTTTAAATTATATTACCAGCAAAGACCAAAAGAATTATTTCGAATTGGGCTTAGGTATCACGCCTGTCAGCGTTACAAATGGCGGCAGTAGTAGTCATTTAAGTACAACATTTGGTCATATGAATATTGGTTATCGCCTGCAACCAAAAGCAGGTGGCTTCTTTTTCAGAGCGGGCATCACGCCTATTTTTGGAAGCGGATTCTTCTTTCCCTATTATGCAGGGTTATCTTTCGGCTATAAATTCTAAGCATTATTTAAAATCATCTTCATTCAAATCATCATCTTCGAAATTCATTGAACCCAAGTTCATCATACTTCCCATCAGATCTTTGAATTCAATTCTTCCCTCAATCACTTTTTTGCTGATGAGTGAATAAGCAGATAATCCGTGTAACACAAATTCCATTAACAATGCATTTTCTTTATCATTGGCTGCATGAAAATGTTTTTTTACCAACCCGTACAAACCATCCACTTTATACAATGCCTGAATTTTCTCATCATCCTTCATGTCCACCAGCATATCAATATGATTGCCTGCATCAAACCATCTGGTTATTTGTTTATAAGGATTATCCGGTTCTTTTTCATCAACAGATTTTTTTCCGGTTACTCTTTTCTTTTTCGATAATTCCGGATTCGGGAAATATTGAATGAATTGATTGCGAATAGATCTGTCCAATATATTTACTGCCACCTGATAAGGCCCTTCTTGTTCTCCTTCATATACCAATTCAATTTTTCCGGTGATAGAGGGAATCACTCCAATCAAATCACTGATCCAAACCTGTGTTTGTTTTTCATTATTGATGATGGCTCTTCTTTCTGCACTGCTTACTGCATTCTCAAATGCAGCAATGGTAAGCCTTGCACTCACACCGCTTTTTTTATCAACGTATTCATTATTACGAGCTTCAAACGCAATTTGTTCAATGAGTCTTTTGATCAAATCACTCACATTTACTTTTTTCTTTTGCTCATCTAACAAATTCGCTTCCTGTTCAGTAATCGCTAATGATGTTTCAATATCTTTCGGATAATGTGTTAATATTTGGGATTGAATTCTATCTTTCAATGGAGTAACAATACTTCCCCGATTGGTATAGTCTTCGGGATTTGCCGTAAACACAAACATGATGTCCAAAGGCATTCTTAATTTAAATCCGCGAATTTGAATATCCCCTTCTTCTAAAATATTAAATAAGGCTACTTGAATGCGTGCTTGCAGATCAGGAATTTCATTGATCACAAAAATACTTCTGTTACTTCTTGGAATGATACCATAATGAATGACACGTTCATCTGCAAAACTTAATTTTAAATTTGCAGCTTTAATGGGATCAATATCACCAATCAGGTCAGCCACGCTAACATCAGGCGTAGCAAGCTTTTCGCCATATCGCTCACTCCTATGCAACCACTGAATGGGCGTATCATCACCATATTCAGCGATTGTATCTTTTGCAAATTTACTGAGTGGTTGTAATGGATCATCGTTCACTTCACTACCTGCAATTACAGGAATATATTCATCTAATAATTCAATCATTTGTCTGGCCATTCTTGTTTTAGCCTGACCGCGTAAGCCTAAAAACAAAATATTATGACGAGATAACAATGCACGTTCAGTATCAGGTATCACCGAATCATCATAACCAATAATTCCTTTAAACGGATTTTCTTTGGTACGGATCTTATCAATTAAATTTTTTCTGATCTCGTCTTTAATTGATAAATGTTTGTACCCGTTTTTCTTTAATTCGCCTAATGTTTTGATCTTCTGAATATTCATAATTATTTTTTAATACTCCCCTTTAGGAGTTGGGGGTTAATACACCGTTTTTCTCTTCCCGCTTTCAAAATCTTTAAAGATAAAAGCACCTAATTTATCCAGGCTTGCAAAGAATGCTTTCCCATGATTGGCTTCAGTAAATTCCTGTACAAACCTTTGCAGATATGGATCAGAAGCAATCATAAAAGTGGTGATTGGTATCTTTAATTTTTTGCATTGTGTTGCCAAATTAATACAACGATTCATAATTTTTCTGTCAATGCCAAATGCATTCTTATAATACTTGCCATTTATTTTTAAGCAAGTTGGTTTCCCATCCGTGATCATAAAAATTTGCTTATTCGGATTTTTTCTCTTGCGCAAAATATCCATCGCTAATTCCAATCCGGCAACAGTATTGGTATGATATGGCCCGACTTGCAAATAAGGGAGGTCTTTAATTTCAACAGTCCATGCATCATTGCCGAAAACTACAATATCCAATGTGTCTTTAGGATATTTAGTAGTGATCAATTCACTCAAGGCCATTGCTACTTTTTTTGCCGGAGTAATTCTATCTTCTCCATATAAGATCATTGAATGAGAAATATCGATCATCAACACTGTTGATGTTTGTGCTTTAAAATCTGTTTCCCGAATTTGCAGATCATCTTCCTGCATATTAAAACTTTCTACGCCATGATTGATTTGTGCATTGCGAATGCTTTCTGTAAAATCAATTTGCTCTAATGTATCACCAAATTGAAAAGGGCGTGTTTCCGGATTGATCTCATCTCCTCCGCCGGGTTTAAATGTTTGATGATTGCCTTGTTTTGATTTCTTTAATTTGCCGAATATTTCTTCCAAACTTTTTCTGCGAATAGATTGTTCGCTTTTAGAAGTAATCTTTATTTCACCATTAGCCGGATTCTCTTGTAAATAACCATTTTGTTTTAAGTCTTCAATGAAATCACCCATTCCATATTCATCATCTGTAATTTGATATTGTTTATCCAATTCATTCATCCATTGCAATGCTTCATTGGCATCACCGTTTGTATAAGTGAGCAATTGCATGAAAATGTCAAGCATTTGTTCAAATTTGCTCTTTGCATTTTCATTTGGATTGAATTGTATAAACCGATGACCGATCATAAAACAGAGATACGAAATTAATTTGCAATAATTCTTTAATAATAGAGTAACAAATAATGAATGGATAAAGTTGCAACAAAAAATGTCTCGCTGTAAACGAGACATTTTCGATATCAGAAATCATTAAATCTATTTCGCTTTCTTGTTTGAATCTATTTTTAATATTTTTCCAATTTCCGGTGTAAGAGGTTTAGGGTTGTATGCCTGTTCCATTTGATCCATTCCTTTTAAATAACTTTCTGCCAGTTGTTTGTCCTGCGCCAGATTATCTGCTTTCCATCCATCTAATGAATTATAATAAACTATTTGCTGGTTAAGATCTTTTTTAATGGAAGCTGAAACTTTTGCAACCAATTCTTTATCTCCTGCACGATACGCTGCATCCAAGAACATCAATGAAACTCTGTTGTGGCTTGGCTGAGAGCGACTGGTCATGCCATAAGGGAAGTTTTCCTGCAACATCATTTTATCTGCTTTCTCTAATACTTGTCTGGCAGAATCTTTCTTGCCCTTATCTGCCAAATAACTTGCTAATTCAGCATATGCACTTCGGATAGATAATAAATGTCTGCGATTTTCTTCATCATAATACACACCCTTTACATCTGCATTACCAAAACCAAACTTGTGCATGACTTTATCAAACATCCAATCGCCATTCATGATATCACCTTCCACAGGAATCAAGCGATAACTCAATCCATCTTTGCGATAATATTTTTCAAAACCTAAGCCTTCTTGTCCGTTTAAAGGTGTTGTAAAATAAATAGGTCTTTGCCAATGATTGGCTGCAATGATATTCAATACAGCCAAATCATTCTTTTGCAAACCACCACGTGGAATTTCGAAACGTAATTCACTTACGATACTGTCTTTTGAAGTGACTGTTCCATTTTTTAATACAGTTGCTTTATCAACCGGAACAGATACTTTTCTTACCGGGAAAGAATTTAATGCTTGTCCTCTTGAATTATCTAGTTTATCAGGATCATCACTACCAACATAATTCTTCATCATGTCATATAAATCGTAGTAGCGATTTTCTGGAATATTTGGTTTCGGACTGTACACTACATAGTTTCTCTTCTCACCTTCAATTTGATCTGCAGACCAGATCACATCAATAGGGTCACTTTCATTTACTTTATAACGCAATTGATTGATGTACCAATCAATCCCTAATAAACTATAATTGATTACACGTACATCCGGACGAATATGTTCTACTTCCTGCGCATACCATAAAGGATAAGTATCATTATCGCCGAAAGAGAATAAGATGGCATTCGGCGCACAACTTTCCAAATAATCCTTTGCCAAATCTCTTGCTAATGTTTTTTTACTTCTGTCATGATCATCCCATTCTTGTTGCGCCATCAAAACAGGTACTGCTAATAAACAGATTGCTGTTCCTAAAGCAGCCGCTGTAGTTTGATTTAATTTTTTGCTTAGCCATTCAATCACTTTCATCACACCCAAACCAATCCATACAGCGAATGCATAAAAGCTTCCCACATATGCATAGTCACGTTCACGTGGTTGGTTACCTGCCTGATTTAAATATAGAATGATGGCAATACCAGTGAAGAAGAATAATAAGAAATTAGATAAAGTATCATCACCTTTTCGTCTTAAATGAAAGAAGAAGCCAATTAATCCTAAAATAAAAGGCAATGCGAATAAAGTATTGTGTGCTTTATTATTTTTCAAACTGTCTGGCATGGAAACCTGACTTCCCAATCGCCAATTATCTAAAACTGAAATGCCGGTTAACCAGTTACCATCTCTCACATTACCATCATATACCCCTTGCAAATCGTTTTGCTTACCAATAAAGTTCCATCCGAAATAACGGAAGTACATCCAGTTAAATTGATATTGAAAGAAGAAACGAATATTATCAATTTGACTGGGCCTTCCTTCTTCATAATGTTCGCTACCATCTTTATCACGATATTTTCCAATGCCTAAAAAATAAGCATAATAATCAGCATGACCTTGATCATTGCTGGCATCCCAAACACGAGGGAAGATCATTTTATCATCGGGTGAATAGATATAATGCCAATCTTTGCCTGATTCAACATATTTATCTTTTCCTTTTTGATAATGCATTTTTCCTTCGGCAGATGAGATGGGTTGAGCATTAAATTTTTGTCCGTATAATAAAGGGAAATCCCCATATTGATCACGTCCTAAATAACCCACCAAACTCATTGGATTATCTACATTGTACATATCTACGGCAGGATCTGCATTACTACGGATCATGGTTGTTAAATAAGTACTGTACCCAATTAAGATGAATGTAAAACACCAAATAGCCAATCTTAAATAAGCCCAGCCTTTCTTTTGTGCAAAACGCAATGCGATGTAAATTAATACTGACAATAACACAAAGAAAAATACAAAGCCACTAAAGAATGGTAATCCAAAATTGTTCACAAATGCTCTGTCAAACCAACCCGCCATGCCAATTGAATATTGAATTACGGCAATCTGCACAATACCTGTAATAGCACAACCAATCAAAAAGAAAATATAAACGCCACCAAAGTATTCTTTCTTTTGCTTGTTGATGGCTTCAACTGCATATAATAAACCAATTGCTGCTAAAGCACCTACCAATAATAAACCTGCAACAGTTGCATCGGCAGGAATATTTTCTTTTGCTTCACCATTTGCCATAATCAAAGCACCAATAAAACCCAATGCACCTCCAATAACAGCTAACCAAATAAACCATTTGCGAATTAATTTATAATTAAACTGTTCTCTTCTTCTGAAATAATACACCATTACAACAGCAGGAATATTCAACAAACACAATAAATGCACACCTATTGATAATCCTATCAAAAAGAAAATAAATACCAACCATTTATCTGCACCGGGTTCATCGGCCACGTTATCCCATTTTAAAATAGCCCAGAATACAATCGCACTAAAAAAAGAACTGCAAGCATATACTTCACCTTCTACAGCACTATACCAGAAAGAATCGCTGAATGTATAAGCCAATGCACCCACAATACCTGCACCCATGATGCTGATAATTTGAGTGGTGTTCATATTATCATTTACACCCACTTTAGCAATTCTTCTTGCAAAGTGTGTGATTGTCCAGAATAAAAATAAAATAGTAAACCCGCTGGCTAATGCACTCATTACATTTACCGCTTTTGCTGCGGTCATGGCATTATCGCCAAATAAAATGATGAAAAATCGGCCCATCATTACAAACAATGGTGCACCAGGCGGATGCGGAATCTGTAACTTAAAACAACTGCTCACAAACTCACCGCAATCCCAGAAACTACCTCCTGCTTCTGATGTTAAAATAAAGACGGTGCAAGCAATCAAACATACCACCCAACCTGTAAGGTTATTGATCTTTTTAAAATTCATTGGTCTTGGTTTTTAAGAGAGAGGCAAACATAACGAATTAAGGATTCAGAATCTACAATTGCGAATACGATTTTTATTCAGGGAATAAGTTGTGAATGATTTTAACAAAATGATAATTGAATGAATGTTACAGGTTAGAGGTTTCTGGTTGCAAGTTCTTTAAAAAATACCTGAAACTTGTAACATGAAAACACAAAGATTATCTTTGCAAACTTATGCAGCAAAGAACAGTAGCTTTTCACACTTTGGGTTGTAAACTGAATTTCTCGGAGACTTCTACGCTATCGAGAATGTTAGAGAATGAAGGATTTGAAAAAAAAGATTTTGATGATGTAGCTGATGTTTATGTAATCAATACCTGCTCTGTTACAGATAATGCAGATAAAGAATGCCGTCAAATTGTTCGTCGCATTCAACGCAAATCGCCGGAAAGTTTTGTTGTGATCACCGGATGTTATGCTCAATTAAAACCAAAAGAAATTGCAGAGATTCCCGGTGTTGATTTGGTTTTAGGTGCTGCAGAAAAATTCAATATTGCCCAACACATTGCGGAATTATCTAAAGGTGATAGCACTAAAATTTGCAGTTGTGATATAGATGAAGTGAGTGGATTCAATGCTTCATTTTCTGTGAACGACAGAACCAGAACTTTTTTAAAAGTGCAGGATGGATGTGATTATAATTGTTCCTTTTGTACCATTCCAATGGCTCGCGGAAAAAGCAGAAGCGATACAGTTGATAATGTAGTAACACATGCAAATGCTCTGGCGGCAAACGGGGTAAATGAAATTGTATTGACAGGAGTGAATCTGGGTGATTTCGGCAAAGGCGCTGACGGCAATAAAAAGTATGAAGAGAATTTCTTTGATCTTGTTAAAGCATTAGATAAAGTTACAGGTATTCAGCGTTATCGCATCTCTTCTATCGAACCGAATTTATTAACAAATGAGATTATTGAATTTGTTGCCAACAGCGATAAGTTCATGCCGCATTTTCATATTCCATTGCAAAGCGGTTCGAATAAAATACTGGGATTGATGCGAAGAAGATATAAAAGAGAATTGTATGCAGAAAGAGTAGCGCTAATTAAAACATTGATGCCTCATTGCGCTATTGGTGTAGATGTGATTGTGGGATTTCCAGGAGAAACAGATGAAGATTTTAAAGAAACATTTCAATTCTTACATTCATTGGATGTTTCATATTTGCACGTATTTACTTATTCTGAACGCGATAATACTCTGGCTGCTGAAATGAAAGATGCAGTCCCCATCAATATCAGACATGAGCGCAATAAAACTTTGCGCAATTTGTCTTATATGAAAATGCAATATTTTACTGAACAACATACTAATCAGACACGTAAAGTATTATTTGAAGATGCCTCTAAGAATGGTATGATGGAAGGTTATACCGATAATTATATCCGCATTCAAACACCTTACCGAAAAGAATGGGCGAATGAAATTATAAGTTATAAGCTATAATTGAACCGGTGATTTCATTAACAATGAATAACTTATCATTCATCATTTAGGTAATTCAATCACCATTGCACTGGCACCACCGCCACCATTGCAAATGCCCGCTGCACCTATCTTTCCGCCGTTTTGTTTTAACACATTAATTAATGTAACAATTATTCTTGCACCACTGCAACCCAATGGATGACCAATAGAAACAGCACCTCCATTTACATTTACTTTGGCTGCATCTAAATTCATTTTTTGAGTATTGGCAATGCCAACAACAGAGAATGCTTCATTCAATTCTACAAAATCTATATCGCTCATTTGCAATCCTGCTTTAGCAACAGCTTTTGGTACAGCCAAACTTGGTGTTGTGGTAAACCATTCAGGTGCTTGTTCTGCATCAGCATAACTTTTTATAACAGCAATTGGTTTTATATTCAACGCATCTGCTTTTTCTTTACTCATCAACACCAATGCTGCTGCACCATCATTCATGGTACTTGCATTGGCCGCAGTAACAGTTCCATCTTTAGTGAAAGCAGGTTTTAATTCAGGTATCTTATCAAACTTAACATTAAAAGGCTCTTCATCTTTTGCAAAAACAATGGTTCCTTTTTTCGAAACAATTTCAACAGGAATTACTTCATCATTAAATTTTCCATTCGTCCATGCTTGCTGACTTCTAGTATAACTTTCAATAGCAAATGCATCTTGTGCTTCACGACTGATATTACATTCTTTCGCACACAATTCTGCAGCGTTACCCATCGCGTAATTATGGTAAACATCTGTCAATCCATCTCTTGATAAACCATCTATCAGTTTTGTATCACCGTATTTATTTCCCCAACGCATATTGGCAATATAAAACGGAACATTACTCATGCTTTCCATTCCACCTGCAACAACAATATCAGCATCACCCAATAAAATATCTTGTGCAGCTTGTGCAATGGCTTTCATTCCGCTGGCACAAACTTTATTTACAGTGGTACAAATAACTTTATCCGGTAAGCCTGCAAACTTCGCAGCTTGACGTGCAGGAGCTTGTCCAACATTCGCTTGAATTACATTACCCATATACACTTCTTCTATTTGATTGGGTTGCAATCCAGCTTTTTCAACTGCTGCTTTAATGGCAAGAGCACCTAATTGTGATGCAGAAAAATCTTTTAAACTACCACCGAAACTACCGATGGGTGTGCGTACGGCTGAAACAATACAAACAGTTCTGTTGGTCATATTTACAAAATTGAAATGCAAATATAACAACAAACTAACAGTTGTTAGGTGCAATATTGATTAAATAAAAAGGGAGAAGAAAAATTACGATTCTTTATTGGCTACCAACGATAATTTGGTAAACTCTGAACCGCTGAAAATCTTAGCCAGATTGATGTTCTTTGATTTTGTCCACTCTTCTATTAAAGTTTGTGGAACAATGCGCCAGAAATTTTTTGACTTTAAATCTTCGTAATCAGAACTCTGAATAATAAGACCATTAATAGAAGTTCTTTTCTTAAAATCTATTTTCATAGATTTATTGGCAGGTACGGTATTTCCTTCAACAAATTTTGAAATTAACTCTGTATTCATGCTGCAAGGGTACGCTTTTTTTGCCAGAATGTCGGTTTTATTTTGATAAAAAGCTTTTGGAGCAATGGTATTGATGAATTTTATATTTTGCAGATAATATGAAATGCTACAATCTTTTTATCGCTTTTATATTTCTTTTGAGTTTCCAAAAACTATCATCACAAACAGTTAACGGTAATTGGTATGGTGTTGGAAAAGTACAATTGCAAGGCTCGCATAACGATTATATGAGTGAATTGATATTGCAACAAAAAAACAAAGAAGTAAAAGCCATATTCAATTATTATTTTAAAGACAGCTTACTGAGTGATACCATTAAAGGAAATTTTGATGCAGCAACGAGAAAACTAAGTTTACAAAAATTTCCTATTGTTTATTATCTCTCCGATAATACAAGAAACAGTGTGGATTGTTACATGACAGGAAAGTTTTTGCTTCGTATATCTAAAACCGAATCTGTATTAAGCGGCAGTTTAATTCCTGAAGAAGCATTCAAATATTCTTGCCCGGTTATTACTATCAATCTAAAAAAATCTGATAATACTGATTTAGTTAATCCTAAAGAATAAATATTAATAACTGATCAACTCCGCATTTAATTTTTTAGCCAATCCTTTTGCGCCCCAACGCATCACAACATTATGATTATAATCGAAAGCAGGTTTTAACAGAAAAGATAAATAATTCATCCAGCTTTTATTGGTAATAACATTCCAGTGATATTCAACAAATGTTATGTCATTCTTTTGTTCAAAATACCAAGTACCATTTCCTTCCAACTCGCCAAATGCAATGCCTGCAAGATTTTCATAGGGTTTGTTTTCTGTGAGCCGCATATTAAAAGTGAGTTTATAAGGCAATTGACTTTTCCATGTATATGCACGAACACCATCAATACCGTTTTCTTTTCCGTGTTCTAATTCAACAACATTTAATACACCTTTCCACCAATTTGGCCAATCAAGAGAATGATAAATAGCATCCCAAACTTTTTCAACCGGTGCTTTAATTTGCCATTTAGTAACAAAAGAATATTGTATAGCCATTTGCAGAAATTTGAAATTATATTTAAAAAATATATCGGATTGTCAGCTATGTATCAATATTCAGCATTGTTGCGTCGCACACTTCAGCTACATACCTTATTTATCCAAACAATTCGGGCTGATTATTTTCCTGTGCTACTTTCGATTCCCAGTGCATTTCTGCGCTTTTACTAAAGTCCATCAACTTTGCCCCTACAGCTTTCCAGCCCATTACTTCAGCGATCTTACCGATTTTTATTTTTCCTTTTCTGATTTGCGCTCCACGTCCTGTTTGTACTGCCAATACAGGTTCTTCATCTGTTGTTGCGGTTATTAATGTATTGCCATCACCTTCTTTAATAAAAAAGAATTTTGTTTTGAGTGTGGTAGTTTCTATTTTAAATCTCTTTACAGTAAACTGTACTTTGTCTGCATCATGATAAATGGCAGATACAATTTTTTGAGGATTGAATTTTTCTATCAACACCACTTTATCCGCTTCAATTCTTTGTGTAATCTCTGTATCGGTTATTTCATAATTGCCATCATTGTAAATGATCAAAATTTTATCATCTTCAAATGTGCCGAGATATTTCCCTTTCTCTTCTGTATTTAATCTTCCGAATTGCAGATCAAACCAAATTTTTCTTCCTGCCAAAGTGCTTCTGCCGGCTTCTTTCAAGCGAACAGATTTAATGGGATATTTTGTAACAATATTTCCAATACTACTTCTGCCCTTGATCTCTAATTCTTCAAATGCAAATTCTAATTCTTTATTACGTGCAGAACAATTAGGGCTCAATACAATTTTTACTAATTCAGCTTCACCATTTGGATTAGCTGTAAAATAATGTACCTTACTCTTATCGCTGCCTTTGGTCAAATCATATTCTTTATCACGTGTAATTCCGGTAACATTAAAACGTTTAGCATAACTGGTGCCACTATTCCCATCGGCATAGATCATATTGTAAGTAGTACGTTCATCATTTTTAGTGAACACAGCAACATAAATAATATCTTTCCCGATAAAAACTTTATCATCCACTTTCACCACTTTCATTATGCCTCGTTTGGTGAAAGCTATAATATCGTCAATATCAGAGCAATCAAACGAAAATTCATCTTTCTTCAACGACGTTCCTATGAAACCCTCTTCCCTATTGACATACAGCTTAGTATTGGCAATAGCAACTTGCTGCACTTTAATAGTATCAAATAATTTTATCTCTGTTTTCCTTTCTTTTCCTTTGCCATATTTCTTTAGTAAATTTTCAAAATAACCAACTGCAAAATCAACCAAATTATCCAGATCAAATTTTACTTGTTTGATATCTGCTTCAATCGCTTTAATGTGTTCATTCAGTTCGTCAATATCCAATTTATAAATTCTGCGAACAGGTTTCTCTGTCAACTTCAACACATCTTCTCTTGTAACGGCGCGTTTCAATAATTTTTTAAAGGGATCAAATGCTTTTTCAATAGCCTCCAAAACTTTATCCCATGTATCGTATTTCTTTTCTAACTCTTTATAAATTTTTTCTTCAAAGAATATTTTTTCTAGAGAGGTATAATGCCATTTATCTTCTAACTCACCTAACTTAATTTCCAATTCCTTTTTTAATAAATTTTTAGTAAGTTCTGTGGAAGTCTTTAATAATGTGGTAACTGAAACAAATCGAGGCTTATGCGATTCAATGATACAAGCATTGGGAGAGATACTGATCTCACAATCCGTAAATGCATACAACGCATCAATGGTGATATCCGGAGAAATACCTGCCGCCAATTCAATTTGAATTTCCACTTCCTTAGCCGTAACATCAGTAACTTTTTTGATCTTAATTTTTCCGGCATCATTTGCTTTTGTTATGCTTTCGCATAATTGAGAAACGGTTACACCATAAGGCACATCACGAATAGCCAATGTTTTTTTATCTAACTCTTCAATGGTGCATCGTAATTTTACTTTGCTTCCTCGTTCACCATCATTATAATTCGTAACATCAATCATTCCGCCGGTTTGAAAGTCGGGAAATAATTCAAACTTTCTTCCTCTTAAACATTTAATCGATGCTTCACAGAGTTCAATAAAATTATGCGGTAATATTTTTGTTGACAAACCAACAGCAATTCCATCTGCACCTTGTGCTAACAACAAGGGGAATTTCATGGGCAATGTAACGGGTTCATTCTTTCTGCCATCGTAGCTCAATTGCCATTCTGTTGTTTTTGCATTGAATGCAACATCTAATGCAAACTTGGATAATCTTGCTTCAATATAACGTGGCGCTGCAGCATCATCACCTGTTCTAACATCACCCCAGTTACCTTGTGTATCTATTAATAAATCTTTTTGTCCGAGGTTTACTAATGCATCACCAATACTGGCATCACCATGCGGATGATATTGCATGGACTGACCAATAATGTTCGCTACTTTATTATAACGACCATCATCCATTTCTTTCATGGCATGAAGAATGCGTCTCTGTACGGGTTTCAGCCCGTCTTCAATAGCAGGAACAGCACGTTCTAATATGACATACGATGCATAATCAAGGAACCAATTTTTATATTGTCCCTGAACACCTGATTCGTTTTCGTAAACTTTATTATCAATTTTTTCTTTTGCCATACCACAAACGCTTAAAGAGGTATTTATATTTAACTCTTAAATTTTATCTCAATCTCTTTCCAACCTTTTGTCCAATCGCCTTGCATTTCTAACCTGCCCTCATCTATTAATTTTCTGATTCGCCAAACTAAAAATGCATCCCCTGTTTGAACTTTTATTTTGCTCAATATCTGATGAATGATTTTATTCAATTTCTGAAATTCACCGGTAACTATACTCAACAAGTCCTTATCATAAAAACTCTCTTCTTTACTGGCAATCTTTTTACCACCTTCTAAAATCCTTACTGTAGCATTTTCATTACATGTTTTTTTCCATTCATCCGGATCCACTTCAAATTCACTTAAAGTAATTTGACGAGCTAATTTTTTAGCTTTTAAAAATTCTTTCGGTTGAATCTCAAATAAATGTTGCGGATAGAAAATCAATCCTTTTTCATTAATGAAAGGAAGATTATTCAAATACAACACTTGAATTCTTCCCTGATAATTCTTTAACTGACTCATTAACCAATAATAGCCGCAAACATCATGAGCATTTTGTCCCATCCAAATCCAAACTTCTTCCAATTCAATGCTGTCAAGCGTTTGCAGTAACTGATGTACCGTTAATTTATCATCAACAATATTCAATTCATCTTCATAAGGAGAATATTGCAACACTTCTTTCCACCAATCACGTCTTTGCAGATAGCCATATTCATCATAAATATCAATCAAGGGTCCAACAGCAAAATCATCCTTGATTTCAATAATACTTCCTTTTAAACTTTCATCTAATTCAAATGCTTTTTCTAATGATTGAACATTTGAATTTTCAAAAACAATATGAATCATTTTTCAATTATTAAATAGTTTCAATTAAATCTAATTCTACACGAAGATTGTCAATGATAAAATCCTGGCGTTGCGGCGTATTCTTTCCCATATAATATTCCAACAAATGTTGAATATGATCGCCTTGTTCCAAAATCACCGGTTGTAAACGAATATCACGACCAATAAATTTGCCAAACTCCTCAGGGCTTATTTCACCCAATCCTTTAAATCTTGTGATCTCCGGTTTGTTGCCTAATTTTTTTACCGCATTTTGTTTTTCTGTTTCATCATAGCAATAAATGGTTTCCTGTTTATTACGCACACGGAACAAAGGCGTTTCTAAAATATACACATGACCACGTTTTACCAGATCAGGAAAAAATTGTAAGAAGAAAGTCATCAACAATAATCGAATATGCATTCCATCTACATCAGCATCTGTTGCAATAACTACATTGTTATAACGCAAGCCCTCCAAACCATCTTCAATATTCAATGCATGTTGTAATAAATTAAATTCTTCATTTTCATATACCACTTTTTTAGTCAAACCAAAGCAATTCAAAGGCTTACCACGTAAGCTGAAAACTGCCTGAGTATCTACGTTTCGTGACTTTGTAATTGAACCGCTGGCGCTATCTCCTTCAGTTATAAAAATGGTAGAATTAGTTTGAGTTGAAATAAATTCTTGTTTATTTTTTGCAGGCGGATCATCATTCAAATGCACTCGACAGTCGCGTAATTTTTTATTGTGCAGATTGGCTTTTTTAGCTCTTTCGTTGGCTAATTTTTTAATACCTGCTAATTCTTTTCTTTCTTTTTCGTTTTGTTCAATTCTTTTCTTTAATGAATCAGCAACTGTAGGATTACGATGCAAATAATTATCTAACTCTTTCGCTAAAAATTCTTCAATGAATTTTTTCATGGAAGGGCCACCTTCAAAAATATATTGAGAACCTAGTTTTGTTTTTGTTTGAGATTCGAAAACAGGTTCTTGCACACGCACAGAAACCGCAGCCACAATACTTGTGCGAATATCCGATGCATCATAATCTTTCTTATAAAAATCACGCACCACTTTTACATACGCTTCACGAAATGCCTGTTGATGTGTGCCACCTTGTGTGGTATATTGTCCGTTGACGAATGAAAAAATATCTTCTCCATAATCATTATTATGACTTAATGCAACTTCAATGTCTTCTCCTTTTAAATGAATAATCGGATAACGCAATTCATCCGGATTGGTCTTGTGTTGCAAAAGATCCAATAAACCATTCTTGCTTACATATCTTTTGTTATTGAAATTAATGACCAACCCTGCATTGAGATAACAATAATTCCAAAGCTGACTATCTATAAACTCATTTCTGAAATGATAATTTCTAAAAATATTTTCATCTGCAATAAAATTGATTAATGTTCCATTCTCTTCCGAGCTTTTTATTTCTTTATGATCTTTTAATAAAACACCTCTTTCAAATTCAGCCGATTTTTCTTTGCCTTCTCTAAATGCCGTTACTTTAAAATAGCTGCTTAACGCATTAACTGCTTTCGAGCCCACACCATTTAAGCCCACACTCTTCTGAAATGCATTGCTATCGTATTTTGCGCCGGTATTTATTTTGCTAACCACATCCACCACTTTACCCAATGGAATGCCACGACCATAATCTCGAATAGAAACCATTTTATCATCAATCACAATATCCACATGCTTACCAAAGCCCATAGTATGTTCATCGATGCAATTATCAATAACCTCTTTCATCAATACATAAATGCCATCATCAGGTGCAGAACCATCACCAAGCTTACCGATATACATTCCCGGACGTAACCGAATGTGTTCCTTCCAATCAAGACTTTTAATATCGTCTTCAGTATAATTTGTTTGTTTTATATCAGCCATTGTTTAGATCATTGACCATAGTCGATAGACCATAGTAATTAATATATTTTTATGCTTTACTCAATTATCACATTGTTTTTCTCAACTCGCAAATCTAACTACCTGATGAGGTTAGCAAAATATAGATTATAAACAAACGGCCTTTAATTGTGGATAAAACCTTATTTTTCGTACAATAAATAAACAGATGCAAATAAATTTAGAAATTATCGCATCGATAGCCGAAGAAAAAGAAATTGAGAATCAACAATTCGTGACTTATCTTAAAAATAAGGATAGTAAAGAGGTTGATGAAATTGTACTTGCATTAAATGATATTATTTCTTCAGAAATTGATTGTACGCAATGCGGTAATTGCTGTAAAAGTTTAATGATCAATGTGAGTGAAGAAGAAGCCAATCATTTATCTAAACATTTACATCAATCAAGAAATGAGTTTGAAAATAAATATCTAGAAAAAGGAAATAACGGAATGATGATCATCAATACCATTCCTTGTCATTTTTTGAATGATAATAAATGTACGGTGTATGAACATCGTTTTGCAGGATGCAAAGAATTTCCCGGATTGCATTTCCCGGATTTTACCAAAAGATTATTCACGATATTTATGCATTACGAAAGATGCCCGATTATTTTTAATGTGGTGGAAGCATTAAAGACAAAAACTAATTTCAAACCATGATTCAATTCGGTATTGATATTTTATTGAAACAAAATCCATTTTGGAAAAATAAAAATATTGCATTGGTTACAAATCATGCTGCCACAACAAACAAATTAATTTCTTCTCGCAAAGCATTGCTGGATAAAGGTTTCAAGATCACTAAATTATTTTCACCTGAACATGGATTAGATGTGCAAGGTGCAGACGGAAAAAAAATGAAAGACGGAATAGATACATTAACCCATTTACCCATTATCAGTTTATACAATAAAAAATTAGCCCCATCTAAAAAGAATTTAAGTGATATTGATGTCGTTGTTTTTGATATACCCGATATTGGTTGCAGATGTTATACTTATTTATGGACGATGACCTATGTTTTGGAAGCTTGTGCAAAATATAAAAAGAAATTGATCATTCTTGATAGGCCCAATCCTATATCGGGCAATTTAAAATTTGCAGAGGGTCCGATGTTGGATGAACAACATTGTGCTTCTTTTATTGGCAGATGGAATATCCCTTTAAGGCATTCCTGCACTTTAGCTGAATTGGCTTTGTATTTCAATCACACAAAAAATATTCATGCTGATATAGAAATTATTAGATGTAAAAATTGGAAACGGAATATGTATTTCCCTGATTGGCAAATTCAATTTATACCAACTTCTCCTGCTATAACAAGTTTTGAAGCCATGTTATTATATCCCGGATTGGTTTTATTGGAGGCAACGAATATCAGCGAAGGAAGAGGAACTGAATACTCTTTCGAAGGAGTTGGTGCGCCATGGATTAACATGCACTTATTAAATGATTGGTTGAGAAGTGTAGATGTAAAAGTAAAATCTATTGAATTTATGCCAATAGAAAGCAAGTACAAAAACGAAATTTGTTTTGGGTTTTCTTTTTATCAGAATAAAAAAACAAATTCTGTTTTAAATGGGTTGAGATTAATTAAAAAGATAAAAGATACTTTCCCCAAACATTTTAAATGGAAGCCCTATCCTACTAATGTTAATCCAACCGGAAAAAATCATTTAGATAAATTATCAGGTATTTATAATAGTGAAAACTTATTTTCTCTTTCACAAAAAAAATTTGAAAACCAAATCAATGAATTGGTTCATACAAAAGATTGGAAAAAACAAATAAAAAAATATTTATTGTATTAAATTAACTATATGAAAGAAATAATTCTATCAATTGGTCTTTGGTTTTCAGTCTTTGGTATAAAAGCGCAACAAATAAAAGTATTAACTACAGATAACAAAACAAGTATTCGTGGCATGAGTGTGCCTGATGATAATATCATTTGGGTAAGTGGTAGTAATGGTAAAGTGGGCAGATCATTAGACGGCGGAAATATATGGCAGTGGATTATTGTAAAGGATTATGAGAAACGAGATTTCAGAGATATAGAAGCATTTGATGCCAACACAGCTATTATTATGGCTGTTGCAGAACCGGCTGTTATTTTAAAAACAAAAGATGGCGGGCAACATTGGTATAAAGTTTTTGAAGATAGTACCAAAGGAATGTTTTTGGATGCGATGGATTTTGATGGAAAGAATGGTATAATAATTGGCGACCCCTTAGACGAAAATATTTTTATGGCTAGTACAACCGATAAAGGTGAATCATGGAGAAAATGGCATGGGGTTCTTGATGTTTTAACTGTTAAAGAAAAAGGTGAGGCATTCTTTGCATCGAGCGGAACAAATATTAAAAGTGGTAAAAGTGGGATGTTCTTTGTTTCTGGTGGTAAACAATCTAATATTTACAATTGGGAAGATATTGCTATACAAGAAATACCAATAACAAAAGGAACAAATTCAACTGGTGCAAATTCAATTGATATTTATAAAAATAAAGGAATTATTGTAGGCGGAGATTTTGCAAAAGATACTATTAGCAAAAATAATTGCAGCCTATTTACCTACTATAAAGAGAAATTTACATTTAAAATTCCCCAAACCCCACCACATGGCTACCGAAGTTGTGTTATTTATATCAACGAAAATAAATTAATCACTTGCGGCACCAGCGGAGTTGATATTAGTAATGATGGCGGCATGAACTGGCAATTGATTTCAAATGAAAGTTTTCATGTAGTGCAAAAAGCAAAAAAAGGCAATGCTGTTTATCTGGCTGGCGCTAAAGGCAGAGTTGCCCAAATTATTTTTTAAATCGATTAAACCTACATAATTATCTAAAGTCAAACCAACAATTTTATGAAAAAATCAATTTTCTTTTTTGGGGCTCTATTCATTATTTCTAGTGCTTCATTAGCTCAAAATGCCGACAGCACAAGGCTTAGAGGCAGATTAAAGCAAATGAGTCCGTCACAACGACAAGAGCTTAGAAAAGAATTGCGCAGCAAATGGGATAGCTTAAGTCCTGAGCAAAAAGAAAAAGTAAAAACAGGTATCAAACAATTAAAAACCAAATATGACAGTTTACCGCCTGAACAAAAAGAAATGATTAAACAAAAGATGCAGCAACGTAGGGCAGATACAACTATTAAAAGAACATCGAACTAAAATATTATAAACTTTGTTTTTATGTAGCAGGGTTAAATAAGGGTGCTTCGTTTTCGAAGCACCTTTCTATTTTTAAAGGCAAAATAAACCGCCCCTAATAAAAATACAAAGCTGATTAAATATTTGTAATGAAAAGGTTCTTTCAAATATAAAACAGCAAACACGGAGAATATTATCAAGGTAATTACTTCTTGAATGATCTTTAATTGAAATCCGTTCCATCCGCTTAAATAACCCATTCTATTAGCCGG
>CAIRTF010000180.1 GCA_903881425.1 uncultured Chitinophagaceae bacterium | reverse complement strand
CTAGTCTTCCTATCCACCATCCCGCCACGGCTTTTTCAAATAATAAAACAAATTCACCCAGATACTGAGTGGTTGTTGGTAATGGTTCATTACCTCTTGCATTTGCTAAGCCAACTTCTGCAAAAGTATATGCTGCTTGCCACTCACCCTTTTGTTCATGATCTCTAGCAATCATAAAGTATGCTTCTGGTCTTTTTGGCAAATACTGCATTGCTTGCAAATAACAATTTTTTACAGAAGTTTCTCTTCCTATCTGATCGCCTAGACACTCTGCTATTTTTAACAATGATGTATAAACATAAAGCGGATTAGTATCATGACCATATTCTGCTGTTCTTAAATAAAAAGATACTGCTGATGCAGTTTGTCCTATTTCATGATATTTTCTTGCAATTTCAAAATTAATTATTGGATTAAGCATGTCATGAGAAGCAGATTCAATTAGCTCTTCAATTGTTTGCATTTAGAGCCTCCTCTATCATTTCATTTATAATGTTTCCTGGTGTTTTTAATATAAAAGCTGCATTATCTTGAAATCCAAAAGATATTAAAAGATCATCATTATATTTTGCAGCGCCCGCCACAAATTCAATTTTAGCATCTAAAAAGGAAAAGTTTTCTTTTGTAATTCCAATTAAATTAAAATCTTTATCCCACACACATAATCGGTGACGATAAACACCATCTTTTTGCCCCAAATAGTTTTTATATAAATCAACCTCATGTGTTATTGCAATATAATATTTTTCCCACGGTACAACGTGTGATCCGCCTCTTAAATCAACTGGCGACTTTAAACTTTCTTTAACCTTAACCTGTTCACATCGGGCGGGAAGATCTGGATATGTTTTAACAAGTTCTGTAGGAGAAGTCCACTTAATATAATGATATGGCATATCTAAGACTGGCATCCAATTTTTTTCACAATAAGAATTGTCATCTCCTGGAGCAGGTATTCTTAATCTTGAAACTTCTTTTATTGTCCAAGAATCCTTATCAATTTCAATTTCAGATAATTCCATTCTTCCTTGACCATGATCGGTGGTATCTCTTCTTACACCGCTAATATAATATTTATTTTCCCACTTAAGCAGTCTGGCATCTTCTAAACCATAGAATTCCCATTTTGGAGTAACATCTAATTTACTTGTATCTACCAGCGAGCATTCCTTGACCGAAAGATCTTCATTTAATCTCATAAGATAATTTGTAGTCTTAAGCTTCATATCTTTTTCTGGATGTAAATATGCTAATGGTCCCCAGGGGCATGGGAACTTTTGATTATTTTCAGAATGATAAAGAGTATAGTTTACATGCCTTAGATTAACTAAAACTTCATTATTGTCATCTACAAACACGGCGGGATTCATCAATCCCGTCCCATTAGTTAATCCATTAGATATAGTTAAAGGCACTAATTTTCCACCGTTTTTAACAGCTTTTTCAACCAAATTCATATATTTAAAGTTCCTGAAAACTCATGTGCGCCCACATGTGTGGTTTTTGCATATGGCGCTGCAAATATTTTTCCACCTAATTCACGCCACATATGACAAAAATTAACATCTTCTCCAAATAATGAATCACCTATAATGTCGCACTTCCAATATTCATTAAGTTTATCTCCATTATCAATACCTTGCACATCAACTCCATTATATGTAAACGGTCTTGCACTGTTTTTTAACTTTTCAAAAACAGATCTTTTGATGAGCATCATTCCAGTGCCTACGTGTGATACCTCAAAAGATTTATTAAAATCTTCAGGTTGTTCTTGATCTGGCAACAATGCAATATTAAATTCACCGCTAAATTTAGCTAACATGCTGGAGGGAATTCCATGTTGAGCAGCTTGTAATACAGATTCCCAATTAATTCTTTTTTTAGGAACGACCCCACCAATAATGTCTTTATTTTCCTCAATCATCCTTAACACATCCTCTGGCTTAAATGATTGATCTGCATCTATAAAAAATAAATAGTCGCATCCTGATTTTAAAAACATTTGAGTAAACAAATTTCTAGCTTCGGTAATAATAGAATTATTATACATGTCTCTAAACTGGACTTCATATCCTTTATCTAACAAGAATTTCATTGTATTAAATAAAGATTTAGCATATGATCCATGACACATTCCACCATACATTGGTGTTGCAATAAATATAGATTTAGGTTTTTTAATAGGCTTTGACATTATATCTTCTGCTTAAAATTAGTAGGTTGAACCATTTGTTTAATATGTTCCCATGTAATAGGTTGTTTTTTCATATGAGTTACTAGGACATCTGGTAGGAAATATAATTCAATTCCCGCCCGATATGCTTTAACACACCATGAAATATCTTCTCCTACTGCATCTAAAATATCTTTGCCATTAGAATCTTCTCCAACTTTTACATATTCATGTGAAAACCAAGGGCGTTGAATTTTTTCAAACACGCCCGACTTCATGGCGACAAATCCAAATCCAAGGCTTTGAACTTTGATGGGGTCTTTCATTTTAATTATATCTACAGCAGGCATTCCGCCTGGTGCACCCCAAGCATGTACTGTTGTTGTAATACCATCTGCAAGTAAATAACTGCCCGATGCAACATCATACTCTGAATCATAAATTTTAAAAAACTGTTCTGGTGTCCAAGAAATGTCTGAATCAATCCAAAATATTTTATTGTATGTAATATCTTTGCCGCCTGGATAACTTTGAGTGGGGTCTAAATTAAACCCTTCAATACCACTTGCAGTTAATTCTCTTGCATGATGAACTAGGGAAGAGTAATGATTTAACCATTTATAGGTAATTCCACGCTTATCACATTCAGATAATGTAGCTACTAAACTTTTTACATATTGCGCCTCAAGCATAACTCCAGGAGTTGCAATTAAAACATCATAGTGTTCCATCTATAACCCATCTATTAGATACTTAATAATAACAAATGAAAATTATTGTGTCAACTTTTATTTATTTTTATTTTTTTTAAACTAGTTGTTTATTGATTTAAAAATTGCATTAAGTGTTTCTTGTGCAGATTCACGTTCTTCAAGTGTTGTTGCATCTTGAATTGTTTTTTGAGCTGCTTCAATAGCTTCTTTTTGTGCAGGTGAAGGTTGGTTAGCGCCAGCTTCTCCGCGAGCGTTAGGAGCAAACTTTGCTGGGTATCCACCAAGAGATGCTACATAAGCCTCTGCCCATTCCGTAGCTTCTGCTGAATCTGCCCAAGCATCTCCATTAGGCCAATTTGGTTGACGAAGAGATGGGACTGTAGCGTCATCATAAAAAACCTCTACAGTATTATTTTCTAATATTTCATATCTTACTGACATTTTTTCTCCTTTATTTTAAAAACAACTTGCTTTTTATATATTATACCACATGTGGCATATTTTGCAATTGGACAAAAATGTATTTAAAAATAGATGTATTTTAACGCATTATTTTATAAACATGACTTATTACATCATCTATGTTTATTTTTTCATTAAAAATAGGTTGATTAATAAAATCAGTATATCTTTTTTTATTTAAAAAAATAGATTTTGCAAAATCTATTGAATTTTTTAAACTTTCTTCATCATGAAAACTTAAAAAAGCATTTTTATTAAAATCTACGCTTGCACAATCGTCTCCAAAATAAATATTAATGCATCCTGCAACT
>CAIRTF010000179.1 GCA_903881425.1 uncultured Chitinophagaceae bacterium | reverse complement strand
GCAGCCAACAATTTAACTGTAAAAATTAAAGAAGGCTATCGCAGTAATGATGTGTTGCAATATTTTCTTCAACAAAATATTACTATTGAAGGGTTCAACGAAATATTACCATCGCTGAATGATATTTTCATTCATTTGGTGGAAGGAACCAAAGCCACTACCAGAGCTTTTCAACCAGTAAATTAATTTATCATTCTTACAATATTTATGAATAAGATTTCATTGATCATACAAAGAGAATATTTATCAAGAGTAAAAAACAAAAGATTTATTCTCACAACTATTTTAACTCCGTTATTATTTGTATTATTTATTGCCGGATCTACCTATTTATCTATTCAGGGAAGAAGCGAACAGAAAATTGCAGTGGTAGATGCCAACGGGTTTTTTAAAAATAATTTAAAAAGCTCTGCTGATATCATATTCGATTTTACAACCGGCGTTGATACTTCTAATTATTTAGATAAAGGTTATACAGCTATTTTATTGATTCCAAAATTCGGAGATACTGCTAAAAAAGCAGAATACATCATTCGGTCAAAAAAGAAAATAGGATTGATCGCTGAAGAATCCATCAAAGAAAAAATTAATAAAGCCATCGAAGATAAAATGTTGCTGGATGCCGGTATTGATAAATCAAGATTGGATTCCATTCATCAACGTTCTCAATATGCCGATCTAAAACCATTGGAAGAAAAAGGAAATAAAGTGGAAGAAAGCAATGCCAGATTAGCTTATGGCATTGGTTTTGGCAGTGGTTTATTGATTTATATTACTATGTTTATTTATGGTGCAATGGTTATGCGTGGTGTAATGGAAGAAAAAACAAATCGTATTGCCGAAGTGATGGTAAGCAGTGTTAAACCATTTCAATTAATGATGGGAAAGATCATTGGCATTGGTGCTGTTGGTTTAACTCAATTCATTATGTGGATTGTGTTAATTATAACATTGGGTTCCGTAGCGCAAGCTTTTGTTCCGCACGATGTAATGCAACAAGTTCAACACATGCAACAAAATAGTGGTGCTATGCCCGGCAATAATATGATGCAGGCAAGCGAAGCAGCACAAAAAATTTACAATGTAAAACATACCATGAGCACTGCCAACTGGCCATTGATCATTGCCTGTTTCATTTTTTATTTTTTAGGTGGTTATTTATTTTATGCATCATTTTTTGCAGCAGTAGGAAGTGTAATCAATGAAGATCCGCAAGATGCCCAAAGCTTAATGTTCCCGATTACGATGCCCATTATTTTTTCATTTATTATTATGAGTCAGGCCGTACAAGCTCCGGACACAGCCATTGCCACTTGGGCAAGTATTATTCCGTTCAGTTCGCCAATGGTAATGATGGCGCGTATTGCATATGGTGTGCCGGGTACAGTACCTTATTGGCAATTATTTTCGAGCATGCTATTTTTAATAGGCGGATTTATTTTTACAACCTGGTTAAGCGGAAAAATTTATAGAACCGGTATTTTAATGTATGGTAAAAAAACAACCTGGAAAGAAATGTGGAAATGGGCATTTAAGAAAAGCTGATCAAGTAATCTGCAAATATGAATATGTGCAGATATGAAAATGAAATGGTTTTGAAATCTGCACATTTACAAATTTGCAGATTTGCACATTAAAAACTCATCCCAAATTTCTTTTACCACTTTATCTGCAGGTTTTATTTCTTTGATCAATGCACTGACTTGTCCAATTTCTAATTCGCCTTCATTCATATCTCCTTCAAACATTCCTTTCTTTGCTCTGCCTTTGCCTAATAAATTTTTTAATTGTTCTTCTGTTGCACCATTTAATTCGGCTTGTTTTATTTCATCAAAAAAATGATTTTTCAATAAACGAACAGGTACAACTTTTTTCATACTCAACATGGTATCACCTTCTTTTGCATTTATCACTGCTTGCTTGAAACTCAGGTGTGATGAGGCTTCCGGCGTACACACAAATCTGCTGCCTATTTGTACACCTTCTGCTCCTAATATCATGGTGGCTAACATTTGTTTGCCCGTTGCAATACCACCGGCAGCAATCAACGGAATCTTTATAGCATTACGAACAATAGGAATTAAAACCAAAGTGGTGGTTTCTTCTCTTCCATTATGTCCGCCTGCTTCGAAACCTTCGGCCACTACTGCATCACATCCGGCAGCTTCTGCTTTTTGTGCAAATAAACTACTGCTCACCACATGCACAACAGTAATGCCTTTTTCTTTTAAAATATTCGTCCATGTTTTAGGATTACCTGCACTGGTAAAAACAATCGGTACTTTTTCTTGAATGATGATTTGAATGTGTTGCTCAATATCAGGATATAACAATGGAAGATTTACACCAAATGGTTTATTAGTTGCTGCTTTGCATTTTTGAATATGCTCTCGTAATACATTCGGATACATACTGCCTGCACCAATCAATCCCAATCCGCCGGCATTGCTAACTGCACTTGCTAATTTCCATCCGCTTGCCCAAACCATTCCGGCTTGAATGATGGGATAATCAATGTTGAAGAGTTGAGTGATGCGATTGTTCATAATGTGCAGATTTGCTGATATGCAAATTAGTAAATGCTTATCATCTTCATATCAGCACATTTTCTCATTTGCACATTAGCATTATCCAAAATCAATTTCTGTATTATCACCGATATTTAAACTGCGACTCAACCCTTTTACAGATGCATCGCTGCCAATTAAAGAATTATCCAACACTACTTCATGCAAAGTTGTGTATGAACCGATGATGCTATCGCGAACAATGGAATGTTTAATAGAAGTATTGGCGCCAATGGCAACATTAGGTCCGATGATTGAGTTAGAAATATCGCAACCTGATGCAATGCTTACAGGTGGAATAATGATCGTGTCTTTATATTCATGTCCGTCAACTACATTGCCGCCGGATTTTTTTAGTAGTGTGGCATTGCTTTCCAGTAAAGATTCTTTCTTACCGCAATCGAACCAGTTCTTCACTTTGAAGGGTTGAAATTTAGCACCGCGTTTAATCATACAATCCAAAGCATCTGTTAAATTATATTCGCCATAAGTTTTAATTCCTTCAGAAAATAAATGATGCAGGCATTGAAATAAAAAATCGCTTTCTTTTATTTTATATAAACCCACCAATGCCATATTACTTTTTGGAATAGCAGGCTTTTCTACAACATGTTCAATAAATCCATCTTCACCAATTTCTGCCACACCAAAATTTCTGGGGTCATCTACTTTTTTTATGCCTAACATACTATAAGGACTTGCCATCACTTCTTTAATATCAAACTCACAAATGGTATCTCCTAAGGTTACAAAAACTTCATCTGTACCAACAATGTTTTTTGTTAGTTCAATCGCATGGCCTGTTCCTTGTCTTTCGTTTTGATAAACAAAATGAGTAGTGAGATCGGGATACATATTGTTCACGTATTCCTGAATCTTATCGCCAAGATACCCTACAATAAAAATAAATTCAGTAATGCCGGCTTCTCGCAATTGGTCTACAATAAAACTAAGAATGGTTTTACCTGCAATAGGAATCAATGCCTTTGGTTGCGTGTAAGTATGCGGTCTTAACTTGGCACCTGCACCTGCAACCGGAATAATTGCTTTCATTTCAGGGAGTAATTTTGATAAATGCTTGCAACAAATGTGTATTATTTACACAAAAAGCATGTGAAAATAGGTAAAGTTTTTTTGTTCATCCAAAACTGGAGGTCAATTTAGTGTAAAACTATTTAATAACATACATGAATTGCTACGAATAACAATTATTTTTGCGCCTCCTGATAATTTATACTCCAATTTTTAATTACGATGTATGCAAAGAGATTTTTTGGTTTTTGATCTGATCAAAAAAGAATTAGAAAGACAAAGAAGAGGAATTGAATTGATTGCTTCTGAAAATTTTACTTCATTGCAAGTAATGGAAGCAATGGGTGGTGTAATGACCAATAAATATGCTGAAGGATATCCCGGAAGAAGATATTATGGCGGTTGCGAAATTGTAGATCAAACTGAACAGTTAGCAATCGATCGTCTCAAACAAATATTCAATATTGAATATGCGAATGTGCAGCCACATAGCGGTGCACAAGCCAATGCATCATTAATGCTCGCCATTTTGCAACCCGGTGATGCTATACTGGGCTTGGATTTGAGCATGGGCGGACATTTAACACATGGAAGTGCTGTAAATTTCAGTGGTAAATTATATCAACCACATTTTTATACAGTAACCAAAGAGGAAGGATTGATTGATTATGAAATGCTAGAAGCGCAAGCAAGAAAAGTTAAACCTAAATTAATTATTTGCGGAGCAAGTGCTTATAGTCGAGATATTGATTATAAAAGAATAAGAGCAGTGGCTGATGAAGTTGGCGCATTTGTAATGGCAGACATTGCACATCCTGCCGGATTAATTGCAAAAGGTTTATTGAGTTCTCCATTTGATCATTGTCATTTTGTTACATCAACTACACATAAAACTTTACGCGGACCCCGCGGTGGTGTTATTATGATGGGAAAAGATTTTGAAAACCCATTTGGATTAAAAGATGTAAAAGGAAATATCAGAATGATGAGCAATTTGATTGATATGGCTGTATTTCCCGGCACTCAAGGCGGACCATTAGAACATGTAATTGCAGCGAAAGCCATTGCATTCGGAGAAATACTAACTGATGAATTTACGGTTTATGCAAAGCAAGTACAAAGCAATGCACAAGCCATGGCTAAAGCATTCTTGAATAGAGGCTATCAAATTATCAGTAATGGAACTGATAATCATTTAATGTTGATCGATCTGAGAAATAAAAATATCAGTGGTAAAAAAGCTGAACAGGTTTTAGGTCATGCCGATATTACTGCTAATAAAAACATGGTTCCTTATGATGATAAAAGTGCTTTTGTAACATCAGGTATTCGTTTTGGTGTTGCGGCTGTTACTACAAGAGGAATGAAAGAAGACCACATGGAATTTGTGGTGAATGCAATTGACACAGCTTTAATCAACGCAGATGATGCAAGTGTTTTATTAAAAACAAAAGCACAAGTGAATGAATTTATGAGTCAGTTTATTTTATATCCTGAATTGGGATAATTAAATTTCTCTTTATGATACAACGTATTCAAACGCTTTGGCTGCTATTAGTAAGTGCTTTATCATTTCTCACATTAAAAACTTCTGTTTACAGTGGTCATCGTATAAAGGATATCATTCCAAAACCAATGATATTTTTAAATGCATCATACAATCCATTATTAAATATTACGGCCATTTCTGTAGGAGTTATTGCATTCATAACCATATTTCTTTTTACAAGAAGAAAATTGCAAATCAGGTTATCCTCATTTGCACTATTTCTATCAATCATTGTTTTGCTATTATACTATTGGCAAAGCAAAAGTTTTATTGGAGAAGAAAGCAGTATTACTATCACTGCATTTATTCCTGTATTAATACCGGTGATTTTAATTTTAGCCATTCGGGGAATTTGGAAAGATGAAAAATTAGTGAAAGGTTCAGACAGATTAAGATAATCTCAATTCAATAAACCAATTCAATAAAAAACCCTCAACAATGTTGAGGGTTTAATTTTTATCAGTTAGAATATCTTATGCTTCAATTGCACCTTCGACTAATACGGTTACTTTATTATTCAAAACTTCCACAAATCCACTTTGAATGGAGTAATTCTGAAAATTATTTTTGTTGTCCTTTAAAATTTTCAAATTGCCTTTTTTCAAAGCACTTACCAATGGTGCATGCTGATTCAAGACTTCAAATAACCCACTAATACCAGGCAATTGAACGCCATACACTTCTCCGCTGTATAATTTTTTCTCCGGTGTTAATATTTCTAAAGTCATAATTATGCGTTTGCTTGCGCAATCAATTTTTTACCTTTTTCAATGGCATCTTCTAATGTTCCTACCAAGTTAAAAGCTGCTTCAGGATATTCATCTACTTCTCCATCCATAATAGAGTTAAATCCGCGAATGGTATCTTCAATACTTACAAACACACCTTTCAATCCGGTGAATTGTTCAGCCACATGGAATGGTTGAGATAAGAAACGTTGAACTTTTCTTGCTCGTTGAACCGTCATTTTATCTTCATCACTCAATTCATCCATACCTAAGATGGCAATGATATCTTGTAACTCTTTATAACGTTGTAAAATTAATTTTACTCTGTTCGCTGTATCATAATGTTCATTACCAACGATCATTGGTGTAAGAATTCGAGAAGTTGAATCCAATGGATCCACCGCAGGATAAATTCCTAAGTCAGCGATTTTTCTACTCAATACAGTTGTTGCATCCAAATGAGCAAATGTTGTTGCCGGAGCCGGATCAGTTAAGTCATCTGCCGGTACATACACTGCTTGTACAGAAGTAATAGAACCATTTTTGGTAGAAGTGATACGTTCCTGCATCAATCCCATTTCTGTTGCTAAGGTTGGCTGATAACCCACCGCAGAAGGCATACGACCTAACAAGGCAGATACTTCCGAACCTGCTTGTGTGAAACGGAAGATATTATCTACGAAAAATAAAATGTCTTTCCCTTTTCCGGTGCCATCACCATCACGGAAATATTCAGCAACGGTCAATCCGCTTAATGCTACACGAGCACGTGCACCCGGAGGTTCATTCATTTGGCCGAATACGAATGTTGCTTTAGAATCTTTCAAACCTTCCATGTCCACTTTACTTAAATCCCATCCGCCTTCTTCCATACTATGTTTGAAAGCATCGCCATATTTCATGATACCTGCTTCAATCATTTCACGCAATAAATCATTTCCTTCACGGGTTCTTTCTCCAACACCTGCAAACACAGATAAACCACCATAACCTTTTGCGATATTATTAATCAACTCCTGAATCAATACTGTTTTACCTACACCCGCACCACCAAATAAACCGATCTTACCACCTTTTGCATAAGGCTCAATCAGGTCAATTACTTTAATACCGGTATATAAAATTTCTGTTGCAGTACTTAAGTTTTCAAATAATGGTGGCTTGTTATGAATAGGTCGGCCCCCTGCTTTACTTACTTGCGGCAAACCATCAATGGCATCACCTGTTACATTAAACAAACGACCATTGATCGCATCGCCTGTTGGCATTGCAATTGCTTTGCCGGTATCAATCACTTCCATTCCACGAGTTAAGCCTTCAGTTCCATCCATTGCAATGGTACGAACACTATCTTCTCCCAAATGCTGCTGAACTTCTAAAACCAACACATCCCCATTACTTTTCTTTAATTCTAACGCATTATAAATTTCGGGCAATATATTATCGTTTGGAAAATGCACGTCAACAACGGCACCGATAATCTGTTTTACTTTACCTTTTGAAGCCATAATAAGAAAGGTTTAAAATTTGCGGCAAAGGTAAGGGAATGCATCTTTCAAAAAGAAGGTTTTTTTGCAAAAATTTTATTTTTACAAAATTTAGCTAAAAGCCTTACCAGATAAGGGTTAAAAGAAGACAATCCTCTTAATCTTCAGTACTTTCATCATACTTTACAAATCCTTTTAATTGATAATTGAAAAGCGCTGTTTGAGCAGTTATAGAAATTTTTACATTAGGCAATAAATCCTTGTGCTTAAATTCTAAAAAAGCCATTGCTTGTCCACATGCAATGAATTTGGCACCCGCATCTTCCAATTCTTTCATCAATACCAAATTGGGATTATCGATTTTAAAATTAGATTGATAAGCTTCATTATTTGCAACGGAGAATAATGCCATTCCATGAACAACTACTACCACTTCTAAATTTTCTTTTGGAATACCCGAAGCAATATGAAGATTGATTACTCTTCCAACTTCACTTAATCCGGAATTTACTTTTCTGATTTTTGCACTATCTTTTGAACCGATCGAAACATTAAACAATAATTTATATTTCATTGTTGGATCGGGCTTTTCCGTTACATCATTTACCGGAATAACACCTGACATCGGTTCGGATTTAATAAGCGGATAAGTTGCCGACTTTAACAACTTCGCCATTCTTCTTTCTTCTTTTGTTTGTGGCAGATTTTCTTTTTTTGTTTCCTGAGCAAATGATGATGAAAATAACATCAATGCTAGAACAGGTAGAATAATTTTTCTCATGTTGATTGATTTTAATAAATATGATGAATGATAAATAAGCCTTTAAGAAATCGCTTGAAATAAAAATGCAGCAATCACTCCGCCAATAATCGGAGCTATAACCGGTATCCAACTATAACTCCAATCACTTTTCCCCTTTCCTTTCATTGGTAAAATATAATGCATGATACGCGGACCTAAATCTCTTGCCGGATTAATGGCATAGCCTGTTGGTCCGCCTAAGCTCAATCCAATTCCTAAAACAATTAATGCAACAGGTAATGCATTGATGGCACCCAAACTACTTGAAGGTGACGCAATATTTAATACAGCAAAAACTAAAACAAAAGTTCCGATTATTTCTGTTACGATATTATGTATAGTATTTCTGATAGCAGGTGCATTACAAAAAACAGCTAACTGAGAAGCGGCATCATCAGTTTCATTAAAATGCTGACGATACGCCAACCAAACAATTAATGCACCCAACATGGCACCTAATATTTGTGCAAGAATATAAGTTGGAACCAATGCCCAATCAAATTTACCAATGGCAGCAAATGCAATGGTGACTGCAGGATTCAAATGTGCACCACTTGCCGATGCGGCTGTGAAAACACCTACAAATACTGCGATTGCCCAACCAAAAGTAATAACGATCCATCCACTGTTATTACCCTTTGTCTTATTTAATACAACATTGGCTACAACGCCATCGCCTAAAATAATTAACAAGGCTGTACCTATAAGCTCTCCGATGAAAGGTGACATAAAAATTATTATTAAATGATTGATGAAGAATTTATTACAAAGAATATTGTTTTGCTAATTTGATGAATGATTCGATTTGCTGATGTTTCCAATTTTCGTCTTTGTTTAACTCATTCATCATCAGTTCTGCAACAAGCGGTGCAGATTCTATGGCAACATTTGCATCTAAAAATAACATTCTTGTTCTTCTTGCCAAAACATCTTCTACACAAATTGCCATTTCACTTCGCACAAACCAAATTACTTCTGCTTTTGTGTATTCAAAAGAAGAATGAATTTTTTCTTTCCAGGAATTATTTTTCTTGATTAAAGATTGAATCTCATTTGCATGATTGCCATACACATGAAAATGATCATTTTTATCAATGGGCAAACTCCAATCACCAATTGGCAATGTTGGGGTAACACAGATTTTCTTTACTGATTTAGAAACGAATACAGCATTATCAATAGCATCTTGTGCCATCTTTCTGTATGTGGTCCATTTACCTCCGGTGATATTCACCAGTCCGCTTTTTGAAACAATAATGGTATGATCTCTCGACAATAAAGATGTATTACCACCACCTTTTATTTTTATCAAAGGTCTTAAGCCTGCATACACTGCTTTTACATCTTCTCTTTCAATAGAAGTTTTACAGTAGCGATTAAAATGTGCAATAATAAATTTAATTTCTTCTTCCAATGCAATGGGTTCTGTTGAAATTTTTTTCATTGGTGTATCAGTTGTTCCAACAACCACTTTATCTTGCCATGGCACCGCAAACAATACTCTTCCGTCGGATGTTTTGGGAATAATCAATGCATTATCGCCCTCAAAGAATTTTTTATCGATCACTAAATGTACTCCCTGCGATGGAGAAATAATATTCTGTTTTTCATGCTCATCCATTTGCATCACTGTATCTGTAAACACACCTGTGGCATTGATTACGGCTTTGCATTTCAATGTATACTCTTGACCACTTAATGTATCAGTCGCTTTAACTGCAATGATTTTATGTTGATTTTTGGGTACACGTTTTTTTTCAAAGCCGATTACTTTACAATAATTTAAAACTATTGCGCCATGTTTTGCCGCAGTTGAAGCGATATCAATAGCTAATCTGCTATCATCAAATTGTCCGTCGTAATATAAAATACCACCCTTTAAATTTTTTGATTGAATTGATGGAACAAATTCAATCACTTTTTTCTTTGACAATAATTTTGTTGGGCCCAAACTTAATTTCCCTGAAAGTAAATCATACAGCATCAATCCAAGCCTATAATAGAATTTTTGCCAATAACTATAAACCGGAAGAATAAATGCTTTTGAAGAAGTAATATGTGGTGCATTTTTTAATAATCTTCCTCTTTCTCTTAATGCTTCAAATACTAATTTGATATTTCCTTGTTCCAAATATCTTACTCCGCCATGCACTAATTTAGTAGAGCGACTTGATGTTCCTTTTGCAAAATCAAATTGTTCCAATAACAAAACTTTATACCCTCTGCTGGCACCATCTAATGCAGCACCCAAGCCCGTTGCACCGCCACCAATGATGATGATATCCCATTCGTCAATGGATGATAATTGTTGCAACATTTCATTTCTATTCATCAAACAAAAACTTTTTATTCTATTAAATTCATTTCGTCCAACTTATAGTAGCATCAATCGCTTTTTTCCATCCATCAGATAATTCTTTTCTGTTTGCTTCATTCATTTTGGCAGAAAAAATTCTTTCCATTTGCCATTGTTGCTGAATCTCTTCCATATTCTCCCAATAACCCACGGCCAATCCTGCTAAATAAGCTGCACCCAATGCTGTGGTTTCTGTAACAACCGGTCGAACCACTTTACAATTCAAAATATTACTTTGAAATTGCATCAATAAATTATTAGCCGTTGCACCACCATCCACTCTTAATTCTTTGATTGAAATACCCGAATCTGCTTCCATTGCTTTTAATACATCCATTGTTTGATAAGCGATACTTTCTAATGCAGCTCTTGCAATATGAGATGAAGTTGTTCCTCTGGTAAGACAAACCATTGTTCCTCTTGCATGTTGATTCCAATAAGGTGCACCCAATCCTGCAAATGCAGGAACAACATATACGCCATCACTTGTTTCAACTTCATTTGCCAATGATTCTATTTCGGATGATGATCGAATAATTTTTAATCCATCTCTTAACCATTGTACTACCGCACCAGCAATAAACACACTTCCTTCCAATGCATATTGTGTAACACCATTCACTTTCCACGCAATAGTGGTTAATAAATGATTCGTGGATGGAACTGCTTTTGTTCCTGTATTCATCAACATAAAACATCCGGTACCATAGGTATTTTTTACCATGCCCGGTTGCGTACACATTTGTCCGAATAAAGCTGCTTGCTGATCTCCCGCAATACCTGCAATGGGAATATTATGCGCTGTTAAAATATTTTGTGTTTCTCCATACACTTCACTGCTGCTGCGCACTTCGGGTAATATGCAATTTGGAATATCAAAAATTTTCAGCAATTCATCATCCCAATTCAATGAATGAATATTGAATAACATGGTACGAGATGCATTGCTTACATCTGTTGCATGAACATTTCCTTTTGTTAAATTCCATAATAACCAAGTATCGATTGTGCCAAAAACCAATTCACCTTTTTCTGCTTTTATCCTTGCACCTGCCACATTATCTAAAATCCATTTTACTTTGGTTGCAGAAAAATAAGCATCTACTACTAATCCTGTTTTTTGTTGAATGATTTTATCTGTTCCATTCTTCCTTAATTCATCACAAAAATTTGCTGTTCTTCTGTCTTGCCAAACAATGGCGTTATGAATGGGTTGACCTGATTTTCTATCCCATACCACCGTTGTTTCTCTTTGATTGGTAATACCAATAGCAGCAATATTTTGAACAGTTAATCCGGCTTTGGTAATAGCTTCGGCAGCAACTCCCAATTGTGTACTCCAAATCTCATTGGCATTATGTTCTACCCAACCCGGTTGAGGGAATATTTGTGTAAATTCTTTTTGAGCAAGAGAAATGATAGATCCATCTTTATCAAATACGATCGCTCTACTACTTGTAGTTCCCTGATCGAATGAAAGAATATATTTTTTCATGACAAAATCGTTTCATGGAAGATAAGCGATTTTATTACATCAATAAAAAAGGTTGTTTCAAATTTGAAACAACCTTTCCATAAATTTTAAAATAATCTTTATCTCGATTTCAACCATTTTTCCGGATCAATAAATTTTCCTTTTTCATTCATCACCCTGAATTCTATTTTACCACTGCCATCAAAATCTTCTGCTGCTTTTCCAATCAGTGTTCCGGCTTTTACAGTCTGACCTTTGGTAACATTTACATCCGATAATTTATTATACACTGTAAAATATTTTCCGTGTTGTACCAACACACCCTGATAATCATTCAAATCATAGATCATCGTCACTTCTCCATCCGCAACACATTTTACTGTTGTACCAATTTGAGTTCCGATAAATATACCATCATTCAATTCTGTGAGTTTGGTTCCGGTAACATTCTGTTTTCCAAAATGATCTGTTACTACACCACCCGAAACCGGCCAAGGTAAACGACCACGATTATTTTCAAAATTGATGGATAATTCTCTTCCTTCCGGTGTTGATTCAAATACGCTGTAATCCCTGCTGCTATTATCTTTCGCTGTGACCATACCGGTTAACGGTTCATTTGTTTTTGGAGATTTTACAGTTGGATTGTTTTTTGCAGTTTCATTTGCCGCATTATTAACAGGTAATTTTTTTCTTTGCTCTTCTAATGCTTTTTGTTTGGCAATGGCTTCTTGTTGTGCACGTTTGATGGCCGCTTCCAATGCTTTATTTAATTGCTGTCTCTCTTTTTCGCGTTTCTTTAATTGTGCCTGAATATCTTTTTCCTGATCTTTTAATTGCTTTACCACCTGATCTTTTTCTTTTTTATCTTCTTCTAATACTTTTAATTGACTGCTCTGTGTTTTAAGCGTAGAAGTTTTTTCTGTTTTGCTGCTATTGAGAGAAGTAATATTTTGTTGAAGTATATCTTGTGTTTTCACAATTGCCGCCGCCTCTGTTTCGCGATACTGACGATAACTTTTTAAATACGCCACCCGTTTTAATGCATCATTAAAATTATCGGATGAAAATAAAAAATTTAAATAAGCATAACTGCTTCTGTTCTTATAAGCAAACACAATGCTTTTGGCATAGTTCTGTTTTAAAGTATCCAATTCTTTTTTAAGATGATTGATCTCTATTTCTTTGGAATACATTTCATCATCAATTCTTCTAAGATCTTTGTTAATGCTGCTGATCAATTGTTCACGTAAAGCAACCTTTCGTTGAACGATAGCTAATTGCCTGAGATATTGTTTTTGATTTTGTCGATTAGAAACCAAACTATTATTCAAATCATCAATCTCTTTCTGTAATTGTTTTTGTTGTTTCTGCAATTCTTCTTTGCTTGGCTGCTGTTGAGAGAAAGAATGAGAAGTAGCCAATAAAAGACAAATTATAAGAATAAACCCTTTTTGCATCATCAGTTTCCATTGATCAGTGTAAATAGTAACAGTTGCTAAACGTTAAAAGTGCGAATAAATTATTTATGTTTGAAATTTTTGGGAACTGAAAAAGTATATTTTAACGGATCATTAAAGGAAACCTCTTTAAAATCGAGATAAATATCCAATTTAGATTTCTCTGAAACTGATATTTGTCGATACCTGGCAAAAGGTCTTCCATCCACCATATCATAAGTGCCGAAAGAAATATCACAGGTTCTGCTTCTCATCATATCAACATCATCCAACTTGCTATGCAATACTTTAAAATCAGTATTATCAATTGTTATCAAATGTTTAAAAACATCTCCAATCATTAATACCTGTAGTTGTGCTGCAGCCAATTTATAAGAAACAACATTACTGTCTAAAAAAACAGGATTGCCAACCAATACATCCTGAATAGTGGTAAAATCAAAAGGTATATTGGTTGTGTCTTGCAAGTAACTGATGGAACGATATTGAATAGACTTACCACCCTTTAATTGAATAAGCACCAAACTGTCTTTATTGATAAATATATTAGCAACAACACCAATTGGAGAAAGCGTTACTTTAATATAAATTACACTATCTTTTTTGATGCTTAAATAAGCAGTTACATTCTGGCTTTCGGTAGCACTTTCATAATTGACTTTCATTTTAGCATTGAAGGTTTGAAAATCAATTTTCTTTTTCATCACTTTATCCATAATCCCTTTTACAATGGCAGCAGAATCTATTTTTGGAATATTGCTTACCACCACTGTTTTTACAGTATCAGGTTTTGATATCGCCGTTTGAATCGATTGTACTTTTTTAACAGGCTTACATGCAAAAGCCAGAACAGATAAAATAATTAAGACGATATAATTTCTACACATCATGATTTTATTTTTTTCCGGTATGACCAAACCCACCATCTCCTCTTTTTGTTTCACTGATGATATCTACCTGCATCCATTCTGCTTGCACCACTTGTTGTAATACCATTTGAGCAATACGATCGCCATGATGAATGGTTACAACTTCATTGGATAAATTAATCAAAATAACTTTTATTTCACCTCTGTAATCTGCATCAATCGTTCCCGGCGAATTTAAACAAGTAATGCCTTGTTTGATGGCAAGTCCGCTTCTGGGGCGTATTTGTATCTCATATCCCAAAGGTAATTCAACGAATATTCCGGTTGGAATGAGCTGCCTTTCCAAAGGTTTTAGAATAACAGATGCTGTTAAATTGGCTCTAATGTCCATGCCGGATGAACCTGCCGTTGCATATTCAGGTGGCTGATTAGAAGACTCGTTGATGATTTTGATCTGCAGTTTTTGCATGGCTGCGAAGGTAAGGATTGTTGAAACAGTGAGAAATATTGTTGAATAGAAAAAATATTGAAGGTTTAGGCAGTATAATTATATTTTTGTTTGCATTAACAAGCTGATGAAGAAGATAAAATCGCATATAATTTTACGATACCTGATATTAGCTTTTATATTATTGGAATTGCCTTCCTGTTTTAAAAATTTAACCGTTCAAAATCTTGTTTATTTTAATGATTTTGAAACAGGTCAGTATAATGGTATTGGACTTTCCAGATTTTATTTATCAACTGATACCCCCAAAGTTTTCACTTTTAATGGTTCTAAAGTTTTAGGCGGATTTAATAATGGAGCTTTTACTGTTTTCTTAAACCATCTTCCTGTGCACAACGCCATTAATGTTGAATTTGATTTGTATATACATGGGCCATGGCAAGGAGATTATTTAGGAACTTCTGCTGTTCCCGACCTGTGGAAAATATTAATCGATAATCAAAATGTGCTGTTAACTACTTTTTCCAATACCTCTTACAAACAATCTTATCCAAGTTATTATTTATCCGGTCCGGAATATCCTGCACGTGGAGATGCTTATATTACTGCATTACCGGGCAGATGTAGTACTGCCGCTCAAGCTGATGGGAGTAGTTGGTATAAATTTGTAACTACTATCCCGCATACGATTGATTCAACAACTATTTATTGCGCTGATGCGCTGCAACCCTATAATAGCGGATGTACTAAAAGCTGGTCAATAGATAATATAAAGATTACCGCTATTAAATATTGATCGATAAAAATAGAATGCACAATTAATGATTCATGACATTATTTAACAAAGAAAAAAATATTGCGCTGTTAAAAAATAATGTCGGCTTCCTGCTTAATTTCTTTCATTTAGGTTTTATACAAGCATCCAATGCATTATTGCAAATAATTTTATTCCCCATCATTATCAGAATTGTCGGATTACAGCAATTTGGTTATGTAATTGTAGCCAACTCATTTGCAGTATTGATGGGAACGATCGTTAATTACGGAACAAGTCAATCGGGAATAAAAGATATGGCTTTACACAAGGATGAACATGATACCAAATCGTCTATATTCTTTGCTATTCTGTATTCCAGATCAATATTATTTATAGTTTCATTAATAGTGCTGATCATCATGTATGCTATTGGTGTTGGGAATTTTTCTTTCTTCCTTTTTGCTTTACCCATTATTGTAGCAGAGATCATTAATCCGCTTTTCTTTTTTATTGGGATTGAAAAATTATTTGTTTTCAATGTTGCCAATTTAATTTCTAAGATCTTTTCCATTGCATTGATCATATTCTTTGTCCATTCTGCTGCACAGGCTGATCTGGTTAATTTTTTCATGGGTATACCAAGCCTTTTTTTTTATATTATATTAATCTTATTCGCAGCAAAAAAATACCATATTCATTTTCGCTATCCCCATTTATCAAATCTAAAAAAACTACTGAAAGAAAATTTCTCTTTGGTATTCAATAGTGTTTCGGTTCATTTACAACAATCTTTTTTTCTATTTACTTTATCTTATGCCGGAAACCCTTTGGTATTAGGTGCTTATTCTTTATGCGATAAACTCATAGGTGCTTGCAGATTAGTGATCTCCTCCTTCGCTACAAGTGTTTTTCCAAGAGCTGTGAACATGTTTAAAAAAAAACCACAAACCTGGTATCAAAATAAGACGAAACTAAATATGCTTTTAACTATTGCATTTCTGATCGTAGGACTGATTTTATTTTTGATGCCTGAATTAATTATTCCCATTATCAGCGGACAAAGAAATGAATTATCTGAATCGTATTTACGTATCATCGCATTAACACCCTTATTCATTTCTTTAAATGCATTGAGTGTTATTGAACTGCTGATTAAAAATGCATTTTCTGTTATTCTTAAAATTTCTTTTATCATTCTCATACTATCTGTTCTTGTTTCTATACTTTTTGTTTGGTTGAATATTCCGAAATTCTTTGCCTTCTATCCATTCATTATTGAAACAAGCTGCCTGATTATTTATCTGTATTTTATTAAAAAACTTCGATTAAATAATTGATGTTTTAGGCAAGTAATTTGTTTACAGTTATTTTTGCGTGAATGAGTAAAACAGTAGCCGTCATTTTAGTGAATTGGAACAGCTTCAGCTTTACCAATGACTGCATCCATTCTTTGAAAGAAATGTCTTTCTCTGATTATGATATCATTGTTACAGATAATGGTTCGCAGGATGGTTCAGGGAAACAATTAAAAGAAATTCATCCAGATATTATTTTAATTGAATCAAATCAAAATCTCGGCTTTACCGGCGGCAACAACTTAGGATTAAAATATGCTATTCAAAATAATTATACCTATTCCATTTTATTGAACAACGATACATTCGTTGAAAAAGATTTTTTATCCATATTAATCAATTATATGGATGCTCATCCTCAGGTGGGTGCCATTCAACCAAAAATATATTTCAATCACGATAGAAAAATTATTTGGAATGCAGGTTCTTACTATAATAAGTTTTGGGGTTATACTTATTCAAAAGGTTATTTAAGAAAGGAAAAACAAATTGATAATACTGTTAAAGAAGTTGATTGGATAACGGGTTGCGCTTTTTTTGTTCGCAATAAAGTATTGCAACAAACCGGTTTATTGTCAAACAACTTATTTATTTATTCACAAATAATACCATAACTATAAGTCAAAATTGTAAAATATTAGTTAAAAAATTCACCAAGATAAAATGGTAAAAATATCAACAAGTCAAATTTGGTCACTCTGGCAGTAATG
>CAIRTF010000178.1 GCA_903881425.1 uncultured Chitinophagaceae bacterium | reverse complement strand
GTTTTGTGAAAACATAACTAACTATAAATCAACGCCTTCATTTTCTTGAAAAATCTTCATAACCCTGAGGTCCCGGGTTCAAATCCCGGTCTCGCTACAGTGTTATTCTTGAGAATAATATAGCAGTTATAAAAAGCAGGCATTAACGGCCTGCTTTTTTGATATTAGGATCTTGCAAATTTAAACAGTAAATCAAACTCACCTTTATCAGCTTTTCTTATTGCTTTAAGGTATTGCGCTCTTATATCCATGTCCTCGGAAAGACTAGCACCTCCCCAAGAAAAAACTGGTAGCTGATAGATTTTTTCAATGATAATATCAGCTATCATACGACTATGACGTCCGTTGCCATTTGGAAAGCAATGTATGCTAACCAATCTGTGTTTGAATCTTATTGCAAATTCATCTGGTTCATATACATTATGTTCAAGCCAATAGGAAGCATCATCTATTAATGATCTTAATGCCACGGGTATATCTAATTTGTCAACCCCAATATTCTTATTTGTTTTTCGGTATTCGCCAGACCAACTCCAAACCCTTCCATACATTCTTTTATGAAGCGCTAGAATAAACGGTTCAGTTAGGATTTGATCAGATTTAAATTTCCTAGATAAACTCCACTGTATAGCATCTTCAATATTCTGTTGTTCAAATTCGTCCAATTCGCCTCTTGTAGCAATAGACTTAATTAATAGACCTTCTTTTTCATCTTCATCAAGCGGAGTTTGGCCATCATTGTATATTAAATTTAGTCCCATAAAATTTTAGGCGTTTTGTTAATAATTTCTGTAGCTCTTTCCTTGATTGCTTTTTCAATACGCTCTTTTGAATTTGCTTGGTCTTCTAATTTCATTGTAGTGGAAGTTCGTTCTACAATTTTTGAAGCAATTTCTAAAGCGCGGTATTCTATCATTTGCTCCAAACTACCTGCTTTAGGTACAAACCCATAAACAAATTGCGTATCCATGGCCTTTCCAATCTCTTGCATCGACTTAATAGTGATTGCGCCTTCCTTTTCACGTTTCTCAATATCCATAACCCCTTGCTTGGTAATGGAAAGTTTTTTGCCTAATTGTTCCATAGACATACCAATGCCATTACGTATTGCTTTTATCCATCCAATAGGTGGCACAATAACATGCTGCAAACCAGTTAATTGGTCCATTTTTTCATTCAGCTGTTGGAACTGAAGTTTATTATTTGTCATAAAGTAAAGTTTTAACTTGACTATTAATACACAAAAGTAAAGCTATTACTTTACAAATAAAAAAATATCTTGAAAAATTATTTGTTTAACTAAAAATATAGTTATAATATTGACTAAGAATTTAGTTAGAAAGTAAATTATTAAACTATGAAAAAACTGACACAAGCCGAAGAACAAATTATGCAAGCCTTATGGGCATTGGATAAGGGCGGATTTATTAAAGATGTTTTAGAGGCAATTGATGAGCCAAAGCCACATCATAATACAGTGGCAACTCTTTTAAAGATTTTAGTAGAGAAGGAATTTGTAGGTATTCAAAACCCAAACAGAAACAATTTTTACCATCCCTTGGTAAGTAAGGAAGCCTACTCTGCTAAAAGAATTGAGGGCTTGACAGAAAGTTACTTTGAAGGGTCTTACTCCAATGTCGTTTCCTTTTTAGTGAATAAAAAACAAATGTCCATCCAGGATTTGGAATTGCTTTTAAAACAATTAAAAAACAAAAATCATGACTAGTCAAATTGTGATCACCTATATTCTTAAAACAATATTAATATCAGGTATATTCTTGGCTTATTATTGGATTGCATTAAGAGATAAGAAATTTCATTATTACAATAGGTTTTATTTATTGACTGCATCAATAATGAGTTTAGTTATTCCCCTGTTGAAGTTTGATTGGTTTATAGTGGAGAAACCTGTTTTATATAGTTCAAATGAAATCGTACAATTTATTTTACCAATATCTAATGTGAATGAGAGTATTCAATATGATTGGGTGGATTATTCTTTAGTTATAGCAGGTATTGTAGCCATTATTTTATTTAGTATACTACTTTTAAATGTTATAAAAATTCAATTACTAAAAAGAAAAAGTGATGTAACGCAAATGGAGGGGTTTGATTTTATTAATACTAATGACGACAATGCGCCTTTCTCTTTTTTAAATAATTTATTTTGGAAACAATCCATTTCATTACAAGAAGAAGGAGGACAGCAAATATTCAAACACGAAATTACCCATATACAGCAAAAGCATACCTGGGACAGAATATATTGTCAAATTATTACTTCAATATTTTGGATGAACCCATTTAATTGGGTTATTCAAAAGGAGTTAGTGACTATTCATGAGTTTATAGCAGACGAATCAGCGGTAGGGGATAGTAATGTAGAAGCGTTTGCTAAAATGTTATTACAGACCCATTACGGAAATCATTTTTTAAATCCAACACACCAATTTTTTTATTCATCCATTAAACGACGATTAACTATGTTAACAAAATCAACCAACACAAAATACTCCTACTTAAGAAGGGTAATGGTATTGCCCATTTTAATTGCAACTGTTTGTTTAGTATCTATTAAGGTAAATGCAAGTGAGAAGATTGAGAAAACTGCTAAAGCAATTCAAAATACTATTGATTTATTAGTGAATGATACTACAAAGCCAAAAAAGATAACGCCCCCAACACCTCCAAATCCTTCACAAGCAAAACCAAATTATTATATAAATGCGGCTATGATTCAATTTAAGGGTGATATTGATACGGCTGTTGGGGATAAAAAAACTCCTTTATACATTTTAGATGGCGATCCTTTGAAAACTCCGATTGAACTGTCTAAATTAAATGAAGAGGAATTTGAGTCTATCAGTGTTTTAAAAAATCCATCATCCATTTCGCTATATGGTAATGAAGGCAAAAATGGCGTGATTGTAATAACAACTAAAACAGGATTAAAAGGAAATCTTCAAAAAAAATCGGATGAAATTAAGGTATTTGAATATAGTGCTAAAGAAGGATTGAATGGGGATGTTTATTACAAAAAAAATGAAGATGGAACAGTAAATGGATATGGAAATAATAAAGCGGAAACAAATGTACCAATTAAGGTTACAAACGTACTAAAAAGTGATAAAATCACAGTGACTTCTAAAACATCATTTGATACTGTTGTGGATGTCAACTTAAATTATGATCTAAATAAAGATAAAATTGTTGTCTCAAATGTGACTTTAAGCACATCAAAAAAACAAGCTGCTTTGGATGCGTTAGAAAATAAGGCGAATGTAGTAATTACAAAGAAAACTGAAGGTGATACAGAAAAATATGTAATTGTTGAGAATGGAGAAACTGTAAGTAAACCTACTTTTTATTTAGATGGAGTTAAGATAACAGAAAAGGAAATGAAAGCCATATCGCCAAATGATATTGAATCAGTTAATGTATTGAGTGGAGAACAAGCATTAAAAAAATATCCTAAAGATGGTAAAGGCGGGGTAGTGGAAATTAAATTAAAGCATAAGAATTAATTTTTACCGCTGCGTGAGGAAAACACCCCCGGAATTCGGTCAAAATCGGTTGATTTCGGTTTTGTGAAAACATAACTAACTATAAATCAACGCCTTCATTTTCTTGAAAAATCTTCATAACCCTGAGGTCCCGGGTTCAAATCCCGGTCTCGCTACATGAAAATCAAGGACTTACGTTAAATCGTGGGTCCTTTGTTGTGTGAGGAATATAGAATAAAAAAGAGACCCCTATT
>CAIRTF010000177.1 GCA_903881425.1 uncultured Chitinophagaceae bacterium | reverse complement strand
GAGAAAAATTATACTCCTATTGGGCTACGTTACGCTTCGGCTTCGCCTTGCTCCACTTCGCCCAATAGTTTAAACCAAAATGTTTTGTAATAATGTATTTAAATTATACTTTTAATCTGTACTAAAAAAGGGGAGCCTACAACACAACAAAGCTCAATTGAAAAACAAAAGACGATTACAAAAATGATTTATAGAAGTAAAGCTCCATTAAGAATTGGTTTGGCCGGTGGCGGTACAGATGTAAGTCCCTATAGTGATGAATTTGGTGGCGCTATTTTAAATGCTTCTATTTCTTTATACGCACATGCCAGTATTGAACCATTGAATGAAAATGGAATTGTGTTGCAGGCATTAGACAGAAAAGAAGAACAACGTTTTGATTGGAGCAATGAATTACCTATCAATGGACAATTGGATTTATTGAAAGGTGTGTATAACCGTATTCAAAAAGATTATGGTTTGCCTTTAACTAATTTTCGATTATCCACTTTTGTTGATGCGCCTGCTGGAAGTGGATTAGGAACTTCCTCAACTTTAGTAGTAGCAATCATTGGTGCATTTGTGGAGATGTTGAAATTGCCCTTGGGAGATTATGATATTGCTCACTATGCTTATGAGATTGAGCGAAAAGATTTACAGTTAGCAGGTGGCAGACAAGATCAATATGCTGCAACCTTTGGTGGTGTTAACTTTATGGAGTTTTATGAAAATGATAAAGTGATTGTAAATCCATTGCGTATTCGACAGGAATATTTGAATGAATTGGAAAATAATTTAGTGCTCTATTATACTTCTACCAGCAGGGAATCTGCCACCATTATCAAAGAACAACAAAAAAATGTGTTGGACAAAGATGTAAAAAGTGTGGAGGCGATGCATCAATTGAAAGAACAATCAAAGATGATGAAAGAAGCTTTATTGAAAGGAAGAGTAAACGAAATTGGCGAAATATTGGATTTCGGTTTTCAGCAGAAAAGAAAAATGGCGCATAATATTTCCAATACCTTAATTGAAGATATTTATACCGCCGCCAAAAAAGCAGGTGCTACAGGCGGAAAGATAAGCGGTGCAGGTGGCGGTGGTTTTATGACATTTTATTGTCCGAATAATACTCGTTATCAAGTAATAGAAGTATTGAATACTTTTGGCGGCAATATTCAATCTTATCAATTTTCTCAACATGGATTAACTACTTGGACCATCTAAGATTTAAAAATTCAGAATAAACTTATGAGTGATAAAATAAAACAAATCATTACTGCTTCAATTGAAACAAAGCAGGCTTTATTAAAAGATGAAGCAATTCAACAAACTGTTTCAAATGTAATTGATGTAATAGTAACTGCTTTTAATAACGGTAACAAGGTACTGTTTTGCGGCAATGGCGGCAGTGCCGCTGATGCTCAACACCTGGCTGCTGAATTTTCCGGAAGATTTTATAAAGACCGCAAAGCTTTACCGGCAGAGGCTTTGCATTGCAATACTTCTTACATGACCGCTGTTGCAAATGATTATAGTTATGATGTTATTTATTCAAGATTGGTAGATGGCATTGGTGTTAAAGGTGATGTGTTGATTGGATTGAGCACATCCGGCAATTCAATCAATATTTTAAAAGCATTTGAAGTAGCAAAAGGAAAAGGAATTGCAACAGTTGCATTCACGGGTGTAAGTGGCGGTAAAATGAAAGATGTATCTGATTATTTGATCAATGTTCCTTCAACTGATACACCTCGTATCCAGGAAAGTCATATTATGCTCGGACATATTATTTGCGAATTAGTAGAAGCCAAACTTTTTTAATTGTGTCAATAAATGAAGCCATTATTTTAGCAGGTGGTTTAGGAACCAGATTACGTAGTGCAGTTCCTGATTTGCCAAAATGCATGGCACCCATAAATGGCAAACCATTTATTGCTTATGTGATTGATCATTTACAACAACAGGGAATCAATAAATTCATTTTATCTTTGGGTTATAAGAGTGAAGCGATTGTAGATTTCATACATCAACGGTTTTCAAATATCGATTTTCAATTTTCCATTGAAGCAGAACCATTAGGAACCGGCGGAGCCATACAATTGTCTTGCTCAAAAACTACAGAGCAAAATGTGTTGGTTACTAATGGAGATACCTTATTCAAAATCAATGCAGCAAAGCTTTCTGCTTTGCATAAACAATCCAATGCCGATTGTACTTTATCATTGAAACCAATGACCAACTTTGATAGATATGGTGTAGTTGAAATGAATGAACAAAACCAAATCATTTCATTTAAAGAAAAACAATTTTATGAAAGCGGATTGATCAATGGCGGTGTTTATGCGTTAAACGTTCAATCATTTTTGAATGAAGAATTACCTCAAAAATTTTCTTTTGAAAAAGATTATCTCGAAGAATTTTATTCAACTAAAAAAATGTTAGGCGTTGTGCAGGATGAATATTTTATTGACATTGGCATTCCGGAAGATTATAACAGAGCTCAAAAAGAATTATAAATTATGCTTGATTTAAAACAAATAGACAATAGCTGGACTTTATTTTTAGATCGGGATGGTGTTATCAATAAGGATAAGAACGGAAGTTATATATTTAATAAAGAGGAATTCATTTTTTTAGACGGTGTTGTTGAAGCTATTTCAAAAATGGCTGATTTGTTTCACACCATTGTTGTGGTTACTAATCAAAAAGGTGTTGGCAAAGGGTTGATGAGTTTGGATGATCTCCATAGTATTCATCATTTTATGCTGGATAAAATTGGATCTGCCGGAGGAAAAATTCATAAAATATATTATTGCTCCGATTTAGAAGACGCTTCCCCTAATCGCAAACCCAACCCGGGTATGGCTTTCCAGGCTAAACAAGATTTCCCTTCAATCAATTTCTCTAAAAGTATTATTGTCGGAAATAAATTAAGTGATATGAAATTTGGCAGAAACGCAGGCATGTTCACTGTTTTCCTTGCGACTACCAATCCCGAAACAGTTTTTCCAAATGAATTCACAGACCTGCGATTTAATACTTTAGCCGAATTCGCTGATGCATTAACAAAATCATAAAAATATTTTTTCTTTTCACATCAATTGTAATAGCCAATAATGCGTTGTAACTTAGTTGCAATGAAATCTTGTATGAAACTATTTTTAATTGCATTCAGCTTCATCTTCATTACAAATGTTTTTTCTCAAAGCATCACTGTAACTGATTTGCAAAAATTAAAAGAGATTGAAACCAATATCAAAGGTGCTGCCGATAGTATTGTAAATGCGGATGAATGGTTAGATCGTTTTCGTGCAGATAGCATTTTTACTCGTGGGCTGGTACAAGCATTAAAAGTTCCTTACTCTATCTATTATCCCTTCGATTCTATTAAAACGATTTCAAAATTATTAGCACCGGATAGCAGTTTCAGAATTTATACCTGGCAGGTGATGAAAGATTATGAATATTATCGTCAGCGTGGTGCCATACAAATGAAAACAGATGATGGTTCATTGAAGTTATTTCCTTTATTCGATATGTCGGAATTTACAAGAGCTCCTACTGACTCTATTCGCGATACCAAACATTGGATTGGTGCTATTTATTATAAGGTCATTTTGAAAACATTCAATAATAAAAAATATTATACTTTATTGGGTAGTGATGAAAACAATGGCAGTACCAATAAAAAATGGATTGAAGTATTGACTTTTGATGAGAAAGGCAATCCGCAGTTTGGAGGCAGATTATTTAGTTATCCTAATGATAACATGAAACCTAAGCAGCCGGCTTATCGTTTTTGTTTAGAATATAAAAAAGATGGAGGTGCCAGATTAAATTTTGATCCGAGATATGATGCCATTATTTTCGATCATTTAACCAGTGATGGTAATGATCCGAAAAATAAATCTACTTTAATTCCTTATGGCGATTATGAAGGTTTCAGATGGATCAATGGAGTTTGGAAATATGTAAACAATCCTTTTGCCAATGTGATATTTGACGATAAGCAAAGTGCATTTCCAAAGCCTTTGTTAGATGAGAAAGGATTGCGCAATGAAAAGCAATTGGAGGAGCAATCCCAGAAAAATCAAAAAAAAAGGCGGTAACTAATCCAATTTCAACACAGCTAAGAACGCTTCCTGCGGAACTTCTACATTACCAATTTGTCGCATTCTTTTCTTTCCTTCTTTTTGTTTCTCTAATAACTTTCTTTTACGGCTGATATCACCACCATAACATTTAGCAGTCACATCTTTTCGCATAGCAGAAATAGTTTCTCTGGCAATTACTTTAGCACCAATTGCAGCTTGTATGGCAATTTGAAATTGTTGTTTAGGTAAAAGTTCTTTTAATTTTTCGCATAATCTTCTTCCAAAATCCTGTGCTCTGCTTCTATGAATTAATGCACTCAATGCATCTACTTTATCACCATTCAATAAAATATCCATCTTCACAATATCTGCTTCACGATAACCAATAGGTGCATAATCAAATGAAGCATAACCACGGGTAGAGCTTTTTAATTTATCATAAAAATCGAAAACGATTTCTGTTAATGGCATTTCAAAAACCAATTCAACTCTTGTAGGCGTTAAATAAGATTGATTGATGAGAATACCGCGTTTACCCAAACACAATGTCATGATATTACCGATGTATTCGGGTAATGTTATAATCTGTGCTTTGATGAAGGGTTCTTCAATCCTATCTAATTTAGTTGGGTCGGGCATTTCCGTAGGATTGTTCACATCAATTCTATCGCCTTTCGAAGTATATGCAATGAAACTTACGTTAGGAACAGTAGTGATAACCGTTTGATTGAATTCTCTTTCCAATCTTTCCTGAATAATTTCCATGTGCAGCAATCCTAAGAAGCCGCAACGAAAACCAAAACCCAATGCTTGCGATGTTTCTAATTCAAAAGTTAATGAAGCATCATTCAATTGCAATTTTTCCATGCAATCACGCAATTCTTCAAACTCATCAGTATTCACCGGAAATATGCCTGCAAATACCATTGGTTTTACTTCTTCAAAACCATGAATCATTTTTCCGGGCTTTGATGCCAATGTAATGGTATCTCCAACTTTAATATCTTTTGCAGTTTTAATGCCTGTGATTACATAACCCACATCACCTGCTTTTACTTCACTCTTGGATGTCATAGTCAATTTCAATACACCCACTTCCTGCGCTTCATATTCTGCACCTGTTGCAATGAATTGAATCTTATCTCCTTTTCTGATGATGCCGTTAAAAATTCTGTAATACACAATAATGCCCCGAAAACTATTGAACACACTGTCAAACACCAATGCTTGCAAAGGCGCATCTTCATTGCCTTTCGGCGCAGGAATACGTTCAATGATTGCTTGTAAAATATCTTCAATACCAATACCGGATTTACCACTCGCTAAAATAATATCGTCTGCTTTGCAACCAATCAGTTCAACAATTTGATCTGTTACTTCCGGAATCATCGCACCATCCATATCGATCTTATTAATGACAGGAATAATTTCCAGATCATTATCAATCGCTAAATATAAATTGCTGATAGTTTGTGCCTGAATACCCTGCGATGCATCTACCAATAACAATGCGCCTTCACACGCAGCCAATGCCCTGCTTACTTCATAACTAAAATCAACATGACCGGGTGTATCGATCAAATTCAAAATATATTCTTCTCCCTTATATGGATAATTAATTTGAATAGCATGGCTTTTAATCGTGATTCCTTTTTCACGTTCCAGATCCATATCATCCAAAACCTGGTTCATCATATCTCTTGCGCCAATTGTTTTGGTATGCTCTAATAAACGATCTGCCAACGTGCTTTTACCGTGGTCTATATGTGCGATAATGCAAAAATTTCTAATATTCTTCATAACGGCTGCAAAGATATAGGACTACCGCCCAATATTCATTTATCTTTGAAATGTTGAAAAAAATCTAATATCTGCATGAATATTCCATAAATCTGAACAAATGGATGTTTTTGTAGAATTCTTTAAAAGCCATATTTATAATGTATTTATTGCCGGCGCAATTTTATTGCTTGTAAAAGTGCTGCTTGCCGGTCTGCATAAGGGTTTTAACTTTACCAGAATTGTAATTAGTTTCTTTACATTTTACGATAAAGTTGAAATTGAAAGTATCGGCAATAGAAGAAGAGCTTCTTATATGTGGTGGAATAACGTGCTGAATATTTCAATTTATATCTGGATATTGTTGATTGCTTCTGTGTTCTTTGTTACCCTGAACAGTAATGAATTTTAGTGCAGAATATTTTTGTACACATCAACAAATTGTTCTGCAATCGTTTCCATATTATATAACTCGATTGCTTTTTGTGAGATGCTTGATCGATCATAATTTTTGTTTTCACTCATCATTTTAATTAGCGCATTCGCGAGTGCTTGAATATTTTCATTCTCCACCAAAATGCCATTTTCGATATTAACCGCTTCAGCAATGCCTCCAACATGACTTGATACAATTGGCAATCCGCAACACAATGCTTCTGCAATAACACATGGAAAGTTTTCATGCCTGCTAAATAACACAAATGCATCAGCTGATTGCATATGAACTGCGACTTCTTTATAAGGAACTTCTCCAATAAAAATAATTTTATTGATTAACCCTTTTTGTTCAACTAATTTTTTTAATGAATCTGTTACCGGCCCAACAATTTTCAATTGCCAATTTGAATTGACCTGATTCAATTGTTCAAATGCTTCAATCATTCCTTCAGGATTTTTTTGATGACCTAATGTTGAAGCGTGAATCCAAGTAAATATTTCGTTTTTTGAAGCCTGATAATTAAAATATTGCGTATCGACCAAATTGTGAATGGTTTCAACTTTCTTCAAATGAAATAATTGTTGAATAGTTTTACCGATAGTAGCTGAAACATTCGTAATCATTTTTGCATCTCTAAAAACCTTTGCTGTATTGTGTTTGAAGAACCAACTACGTTTAAAAAAGTTATCTTTTGCTGACATTTCATAATACGAAGCCTGCTCAGAAACGATATAAGGGATATGCCAATGATCGCACATTTCTCTTGCCACCAATCCTGCTTTTAAAGGTATATGCACATGAATCAATTGTGGTATTCCATACTGACTGGCATATTTGAATAAAAGATCACGATAAAAAAAACGGTATTTGATATTGTATCGTATTTTATCAATAAAACCAATCCCCCATTTTCTGAAAGAAAAACTATAAATCAGTTCTCTGAAATTATCTTCTTTATTGTGAATGTATCCTTCTTTGGTTCTGAAATCTTTTCCTATTTGTACCACATGAATAACATCAACAGGAACTAGTTTGGAAACTGCCAATGCATGACGCTGAATAAAATCACCATTCACAGGTTCATAAGGATTGGGATACCAGCTCGCCAGCCATAATATTTGCATGAACAACTTTTTCTTAGATAAAATAAATGATACCAAATATTGACAACTAAAGTACAATAGTTTAATTAATGTACATTTGAAATACATCTTTCCCTTATGGCATTATTGAAATTTAACAGAAAAGCAAAAGCAGAAAACGAAACCGGGTTAAGTGCGAATAGTATCATGAACGGTGGTCGTTTCTTTGATAAAAGCGGCAATCCGAATATGCAAATTCAAGGCATGGGATTTTTGGAAAGATTAAATATTTATCATGCCCTGCTATCAATGAAAAAAATAAAATTCGTTCTTTTGATTCTTATTTTTTTCATAGGCATTAATTTATTATTTGCTTCTGTTTATTTATGGATCGGCATTGACCATTTAAACGGTATGGTTGCCAATTCCGCTTCTGAAAAATTTGGCGAAGCCTTTTTTTTCAGTGCACAAACTTTTACCACCGTTGGTTACGGAAGAATTAATCCTATTGGTTTTGCAGCAAGTCTCACAGCAGCTATTGAAGCGTTGGTTGGATTGATGAGTTTTGCCTTAGCAACAGGTTTATTATACGGAAGATTTTCTAAACCCAAAGCCTACATACATTACAGCAAGAACGCCATCTTCGCTCCTTTTAAAGATGGTACCGCATTGATGTTTAGAATGGTGCCTTACACAAAAAATTATTTAGTAAATGTTGAAGTAAAAGTAACCTTGGCTTTGAGAATTTTAGAAGATGGAATGATGAAAAACAAATTCTTCAATGTGCCATTGGAAATTTCTAAAGCAATTACATTAACAGCTAACTGGACATTAGTTCATGTGATCAATGAAGAAAGTCCGTTTTATAATTTATCGAAAGAAGATATCAGTAATGCACAAGCAGAATTATTAATCTTTGTACAAGGCTTCGATGAAAGTTTTTCTAATACCGTTATTTCAAGAACATCATACTCTTATGATGATTTTATTTATGGTGCAAAGTTCAAACCAATGTTTCATCCTGATGCAAATAATACAACTACCATTTTGCATTTAGACATGTTGCATGATTATGATCCTGCTGAAATAACTATTCAGTTTTGACCTATTCCCAAAACTTTACCGGATAAACAGAACAATTATTGTTCACTTCATTTTCAAAAGCATCACCCAGTTCATGTAATTCCAAAGAAGAAATATTGGATTGTATTAAAGGGAACAATTCTCTTTCTTCAAATCGAATATGTTTTTCCAATATATTTTGTAACTGATCAAAAATGGAATACTCCGTTAAAATAGCAGGTTGTTCAAAGAATTTTCTGATGTATTGATGATCACTCAAGATTTTTTCAATGCCCTCTTTTAATTCAGCATAAGAGACAAAAGAGGATAGATGTTTTTCTTCTAATTCAAAATGATGCTTCAAATCTTCCTCCCAGAAATACCTGCAAAAGTCTCGCAGGATAATTTTATCTGCCTGCTTCTTCACTCCTTTTTCCAGCAACAAACAAAAGAACAATCCGTTGTGATGCTGGCGAGATAGAGGCTGCAGCTCAACTGCTCTTTTAATGGGAGGCATTATTTCAATGAATTGATAATGGCATTAAACTCTTCTGCAATCAAAGATGCGCCGCCAACCAATCCTCCATCCACATCAGGTTGTGAAAATAATTCTTTGGCATTATTGGCCTTTACGCTGCCACCATATAAGATGGAAATATTATTAGCAACTGCATCACCATACTTTGCAGCAAACTGTGAACGAATAAATGCATGTATCTCCTGTGCTTGTGCACTGCTTGCTGTTTTACCTGTACCAATTGCCCAAATAGGCTCGTAAGCAATCACTACTTCTTGTATTTGCACTGTAGATAAATGAAATAAAGATTCTTCCAATTGTTTGGCAACAAATTCATTTTGTCCGTTTGCTTCTCTAACACTCAATGCTTCACCGCAACAAAAGATGGGTGTAACATTATTCGCTAAGCATATATCTACTTTCTCCCCAAGAAATTGATTGCTCTCATTAAAATATTCTCTGCGCTCACTATGTCCTAATACAACATGATGTACTCCAACAGACAATAACATTTCAACACTTGTTTCACCGGTATATGCTCCACTTTTTTTATTGTAACAATTTTGTGCAGCAACGAATACATTTTTCTTTTCGGCAATTTTTTGTTGCGCCATTGCCAAATAAGGAAAAGGAACGGCAAATACTGCTTGTTGATGTTCACTTAATTGATGCGGCAGTGCAATAATATCATCCAATAACTTTTCTCCTTGTTGCAAGGTTAAATTCATTTTCCAATTCGCTGCTGCAATTTGTTTTCTCATCTCAATTATTTTTTAAGTTGGCAAAGATATATTTCAAAACCTCAATTTCTTCATTCGACAGTTGCCGGAGTTTCATTTTTTTCCAGTTATTGATATCACGAGTTGCTTTATCAAAATCATATTTTCCTTCTGTTCCGAATGTAAAATCATTAATCAATTTCGGCAATAACCCATTACCAAATACACTGGAAGCCACACCCACATAAGACCCTGTATTGATGGATGAATTAATAGAGAAACGTGAATAATCTCCTATCAATGCACCGCATTTTTGTCCAACAACATGATATTGCTGATCAAATGCATTCCACATATTTACTGCACCTCCTGAATTTTTTACATTACTATTGCTCGAACCCGCACCCAGATTGCACCATTCACCAATTACACTATCACCCAAATAACCATCATGGCCTTTATTACTGTACCCAAATAAAATACTGTTTTTTATTTCGCCACAAACAGTACAATGCGGACCAATAGTTGTTGCTCCAACAATCTTCGCTCCCATTTTAACCAATGCATTATCTAATAAAGCAAAAGAACCGCGAATCATCGCGCCTTCAGAAACAACTGCATTCTTGCCAATATATACAGGCCCATCATTGGCATTAATAAATGCATATTCAACTGATGCACCTTCTTCAATGAAAATATTTTCAGGAGATTGTATAAAATTAGTACTAGAAATTTTTTTCGATCTTCTTCCTTTAGCGATTGTTGCAAAATCTTTTCTTAACCATTCATCATTCCATTGAAACAATTGCCAGGAATATTCTAATCGTTTTACTTTTGTATCAATAATATTTTTGAATGATGACAATGTGTTAGCATTTCTTCCGGCAATCAATCCTGTTTCATCAGCTAATGCATCCCCTGATTCTAAAGATAAAACCCTGTCCACTATATCATCATCGGGTAAAACAGATGCATCTATCCAAATATGATCTCCATTATCAATAGCATGATATAATCCTTGTAAATAATTTTCTGTAATAACAAATACTTGTTGATTGGTTAATCTCTCCCATCTTTCTTTAATCGTACAAATTCCTATTCTAATATCAGCCACTGCTCTTGTAAGAGTGAAAGGATATAATTTTTTTCGAAAAGAATTATCGAATAAGATGATAGCCATTTTTTTATTTTGATTACACGAATTTCAGCTAATTACGCGAATTAGGGTTCAACAATTTTAAGCTATCCAACCATTTATAAAACAATTCGTGTAATAAATATTACAACCTGGCATGAACATACAACAATTTTATCCATCTGAAAATATTGATGGGTTTTTCCATATCCACTATTAATGCCTTGCGCTCTAATACTGTAAAATCAGGCAAATGACTGGAATTACCCTGTAACTTTTTCAGTTGTTCAATGGCTACCAAACCCAATACCGCTGTGGCTGCCATGGCAATACTGAATGTTTGTTTCTTGCTTTTTGATACTTCTAATAATTGAATATTCTCTTTCAATAAATTCAATCTATTCAAAAAGAAAGTCTCCATGGCGTATGCATTGGTGCATCTGGTGGCCAATGTTTGAATACCATCTTTTTTAAGGCTAGCTGTAATTTCAAGTGCTTGTTTTTCCATATCACTTGCAGCAATGTTT
>CAIRTF010000176.1 GCA_903881425.1 uncultured Chitinophagaceae bacterium | reverse complement strand
CGGGGCTGGATTTTTATCCTGGCCCTTTTTTTATTCTATCATGATAGCAATCTTATTTGTTATTAAAATAATTCCAAACAAGAAGTCCTTTTGCATTACCAATTACTTCTATTATTTCTTCTTTTTTTGCTACGCTTATTTTCTTGATAGACTTAAATTTTTTCAATAATGTATTGGCTGTTTTTTTACTGATGCCATCAATCATTTCCAATTCATTACTGAATGTTCCTTTAGAACGTTGATTGCGATGATAGGTGATGCCGAAGTGATGCACTTCATCTCTTATTTTTCTGATCAATTTTAAACTGTCACTATTCCAAGGAATTTTAACTGCTTCTGAATCTTTTGTAAAAAAGATTTCTTCCTCATTTTTAGCAAGTCCTATTAATGTCATTTTACCTGCTAAGCCTAATGCATCAATACTTTCCATAGCTGCGCTCAGTTGTCCTTTGCCTCCATCAATAATTACCAACTGCGGTAAGCTTTGTTTTTCTTCAGATAGCCTTTTAAATCTTCTGTACACTACTTCCTTCATCGTAGCAAAATCATTAATGCCTTTTACAGTTTTAACATTGAAATGGCGATAATCTTTTTTGCTGGGCAACCCATTCTTAAAACATACCATTGCAGATACAGGATAACTCCCCTGAAAATTAGAGTTGTCAAAACATTCAATATGTACAGGCGTTTCAGAAAGGTGTAAGTATTTTTTTATTTCCAGTAAAATATTCAATAAATCGGATTCTGTTTTATTTTCAATATGTAATATTTTTTTCTTTTTGATCTCTTCTTTATAATAATTCACATTCTTTAATGACAGATCCAATAACTTCTTTTTATCACCTGCTTTCGGAACGGTGACAATAATATTTTTATCCGGATATTCTATAAAAAAAGGAACTACCATTTCATTGGCCAAACTATTAAATGTTTCACGAAGATTGATGATGGCAAAGCTTAACACATCTTCATCTGTTTCCTCGATCTTTGATTCTAATTGAACAGTATGTGTTTGAACAATTGTTCCATTCTGCACCATTAAATAATTTACATAAGCAATATTATCTTCTTTTGAGATAGAGAATACATCTACATTGCTTACATGTTTACTTACCACCACTGATCTCGCTTGATAATTTTCTAAATGCGCAATTTTCTTTTTAAGCATTTCTGCTTTTTCAAATTCAAGATTGGCTGCAGCCCGCTTCATTTCTTTTTTAAAATGTAACATCACACTATTTAAATTCCCTTTCAGCATATCTTTTATTTGTAGAAGTCCTTCATTATAGTCTTGCATAGATTGCAATCCTTCACATGGTCCCTTGCAGTTACCCAAATGATATTCTAAACACACTTTAAACTTTTTCTTTTGAATATTACTTTCTGTAAGATTTAGTTTACAAGTTCTTAACGGAATATATTGTTTAATGAATTCAATTAATTCCCTTACTCTTCCCGCAGAAGTGAATGGACCTAGGTACTCAGAGCCATCATTTATTTTTTTTCTGGTGAGAAATATTCTGGAAAATGGTTCTTTTTTAATGACGATGAACGGGTATGTTTTATCGTCTTTTAAATTGATATTGTATTTCGGTTGAAATTGTTTGATCAATGCATTCTCTAATAGAAAAGCATCTTGTTCGGAATCAACAATAGTGAATTCTATATGATGAATGCGCTGAACTAATTCATGTGTTTTGTAAGTAGTGAAGGTTTTAGAGAAATAGGAGCTAACTCTTTTTCGTAAATCTTTTGCTTTGCCAACATATAACAATTCCTTACCGGTATCAAAATATTTATAAATACCCGGTTGATGTGGTATAGAGGAAGCAATATGTTGAAAATCTGCAGCAGTCATTGAAGAACTTTTTTTAGTTCCAAACAATTTTCAATTTCCTTTCAATGTTTGGAAGATTTGGATGTTGTATAATTTTTGTTATTTGAAAATTGTGATGCGTATTCCACATGTCTTTTTCCATTACAGTTGAATCACCCTGATGAATGATATTGTTGAAATACAAATGCGATAATTTATTATTGTTATCGTTTAATAAAATAATCACATCATGCAATGAAGTGGTATCATGTTTTGCTGAATAAGTGATGGTAATACTTTTAGTACTTAGATCGTGGAATGTTTCTTCTTTATAGTTTGTGTGTAATTCTTCGTTAGAAATATTTTTTTGAATAAAATTTTCCGTCAATATATTGAATTCTGCTAAAGTAATTGCAGTAGAATCTTTCTTTTGATTGGTTGCTTCTGTTATTTTATAGATAAAATAGGGCGCTTGATTTACATCTTTAATATCTTCCAATAACAAATCTTTATATGGAAATACTTTTGTGGTATCTGCTGTAATATTTTCAGAAGATGACTTGTTTTGTTTACAGCCGTTAGATAGGCTTACAATAATAGTGAGCCACAAAAGAATAATCTTATTCATTTTGTAAAAATATTTAAAAGAGTAAAACTAAGGAAGGCTGTCAACTATTTTGTTAATGGTTTGATGAAGCCAATTTTCAGGCCATAATCCATGCGGTATTCTTTAATAGGATATACATCATTATAGGTAGGTAAATGCTGATAGCGTATTTGCGGTCCGATATACCATTTAGTATCTTTTGTTTGAAAAGTAAAGCTTAGGTCAAAGCTGCTGTTCCAATTCCACTTGCGAAGGAAAGGTGCTCCATTAGCATAATATTTATAATCTGTTGAAATAGCATACATGTTTTTATTCAAAGTAAAAGTAGGTTGGAATGAAGCACCTGCACTTAAGCCAAATTTTTTACCTTGAATAAAGTCCCATTGCAATCCGATAGGCATAGATATTTGATATAATTTATTGTCCAGTTTTGTTGAGTAATAACCATTGTTATTGCTTAAAGCGCTTATGATGTTTACAGAATCCAGATGATTATTCTGTACAAAAGCAAAAGTGGCTATTCCATATGAAGCTTGGTAGGCATCGATATAATATTGACGAATATTAAATTGAAGTCCTGTTTTTATTTTTAAATTTTTAGTGAGGTTATACAAAATATTTACGCCGGCCTCTAAACCAATGGCAGGCGTATGCTTAACCGCATCGTTAATATTTACAGTTGGGTTTTGCGATTGAGATGCAGCAGCGAAAAGATTGATAAAGCAAGATCTTTGTTTATCATCACTTAATCTTCTATAACTTACTGATGGCGTAACATAAAACTGTAAAGCAAATTTTCCGGGGATAGAAATTTTATTTTTTTCTGAAGAAAATTCATTCAAATAACTATCTGCTGTAGGGTTATCATCTTTAAAAATGGTGCCGGCAGGATAATTCTTGAATGTCTTAGTTTTTTTATTAACTGTTTCAGTACTTGCCGATGTATTAGCTGTAGGAGCTACATCAGTAGTAATATTATCAATCTGTGGTGTAATTTGAATTGAATTCATTGCCGCTTTGTTAACTGATGCAGCTAATACATCGGCTTTATTGATATTATCCTGAATTGAATTGGCTGAAACAATTATATCATTCTTTATAATAGTTGCAGGTAAAATGATATTATCATCATTTGCATTAATCGCCGCAATTGTTTTTTCTGTGTAATGATTAGGATTTAACTCTTGCTCAATACTTTCATTGGAATGGCCGTCTGCAGAAATAATTTCAGGTTTTTCAATCGGAGCAGGCGTTAATGCTGCCAATTCTTTCTCGATAATTGCTTTTGGTGGATAGTTGAAAAAAGTAGAAATAGTTAATGAGGATATAATAAAAAGTGCAATAAAAGTAAGTGCAGGCCAAGAGCGATTGCCATGCAATTCTATGCGAATGTTTTCCCAAATATGATCCGCAGGGAACATTGCTTGATCGCTTGTCTCTTCTCTTAAGAATTGCTCAAGTTCTTGGTCGCTATTTAATTGGTTCTCTTCCATAATCACTCAACAACTTATTTTTTTAAAGTTGCCAGCCAATTGAAATCTTCTTTTGGCATCTCTATAATTTTCTTCTTTACTAAAACAGTTTCTAACATTGCTTTGGCTCTGGTATATTGGCTTCTGCTGGTGCTTTCTTCTATATCCAACATTTCTCCAATTTCTCTATGACTATATCCTTCCAATGCATAAAGGTTTAATACTGTTCTATAACCAACCGGTAAAAGCCTGATGCATTCAATTACTTGTTTGCCCTGCATAACAGATGGCATTGTTTCTTCTTTTACCTGTAAACCTGTTGCATATGCCAAATCAATATTGTCGTTAAACTTTTTATACTTCTTCAAAAAATTAATGCAGGTATGAACGATAATTCTTCTGATCCATCCTTCAAATACGCCTTTGTTTTGGAAAGTATGTATTTGAGTAAAGACCTTAATAAATCCTTCCTGTAACATATCCTCTGCATCTTCTCTGTTTTGTGCAAAACGATAGCATACCGACAACATCTTTGGGCTATACCTATAGTATAACTCGCGTTGTGCAATAGCATCATTATGTAAACAGCCTGCTATAATTGTTTGTTCCGTCATGAGGGGTAACTAAATTACCCTTAAATATAGGACATAATTCATTTCCAAATGCTGCATTAAAAGCATTAATATCAGATGAAAACTGCAAATACTCGGTAAAACCCTTGCCTGGCAATATTTATGGCTGTTCAGCAAAACAGGGTACAATTTTTGTCAGATTACTTCTGTTTGGAAAGATAATTTTACATTTGCAACATTGTAGCAAATTACGCATGGCCCAAAAGATAACCATACAAAAATTTATTGCCCTGTTAATGTTGGTGCTTTTTGCATTCAGCATCACGCCCAAAAAATTATTGCATGATGTTGTTGCTGGTCATCACGATACAAAATGTACACTCGATCATTCTCATGATGCCAATGGTCAGCTTACCAATGCGGGATATAATTGTCAGACAGATAATTTAGTTATTGAATCTCCTTTTGAAAATTCATCTTCTTTAATAGAAACTTTTGTTGCTGTTATATATGCCCAACAAAATGAAGTATCAAAAAATAATTTCTTTTCTCTTAAACATTTTACTGTTGCGCTTCGCGGTCCGCCTGCTTGTTGATAACATACTTGCCAAAACTTAATGTTATTTTCTCAATCGATTATTATTTTATAATGATTGATTATAATGTTTTCAACAAACTATTTATGAAAAAATATTTATCTTTTTTATTCTTACTGCTTATTCAATTTTCATTTGCCGATGCTAATGAATTGCCCGGAAAGCTAACATTAACGGGTATTGTAGCTGATGCAAAAACAAATACACCCTTAGCCGGAGCCAGTGTTTATATACCCGATTTAAAATTAGGTGTTGTTACAGATTCGCTCGGAAAATTCACTATCAAAAACTTACCAACAGGTACTTTTTTAATTGAAATAAAATATGAAGGCTATAAAACGATTACTCAAATAATTATCTTAAAAGAAACAGATTCAAAACAAAATTTTTTATTACAAGAATCTGTTACCGAAGTAACTGAAGTAGTAGTAACCGGTTCGTCAAAAGCAACACAAATAAAACGGAATCCTGTTCCCATCATTGCTATCAGTCATGATTATCTGGTAACAAATATCAGTACCAATGCTATAGATGCTATTGCAAAAGTACCGGGTGTACGTGCAGTTACAACAGGACCTAACGTTTCCAAACCATTTATTCGTGGCTTGGGTTACAATCGTATTCTCACATTATATGATGGTATTCGACAAGAAGGGCAACAATGGGGAGATGAACATGGCATTGAAGTAGATCAATACAATATTAATAGAGTAGAAGTGATCAAAGGCCCTGCCAGCTTGAGTTATGGCTCGGATGCTTTGGCGGGTGTTGTAAATTTAATACCTACACAATTTGCACCTGAGGGAAAAACGTTGGGCGATATTGTTGCAGATTATCAAACCAATAATAAAATGTTTGGCGGTTCTGCTATGTTGAGTCAAACTAAAAATGGTATTGAATGGTTGGCAAGAATTTCTCATAAACAAGCTACCAGCTATCAAAATAAAATTGATGGCAGAGTATTTGGTACTGCATTTAATGAAACAGATGCAACTGTATCTATTGGTATTCATCGCAAATGGGGTTATTCGCATATTGATTTTGTGATGTATGATGATTTGCAGGAAATTCCTGATGGCAGCAGGGATAGTGCCACCTGGAAATTCACTCGTCAAATAACAGAAGCAGATACTTTAAGGCAAATTGTTTCTGATGCTGATTTGAATAGTTATAAAATAGAGACCTTGCATCAGCATATTCAGCATTACAGAATTTTTTCTGCCAATAATTTTATTTTTAATGATGGTTCTAGACTCCTGGCCAATATAGGTTTACAAAGAAGTATTCGACAAGAATTCAATCATCCGCAAATGCCCTATCAAAATGTTGCCGGTTTATTCCTGCAATTAAATTCATTCAATTATGATATTAAATATTCTTTGAAAGATATTGATCGATGGAGTGTTACATTGGGTGTGAATGGAATGTATCAACAAAATACTGTTACAAACGGAACGGAATTTATTATACCATCTTATCATCAATTTGATATTGGTCCGTTTGCTACGGCTAAAAAGACTTTCAATAAATTAGATATTGCAGGTGGTTTGCGTTTTGACCTTCGATCATTTAATAATGATGCATTATATACAAAAGCAAATGCTATTTCAGGATTTGATATGCCGGTGTATGGTGCAGATACTGTTGGTGCAGATAAACCTTTTTCAAAGTACAGTCAAACCTTTTCTGGCTTGTCGGGAAGTATTGGTGCTACTTATAATTTTTCTGATCAGGTTTCTGTGAAAGCCAACATCAGCAGGGCTTTCAGAGCACCAAATATTTCCGAGATATCTGCAAATGGCGTTCATCCGGGAACAAATATTTATCAAATCGGTAATGATAATTTTAAACCTGAATTTAGTTTGCAAGAAGATATTGGTATTGTGTATTCAACAAAGTATGCGTTGATTGAATTGAATATCTTTAACAACTTCATCAACAATTATATTTATAATCAAAAACTCATTGGCGTTAACGGAAAAGATTCTGTTATCGTTCCTGGTAATGCCACTTTTAAATTTCAGGCATCACGTGCCAATTTATATGGCGGTGAATTAAGTATTGATCTGCATCCTTTCAAAAATATTCATTTCGAAAATAGTTTATCGGCAGTATATGCAGAGAATAAAGGTATTGTTGGTAAAGTAATTGCTGATTCTGAAAAATATTTGCCTTTTATTCCGCCATTACATGGTGTTTCAGAATTGAGATTTGATTTTGATGCAAAATCATTGAATATCAAACATGGTTTTGTAAAAATGCAAATGGAATATTATGCCAATCAAAATAGAATTTATAGTGCTTACGGAACAGAAACCAGAACACCGGGCTATACTTTATTTAATGCAGGTGTTGGCGGAAGTTTTGTAAATAAAACGGGCAAAACCTTTTGCAGCGTGTATTTAATGGCAAACAATATTTTTGATATAACTTACTGGGATCACTTAAGCCGATTAAAATATTTTTATGGTAACTATCAAAACCCAAGCGCAACAGATAATGTACGCGAACATGGTATTTATGGAATGGGCAGAAATATTTCTTTAAAAATTGATTTACCATTAAGTAGTAGCATAAAAAAATCTTAAAACATTATTTATGAAAACGCTTATTATAATTTTCATATTCATTCCTTTTATTTCTTTGTCACAATTCATCAAAAGCAATCAAACAGATTCATTCACACATCAAAAAAGAATTGTAACAAAAGGAGTTGACGTATCTAATGCTGTTAGTTTTAAAGCTACGTTAGATGATATTTCATACAATACAATTGATAATACAATTTATATTGTGCTTCATGGTGAAGGAAATGGCGGTACAATTTTGCAGAATGATATTGCTTTATTAGTAACTGAGAAAGATACTATTGTAATCAAATCAGTTGGCTTGCAAAATTCTTATGGTAGATGGGCTCCTGTTTATTATGATCACGCTTATTATATTGATAAGGCAGATGTGATTAAACTTTCAAAAGCGAAGTTATTATCTGTTAGAAGATATTCTACCGTAGGTGTTTTTGATAATTTTATAAAGGAAAAATTCCAAACCAATTTGATGACATTAAGTGACGCTCTGTTAAAGGAAATGGATAAATAAGCCTATTTTGACAGCCATCATATTTTATGTGATGGCTTTTTTATAATTTGGTATTATGGATATTTCAATTAATACACCTGCTTTATTGTTTCCCGCCATTAGTTTAGTGATGTTGGCTTATACTAATCGCTTTCTGGCATTGGCTAATCGTGTAAGAAGTTTGCATGATAAATACAATACGCAAGAACAAAAGCATATTATTCATGCGCAAATAAAAAATATTCGTTACCGATTAAAATTAATACGGAACATGCAAGCTTATGGTGTGCTTACTTTTTTAGGATGCATTCTCTCTATGTATTGTATTTATATAGAAATCATGACGTCGGCGCATATTATTTTTGCATTTAGTCTTGTTTGCTTTGTTATTTCTTTAGTATTATCTTTTTTGGAAATTTTGTTAAGCAACAAAGCATTGGAATTAGAACTGAGTGATATGGAAGGATTGGAAGACCCGTCTGTATTGGAATACATCAAGAAAAAATTTGACAGAGATTGAATTTAATTCATCACTGTACTAAATAATTTTCTTTCTCCAATTTGTTGCCTCCACATCGCATAATACAATCCTTTCTCAGCAAGCAATTCGGTATGACTGCCTGTTTCAACAATTTGCCCTTTTTCTAAAACAAAAATTCTGTCTGCATGCATAATGGTGCTTAACCGATGTGCGATCATTACAGTAATTTGTTCTTTCTCATGCGATATAGTTCTGATGGTATT
>CAIRTF010000175.1 GCA_903881425.1 uncultured Chitinophagaceae bacterium | reverse complement strand
GGCATCATATTTTTCAAAAGTTGGCGGTGCAATCACTTCAGGAATTTCTTCATCTACAGATTCCTTTATTTCCAATTCCATATCAATCTCTTCTTGTTTTTTTGTTTTTGAAGGTTTTGAAATAATCGGTGCATTTTCATCAACAATCAATTCATCCAGATCTTTTTCTTTAGTCATATCAATCACTTCTTCTGCCATCTTATCTTCAACCAATTCCTCTTTTTCATTTACACCAAAATGAGTCAACTCATCTTCTTCCTTATTCTCTTCAGCAATAAATAATTTACCGCCAGTGCCATCATTCTTTAATTTATTCGCACTGATGGGTTCTTCTTTTTCAGTAAGTTTAAATTCTGCAGCCAGCTCATCTTCAGGCCAGCCTTCACTTCCGGTATTTTCATTCTTTGATTCATCAATAAATTTTTCGTCAGTAATTTCATTTTTAGGAAAAAGTTTACTCCAATCGGGCCACGAAAAACTTGGATTAAACCGCCAGATAATATAACTAAACACTGCAACAATTAATAACGCAGCCGTGCCTACATTACCAATCCATTTTACAAACCAGCTATTCAACAACTCGCCTGTTGCACCACCCCAACTGAATTCGCTAGTCTTTGTAATAAATGCTAAAGACATGCTTATCACCACTAACCCTGCAATCACATATCGAAGATTACGCACCAATGAAAAAACTTTTTTACCTACCAATAAATTAACACCCAATACAAAAAAGAAAGTGCAGAATAAATAAGAAGCTAACCCAAAACCATTGAAAATAAAAATGTGTGCTACATAAGCACCCAACACGCCCAAGAGATTATGCACTTGCACATCATCCGTTGAAAATATTTTTACACCAAACTGCTGTACTTTATCCTGATCTTCCTGCCAGGTAAATAAATAAGAGGTAAATGCAATAAATAAAAATATAGCAAACAATAAACTCACTGCACCTGCAATTTTGGTAGTGCGTTCATCTTTCACCACTTCGGTTACAGTAACTTCCACTTCTTTGTCTTCCGTTAATTGTTCCGGATCAGGTGGCAGTATTTTCTTCTTTAATCGGTTAGCCATAAGTTCTATTACACAGTAAAATTATTCTAAGCTAAGGCAATAAGAACAGTGGAGACAAGCATGTGGATTACTTTTCGGCTTTGGTTGCGTCGCACACTTGTACGTGGATAACTATATGCAGCAATGATTAGTTCAATGTTATTGATTTTTAGCTTTTTTTGCACTAACAGCAAATGCTAAACATATCCAACCCATAATTAAGAATACTCCGCCAATAGGAGTGATTAGCCCTACCCAATTTAATCCGGAAACATTGGCGGCAGTTTTATAAGTAAGTACATATAATGAGCCGCTGAAAAAAATCATACCAATGATAAACATCCATCCGGCGTAATACAAATATTTTGAACCAAATTCCTTGTATAATACTCCTGTTAACGCCAATGCAAATACATGATAGAATTGATAACGCACTGCTGTTTCAAAAATCTTTAATCCATTTTCATCTACAATTTGTTTTAAACCATGTGCTCCAAATGCGCCGAGTATCACACTCAATGCGCCTGATAATACTGCTATTTGTAAAAATGTTTTATTCATGAGTTGTTTATTTATTTTTATTCACCAATCAGCTTTACGATATTTTTCAAATTAATATCATCGTCTTTCAAATGAATAACAGATTGAGAATAAAACGGCCTCCTTTCTGCCAATTTTTGAGAAAGGAAATCTTTTAATTCATTATCACTTAAATTTTTTATTAACGGACGATGTTCTTTTTCCGGTTTCAATCTTTCTGCTAACACATCAATGCTTTCATCAATCCAAATAGTAGTTCCGTTTTTATTCATCCATTCCATATTCTCATGAAAGCATGGTGTGCCGCCACCTGTAGCCAATACGAATATTTTTTTTTCTGCAAACCAGCGCAATACTTTCGCTTCCGCTTTTCTAAAATAACTTTCCCCATCTTCTTCAAAAATTTCTGCAATAGACTTTTCTTCATTCATTTCAATTAAATAATCCAAATCGTATCCGCCGCATTTTAATTTTTGTGCCAATTGCTTAGCCCAATAACTTTTACCACTGCCCATCATGCCGATTAAAAAGATATGTGAATGTGCAGATACAGGAATGTGCAGATTAACGGAAGATTGAATTTGCAAATATCTAAGATTTTGATGTTGAAATAATTTTTCCGATTACTTTTAAAACAGAATCAATATCAGTAATTAATTTATCCGATGTCGGATAATTATCTGATTGTTTACATAGTTCTAACCAATATTTTGTTTCTTCAGATTCTTTGTAGGCAATTTTCATTTTGTGAATAAAATCAGATTTACTTTCAGCGCCTTGCGACTCCCTAACATTTGCTCCAATCGAAGTTCCTGAACGAAATAATTGATTGGCTAAATTAAATTTTCTTTTACTTTCTAATAATTCACAAAAAGAAATGATTTCAAGAGCAAATTGAAATGTCAACTTACTAATCAAATTTTCTTGAGCCATAATCAAATAATATTAGGTTTTTCATCTGCATATCCGCACATTTACTCATTTGCACATCCTATCATCACTTAAATGCATTTATTCCTGTAACATCCATTCCTGTTATCAATAAATGAATATCATGTGTACCTTCATAAGTAATGACACTTTCTAAATTCATCATGTGGCGCATGATACTGTATTCGCCTGTAATGCCCATCCCACCTAATATCTGGCGTGCATCACGTGCAATATTTGTGGCTATCTCGCAACTGTTTCTTTTTGCCATACTCACTTGTTGCGGTGTTGCTTTATTTTCATTCATTAACACACCCAAACGCCAAACCAATAATTGTGCTTTGGTAATTTCGGTGATCATCTCTGCTAATTTCTTTTGTTGCAATTGAAAAGATGCAATGGGTTTATCAAACTGAATTCTTTCTTTCGCATAACGCAATGCAGTATCATAACAATCCATTGCTGCACCGATCGTGCCCCATGCTATTCCATAACGAGCTTTGGTTAAGCAACCCAACGGACCTTTTAATCCTTTTACCTCAGGTAAAATATTCTCTTTAGGAACTTTTACATTATCAAAAACCAATTCACCTGTTGCACTGGCACGCAAACTCCATTTACCATGTGTTGCAGGAGTTGAGAAACCTTCCATTCCTCTTTCAACAATCAATCCATGAATTTCTCCTGCTTCATTCTTTGCCCATACAACTGCTATTTGCGCAAACGGTGCATTACTGATCCACATTTTTGCACCATTTAAAATAACATGATCGCCTGCATCCTTAAAATTAGTAAGCATATGCGATGGATCACTTCCATGATTAGGTTCTGTTAATCCAAAACATCCCAACCATTCACCATTGGCTAACTTGGGTAAATATTTTTTTCGTTGCGCTTCACTGCCATATGCATAAATAGGATACATCACCAAACTTCCCTGTACGCTTGCAGTTGAACGAACACCGCTATCGCCCCGTTCTAATTCCTGCATCATTAATCCGTAAGAAATATAATCCAATCCGCCTCCGCCATATTCATGCGGAACCGTTGGACCGAAACATCCTAAATCACCCAACTGTTTTACAATTTGAATAGGAAACTCTGCACGCTGCGCATAGTCTTCGATGATGGGAGAAATTTCTTTCTTTACATAATTACGCACTGCATCACGAATCATTTTATGTTCTTCAGTCAACAATTCATCCAATAAATAATAATCGGGTGATTGAAATAAATCTGTTCTGGCAGCCATATTTAAGGTTTATAAGTTTCAAGTTACAGGTTTCAAGTAATATTTTTAAACTTACTACCACAAATGTAACATGATGCCAAAAGCATTCATCAATTCATTGTATATTTATTTTAATAAAATGATCATGCATGAAAAAGGTATTTGCATTTATTCTATTCATTATTTTTTTTCAAAAAAATTTTGCACAACTTAAAGATTGGAAATTAGGTGTTCAACTATGGACTTTTCACATCAGTACTTTTAAAGAGTCATTAGACAGAGTGGATAGTTGCGGATTACAGTACATTGAAATTTATCCGGGACAAAAATTAGAGATGAATTCAAATGATGTAATTGGTCCAAAATTATCCATTGAAAAAATAAACAGTATTAAACTGTTATTGAGTGAACATCATATCACCATAACTTCTTACGGTGTAGTTGTTTGCGATAATGCTACTGAATGGGAATCGCATTTTCAATTTGCACAATCACTCAACATTCCTATCATCACTGCAGAACCTAAAAAGGAAGAATTGAATCTCGTGAATGCGCTTGCAGCGAAATATCAAATTAAAGTGGCAATACACGACCATCCTAAACCATCTCTTTATTGGCATCCGGATAGTATTTTACAAGCCATGAAAAATCATAGCAATATTTACGTTTGTGCAGATATCGGGCATTGGGTCAGAAATGGATTGAATGTAGTGGATTGTTTAAAAAAATTACATGGCAGAATCATTGGTTTGCATTTTAAAGATGTGGCTGCATTTAATAAACCCGAAAGTGAAGATGTTCATTTAGGAGAAGGTGTTTGCAATATTCCAGAAGTATTGAAAGAATTAAAAAGACAAAACTTTCATGGTTATTTTGCCATGGAACATGAAGTTAACTGGCCCGGTAATGTAAAAGATCTCATCATCAATAAAAAATATTATTTACAACAAATTGAAAAATTAAAATAAATAGTTTATGTCATCACGCAGAAAATTTATTAAGAATATCGGCGGAGCTTTTACCATTTTATCTGCTTCATCATTAACTGATCTGGCTGCACAAGAAAAGCATGAAAGAAAGATCATTGAAATAGAAAAAAAATATTCATCGAATGATAAAATCAGAGTGGCCGTTATTGGTATGGGTATCATTGGCTATAGAAATACCAAAACATTTTTAACCATCCCCGGAGTTGAATTGGTGGCTTGCTGCGATTTGTACGAAGGCAGATTACAACACAGCAAAGAACTTTTTGGTGAACACATTTTTACTACCAAAGACTATCATGAAGTTTTAGAAAGAAAAGATATTGATGCTGTGATTATTTGCACCAGTGATAATTGGCATAATACTATATCTATTGATGCAATGCGAAAAGGCAAAGCAGTGTATTGCGAAAAACCAATGGTACATAAAATTGAACAAGGATTAGATGTAATAAAAGTGCAACAAGAAACAAAGGCTATTATGCAAGTGGGCAGTCAGAGAGTGAGCAGCATTGCTTATGCAAAAGCAAAAGAATTAATTAAAGCGGGTGAAATTGGCGAACTGAATTGTATTGAAGCATCATTCGATCGGCAAAGTCCTTTGGGTGCTTGGCAATATACTATGCCCAAAGATGGAGATGAAAAGAATGTAGATTGGAAACGTTATACGCACAATAAAAATATTCCTTTCGATGCTAAGAAATTTTTCTGGTGGCGCAATTATAAAGAATACGGAACGGGTATGGCAGGCGATTTATTTGTGCATTTATTAAGTGGCTTACATTTTATTACCGATAGCAAAGGCCCATCGAAGATTTCTGCTTCCGGAGATTTGCTGTATTGGAAAGACGGAAGGAATGTGCCTGATGTAATGACTGCTATTTTACATTATCCCGAAACCAAAGAACACAAAAGTTTTGAATTGATGTTGCGAGCCAATTTTATTAGTGGTGAGAATGATCAAATGACCACCAAATATATTGGCAGTGAAGGGGTGCTTGAATTTGGCTGGAATGATTTTACCATCAAACACAGCAAAATGCCAAGAGCAACGGGCATTGGCGGATGGGATGCATTAGATACTTATACAATTAAAATGCAACAAGAATTAATGGATGATTACAATAAAAGATTTTCTGATGCAGATAAGAAAACGAATAATGCAAAAAATATTACTTATGCTGCGCCTGATGGATATAGCGACAGTTTTGATCATTTCCATAATTTTTTTGAAAGCATCAGAACAGGAAAGAAAGTAGTCGAAGATGTAAATTTTGGTTTTAGAGCAGCAGTGCCCAGTTTGGCATGTAATGAAAGTTATTATCAAAAGAAAACCATTGAATGGGATGCAGAAAAAATGCAATTGAAAAACGCAATACAGAAAACTGTATAAAAAATATTCGCATCAAATGAAAAAGAAAATTCAATATTTGTTTTTATCTATTCCATTTTTATTAATCACCTGTATTGTTATTGCTCAAAATAAAACAATACATACACAAGTATTGGTAGTTGGTGGAACTACAGGCGGTATTGCAGCAGGTATTCAATCTGCCAGAAGCGGCGTAAATACTGTTATTGTTGAGCAAACAAATTGGCTGGGTGGTATGTTAACTGCTGCCGGTGTTAGTTGCACCGATGGGAATGAAGATTTTAAAAGTGGCATCTGGCAAGAGTTTCGCAGTGCTTTACTATTACACTACAAAAGAAAAAATTTGAGTACAGGCTGGGTAAGCAATACTTGTTTTGAGCCGCATGTAGGTGATAGTATTTTTAAATCATGGGCTGCAAAAGAAAAAAAATTATCTGTTGTATACAAATGGTATTTTAATAAAGCCATCATTAAAGAAAATAAAATTATCGGTGCATCATTCGTCAATCATACTAAAGAAACACTTACTGTTTATGCCGATATAATAATTGATGCAACAGATTTAGGTGATGTTTTTGCTGATGCTAATTGTACATATGATATCGGAACAGAAGATAGCACACAAAGCAATGAAAATATTGCACCTGGCAAAAGCAACGTCATTCAGGATTTAACTTGGGCAGCTACTTTACAGGATTTTGGAAAAGGTGTGGATAAAACAATCACACAACCAAAGAATTATAACCCTAAAAATTATTATTGCAGTACAATTGATGCACCATGCAATGCTGTGCCTTATCAATTCAACACACAAAAAATTTTGGATTACGGTAAACTGCCCGTTACCAACAGTTCAACAAAGTACATGCTAAACTGGCCGGCACATGGAAATGATTTTTATTTGAATGTGATTGAACACAAACCGATTGAACGAGAAACATTATATGCGGATGCAAAGAATCAAACATTGGGATTTATTTATTTTTTGCAAACACAATTAGGCATGAAACATATTGGTTTGGCTGATGAATTTGGCTCATCAGATCAATTAGCATTAATGCCTTACAATCGTGAGGGAAGAAGAATAAAAGGTATTGTTCGTTTTAATATCAATCATATCAAAGATCCTTATCAATATCATTTTTACAAAACAGGTATTGCAGTAGGTGATTATCCGGTCGATCATCATCATGCACAATACCCAGGCAAAGTGCCTCCTATTCCTTTTCCAAAAATTCCATCTTATACTATTCCATTAGGAGCATTGATACCTGAAAAATTAAATGGATTAATTGTTTGTGAAAAAGGAATATCTGTAAGCAATATTGCCAATGGCACAACAAGACTGCAACCGGTTGTTCTTTTAACCGGGCAAGCAGCAGGTATTGCTGCAGCATGGTGTTTAAAAGAAAAAAAAGAACCAAGAAACATTGATATTACAATAGTGCAAAAAGAGTTAGTGAATAATAATTGTTATATCATGCCATTTTTCGATATAGCACCGAATGATAAAAACTGGAAAGCTGTTCAAACAATTGGTGCCATTGGTTTTATGAAAGGCAAAGGTGTAAGTGAAGGCTGGAGTAATAAGACTTATTTCTATCCCGACAGTATTGTTTATGAAAAAGAATTAGCCGAAAATATTAACGCTGTTTTCAATAAACAGATCATTGAAACCAATATTGATGCGCAGCAAAAATTAACTGAAGAGAAATTATTTTCTGTTATCAATACTATCAATAGCTATTTAGGTAGCACAAAAAATATTATTTCAGAAAATATGCATCAGCATGTTATTTCAAGAAAAGAAGTTGCTGCAACTTTATTCAATAATATTGATTTGAATCGTATTAAAAAAGATTGGTTTGGTAATATTACAATATCAAAATAAAAAATAAGTGACCACATCTTTTATTTTTACATTTTGATTCGATCTGTATTTGAAGTGAGTAGAAAAGAATTTACTGAATAAAAAAGCCTCAATAAAAATTGAGGCTTTCATTTTTATATTTTAATTATCATCATCCTCTTCTTCAAATGGCGCTCTTCTTCCGGCCGGTGGAGCTGCATTGGCTTTATTACCACTTTGCTCAATTTCTTTATTCATCTCTTCAATATCTGTATTGTGATCTGTTTTATCACCCAATAAATTAAAAGTGAAATAATCAGCTAATCTCCAGAAAAAATATTCTGTCATATCAGCATAACCATGTCTTTGTCCGGGTAATAATAAAAAGTCGAAACGCTTATTGGCTTTAATTAATGCATTCGCCATTCTGATGGTATTGGCAGGATGAACATTATTATCAATATCTCCTGTTGATAACATCAAATGACCTTTTAAATTTTTAGCGAGGTCAGGATTTTTTTCAATCGCATATAAAAAAGTGGTATCACTTTTATCGCTGATCATTTCTTTTACTCCATGATGCTTCTCACTCCACCAACGATTGTAAATAGCATTATCATGATTGCCTGAAGAAGAAATAGCCACTTTAAAGAAATCAGGATACACCAACATCGCAGCAGTGCTCATAAATCCACCACCACTATGTCCGTGAATGCCCACACGATTGATATCAATGAAAGAATATTTATCTGCTAATTGTTCTGCTGCTGCTTTTTTATCAGCCAACCCATAATCGCGTAAATTACCATAACCATAATTATGATACCATTTACTGCGTGATGGATTGCCGCCTCTGTTACCAACAGTCACTACAATAAAACCCAATTGAGCCATACGATCTGTTTTATCCATACTTCTACCGAAAGCTTTGTTTACACTTTCTGTTTGCGGACCCGGATATACAAATTCTATGATGGGATATTTTTTGGTTGAATCAAAATCAAATGGTTTATACATTACACCATACAAATCGGTAATGCCATCATCTGCTTTTAATTTGAAAGGTTGAGGAAATTTATATCCGGCTGCAAATAAAGAACTTAAATCGGCAGTTTCTAATTCCATTATTTTTTTGCCTTCATTATTATATAAAACAGATTTCGGAACAGTATTCACTCTCGAAAAATTATCAACAAAAAATTGCTGATCATCATTCATACTCATGGCATGTTCAAAATCTCCGGCATTCAATAACTTTAATCCACTGCCGTCAAAATTTACTTTGTATGCATGCAAATAATACGGGTCTTCATCTTTTTCTTTTGCATTGGCAGAAAAGTACAGAATGCGTTTCTTTTCATCAATACCTAAAATATCTTCGCAATGATAAGCGCCTGAAGTGATTTGATTTTTTAGTTTCCCATTCTCATCATACAAATAAAAATGCCCCCATCCATCACGTTCACTCCATTCAATAAACTCTTTTCCCTGATTCACCAAACCCAATCTCCTTACTTCTACGTAAGTATTGAAACGCTCTTCTATCAAAGGTTTCACCGTTCCTGTTTTTACATCGGCCACACAAACATCAATGCGTTTCAGATCACGACTTGTTCTGGTAAAATAAAATTTGTCTGTTGTTCCTAACCAAATATTACTTCGCCAATCATCATCTCTACTGCTTGCCAAAGCAGGTGTACTCCATAAAGAAACAGTTTGATCTTTAAATAGTTCCGTACTTATTTTTTTGTGAGATTTATCCGTCAAATCAAATAAAACCAAGTCTTCAGAAGGTGATTCTTTTTCTCCCGGCATCCAATATTTATACGTTTCTAAAGTTGGACGAGGTTCTGCTATGCTATTGATGACCCAGAGATCTTTTACTTTACGTTCATCAGTTCTTACCAAAGTAAAATGTTTAGAATCCGCACTCCAAAAAATAAATGCCGCTTTACGTTTGTTCTTATTTTTTTCTTTATCAACATTCGTTTCTCCGCCGCCGCCTAAATTACCTGAACCATGATAAGCATAATTTTCAATACCGTCTGTTGTTAATTTTGTTTCAACAATAGTACTGTCATCTTCATTCTTCAAAGCCTTTTCGTAATTGGCTTTATCCATCATAAATAAATTATAATTTTTGCCAAATACAATAATGCTGCTATCCGGTGAAATACTTGCCCACTGTGGTTTTCGTCTTTGCTTCTTATAATCGTTCAATTCAGTTAATACCTGTGAATTCAAATTGTATTCAAAATAAAAAGTCTTTTTTTCTTTAACAGGAGGAGTTCCTTTTTTTGCAGTGGAATCTTTCTTTTCAATTTCCTGTGTGCTCTTTACTTCAAAATAAATAGTATTCTCATCACGCACAAATTTCATACTATCCAATCCCAAATGCTTTGCTTCAAAAGGATCTTTTACCACTTTAGTGATCTCTGCTGCTAACTTATCATTGTCAAACAATTCTTTCTTCTCGCCTTTCACTGGATCAACGATATACCATTTTTTTCCTTCGGTAGTTTCATACATGTACCAAAATCGATTTGATTTTTTTAACCAATGTGCATCCACATTGGTAGAGAAGATTATCTTCTCTAATTTTTTTGGAGAAAAGCGAGCCGCCAATTGATAATTAGCTTTTGTTTGTAAATGTTGTTGCGCATTCAAAGAATAAGTAAATGCAACAAGCATGAATAGAAGCAGAATTTTCCTCATAGCATGATAGTTTTAGAAAATGGAAAATACGTTACAAATGATGAATGCAAAAACCTTTGGTCATTTTTATCGGTGAACAATGTATTTTGCAATAAAATTGCCATGTCTTTTAGCTTTGATACCACACTTGCCAATGCCCGAAATTTAGACGCAGCCGATGTTTTAGCTGATTTTAAAAAAGAGTTTCATTTTCCACAACACAATCATGAAAATGTTATTTATTTCTGCGGAAACTCATTGGGTCTGCAACCTAAAAATGCAGAAGCAGCTTTTCAACAGGAATTGGATGACTGGAAAAATGTTGCTATTGCGGGTTTTTCTAAAGCAAAAAATCCTTGGTTGTTTTATCAGGAATACATGAAACCTGCATTGGCAAGGATTGTTGGAGCCAAAGAAAACGAAGTGACCGTGATGAATACATTAACGGTGAATCTTCATTTGTTGATGCTGACATTTTACAAACCCAATAAAGATAAATTCAAGATTATGATGGAAGCCGGTGCTTTTCCATCAGATCAATATGCCATTGAAACTTTGGTGAAACATTTTGGATTGAATCCGGATGAATGTATCATTGAATTATCTCCCAGAGAACATGAAAAATTATTAAGAACAGAAGATATTGTTGAAGCAATTCATCATCACAAAAAAAATTTAGCTGTTGTAATGTTGGGTGGCATCAATTATTATACCGGACAATATTTCGATTTGAAAACAATAACCGAAGCTGCACATGAAGCCTGTACTTATTGCGGATTTGATCTGGCACATGCCGCAGGCAATGTTTTAATGCAATTGCATGATTGGAATGTTGATTTTGCTTGCTGGTGTAATTATAAATATTTAAATGGTGGACCGGGTTGTGTTGGCGCAATATATGTACATGAAAGATTTGCATCCAATGCAGATACACCAAGACTTGCAGGCTGGTGGGGCAATGATGAAGCAACAAGATTTAAAATGGAAAAAGGTTTCATTCCCAAAACCAATGCCGGTGGTTGGAACATTAGTACAGCACAAGTAATGAACATGGTTGCCTTAAGAGCTTCATTAGAATATTTTGATAAAGCAACAATGCAACAATTAAGAAATAAAAGCATTCAACTCACCGCCTATTTAGAATATTTATTGCATCAATTAAAGAATATTCAATTTGAAATAATCACACCAATAAATCCCGAAGAACGTGGTGCACAGTTGAGCTTATATTTTAAAACACAAGGAAAAGAAATTCATGATAAGATGATCGAGAACGGAATTATTGTTGATTATCGCGAACCCGGTGTTATTCGTGTTGCTCCTGCTCCATTATATTGCAGCTTTGAAGACGTTTATCGTTTCTATGAAATATTGAAAAATAATTTCTGATGCAACACTCTAATACATTGTTATGCTTAGGCGATTCTTACACCATTGGTGAATCTGTTCCATTGCATGAAAGTTTTCCCTATCAAACAGTTCAGCAGTTGAGAAAAAATAATATTCATTTTCAAGCACCTGAAATTATAGCAAAAACCGGTTGGACGACTTTTGAATTAGCTGAACATATTTTACATACTTCTTTAAATGAACACTACGATTTTGTTACATTATTGATCGGTGTCAACAATCAATACAGAGGATTATCGATAGATGATTTTAAAACCGATTTTGAATTTTTATTAAAGAAAGTTATTCATTTTGCAAACAATAATACAAAGCAAGTGATGGTGCTTTCTATCCCCGATTGGGGCGTTACCACTTTCGCTCAGGGAAAAAATATAGAACAAACCATTTCAAACGAGATTGACAGATTCAATGAAGTAGTTGAACAGATGGCAAAATCTCACAACACTCATTTCATCAATATTACAGAAGAAACAAGAAAAGCAAAAAAAGATAAAAGTTTATTAGCAAGTGATGGTTTACATTATTCTGCAAAAGAAATGAGTATTTGGTCTGAAAAAGTTGCATCCATTATTGAAACAAGCATCAAGCATAATTAATCATCTGTCTTTTCATATTGCCATCTTCAAAGAATTCAAACAACGCATACGCAGGTGCAAAACCTTTAAACGGACCACCCCACCAATCACCACTCACCGCACCGTTACAATAATATTGAATACCGAAATATTCAACTGAATCCTGCAAATGAATATGTCCGCTTAAACAACAAACAATATTGGAATAGTTTTTAAATAGATCAATCAATCTTCTGGAATCCACGTGCAGCAGGGCTCTTGATATCTTCCAATCACCATTCGGTTCATTTTTATCACTAAACATGGCCGAACAAAAAGAAACGATTGGAATATGTGAGATGATGCAAATATGTTTTTTTATATCAGCAGATTTCAATTCATTTTCTAACCAGGTATATTGTTCATCATCAATTCTGGCAATATAACCACCATTGTTTTCATGCGCACTATCCAATACAATAAATTTCCAGTTCTTGTGTTCAAAACTATAAAAACGATTACTCATTTTATGTTGCTGCAATACCCATTGCTTATCATATAAAGGATCTGCTTTTACAATTGCATCATTCATTTGCCAACCCCATGCATCATGATTACCAATGCAATGATAAATCGGTAATTTATTTTCATCACTCAATACTTTATTCCAAACATCCCATTGCTTCTGTACTTTTTCTTTGGATGCATTCAACGCATCCATGATCGAATCACCGCCATTCATAATAAAATCAACTTTGGGTTGTAATTGATTCACATGACGAAATGCTTTTCGCATACCATCTTCGGCAATCTCTGTTGGCTTTACATGCGTGTCTGACAAAAAACCTACACGAAAAGATGAAGTTTTTGTATTCGCAGCAAATACAGATGGCATCCACATTGCAGCAGCAGAGCTTAGCGCAGAGTTCTGCAAGAATTTTCTTCTATCCATACATTTTATTTTAGATAACCCGCCATTTCCTGATGATATTCATCAGCAGCTTTCTTTGCATCATCTGCAAAAATGATGGCACGACTAACATTCACCAATAAACCAATATCATCATTCATTGCATATGCACTGATATCTTTCAAACTACCGCCTTGTGCACCAACACCGGGCACCAATAAAAAATGTTGCGGAATAATTTTTCTGATGTTTACAAATTCTTCTGCTTGCGTTGCACCCACAACAAACATTAAATTATCAATCGTTCCCCAGGTGGAAACTTTCTCTAACACTTTTTCGTACAATAATTTGTCGCCGCTTTGTTGCAACTCAAAATCATTGGCGCCTTTATTGGAAGTTAATCCCAATACGATCGTGAATTTATTATCATATTCTAAAAAAGGGCGAATGCTATCTTCTCCCATATACGGTGCAACTGTTACTGCATCAAAAGGTAATGTTTCAAAAAATGTTTTGGCGTATTGTGCAGATGTGTTACCAATATCTCCGCGTTTTGCATCGGCAATAGTAAAATGGGTTTCCGGAATATAATGCAATGTTTTTTCCATTGCCTCCCAACCTTTTAAACCTTGTGCTTCATAAAAAGCAGTATTAATCTTATAACTTACACAATGATTTTTTGTTGCATCAATAATTTGTTTATTGAATTCAAAAATTGCATCAGCATTCGGCTCTAATTGTCTGGGAATTTTAGTAATATCTGTATCCAATCCAACGCATAAGTAAGATTTTTTTTCTTTGATATGATCAATCAATTGCTTTCTCTTCATGCAACGAAGCTAACTGGTTTCACTAAAAAAATAAAGCCTGATTACTCAGGCTTTTACTTTATTTATAAACATAGATGGCATAACCCCAAGGTCCCATATTCCATTTTGTATCGGATAATATTTCATCAGCCGACATAAATATGTTTGTAGCTTTTCCCTTCAATGTATTATCATTAATTTGAACAGCTTGTTCTTTATTGCTTAAATTTAAAATTACCAATACTTTATTATTTCCTTTTTCACGCACATAAGCATAGATCGCATCTTCATTACCAACATGAACTTTTTTAGATACAGCATCTGACGCTAAAGCAGGATTATTCTTTCTCAGACTCAACAAGGTTGTATAAAATTTCTCTCTTACAAAATTTTTAAATGTAATGGTATCCTTATCAAAAAAACTAATGGCTCTTAAAAAAGGTTCTTCCTGTCCGCTATAAACCAATGGTATACTACGTTTAATTGTTTGTGTCAATACAGCAAACGGCGCATGAATAGCACCTGGCATAGTTTCAAAATCAGCTTTATTCCAACTATTCTCATCATGGTTACTGGTAAAAAATAAACGTAAAGCATCAGCAGTAAAAGTTGTATCGGTTTTATTAAATGCACTATCCAAATCAGATGCTTTGCGTTTTCCTTTGGCAATTAATTTCATCATGTTAAAATCATTCCAGGTATATGTGGCATCAAAACCATCTTCATGCATGCTTGGTTTATCAGCTTCTGCTAAAAATAATAAATTCTTCTCCTTTCTCAATTCACTCAAACATTTTTTCCAAAATGCATCGGGCACATTCCACGCTACATCAAATCTGTAGCCATCTAAGTCACATTCTTTAATCCAGAATTTTAACTGACTGATCATGGTATCCACCATCTCCGGATTTTTATAATTCAATTGTCTGGTATCAGCCCAATCCTGCGCCATCATTGCTTTTCCGGTGCTGTCTTTCACATAAAAATCAGGATGCTTGGTTAACCAATAATGATCTGCACCTGTATGATTCGGCACCCAATCAATCATTACTTTAAACCCTTTTTCATGCGCTTCTTTTACCAATGCTTTCCAATCATCCATCGTTCCGTATTCAGGATTAATGGCTGTATAATCACTCACTGCATAATAACTGCCCAAACTTCCTTTTCTCTCTTTTTTACTGATGGGATTAATAGGCATAAACCATAAAGTTTGTACGCCCATATTTTTTAATCGGTCTAAATGTTTGGCAAATGCCTTGAATGTTCCTTCGGGTGTATACTGACGAACATTCACTTCATAAATGTTTCCTTGCAAAATCCAATCAGGATGACCTTTTGCAACAATAACAGAATCTTTATTTTGAATGGTTGTTGTTCCGTTATTACAGGAAGCAAAAAAAATAATCGCAGTAAATGATGCGACAAAAAATTGTTTGAATGACATGGCAATTGTTTTGAATGATAATCGTTGTGTAAAATAAACACATTTTATGATGATGAAATAATTTTTCAGCTTTTGATTATATGGCATCTTCGTTGTGTCACTCACTGCATCATCCTTATCTTTACTCAACTTTATTCAGCCATATGGAAAAACAAAACATGTACTACGGTACTTATTTGCATTTAGATAAGATTCTCGAAAGTCAGCATCCCGTCAGCTTTTCAGCAGGTAACGAACCTGCACATGATGAAATGTTATTCATCATTATTCACCAGGCATATGAATTATGGTTCAAGCAAATTTTATTTGAACTGGATTATGCCATGCAAATATTTACAAAAGAAAAGATCAACGATAATTCTGAAGATTTGAATCTGGTTCGCCACCGGTTAAATCGTGTAGCCAAGATCATTGAACTCTTGAATCAACAAGTAAGCATTTTAGATACCATGACGCCATTGGATTTTTTAGAGTTCCGAAATTTATTAACGCCTTCTTCCGGTTTTCAAAGCAAGCAGTTTCGCTTGATAGAAGCCAAATTAGGACTGCAATTAGAGAAACGCCATCAAAAAGATTATTATAAAAGAACCAATGAAGGTGGTTTTACAAAAGATGATTATAACACGATCAATAATATTGAAGAAGAAAAAAACTTACTACAATTGGTTGCAGATTGGTTAGAGCGTATGCCCTTCTTTGAAGAAAAATTCTGGAGTAATTTTTCTTCTTCAGAAAATATTCCTTTCATCAATCATCCTTTCTGGAATAATTATCATCGTATTTATCAAACAGGTTTAACAGAAAGAGAAGCCGGTAAAATTCACGACTTCGATTATGTGTTCTTTGATCAAAAAAATAATTTTACGGAAGATCAATTACAAAATATCAGAAGTAGTTTTTCTGCCAAAGCATTGCGTTCAGCTTTATTCATTATGCTGTATCGCGATTTTCCGGTGTTTCAAACTTCTTATCAAATTCTCGATTCATTAATTGAAATAGATCACTTGTTAAGTAATTGGCGGCACAAACATATTATTATGGTGCGCAGAATGATCGGAATGAGGGTAGGCACGGGAAACACAAGCGGGGCGGGATATCTGGAAGGTGCATTGAGTAAACATTATATTTATCGCGATCTCTCTTCTTTATCCACCTATTTAATTGAAAGAAAAAAATTACCTAAACTGCCCGATGAATTGATACGGCATTTGGGATTTGTGTTTTAAAATTAAAACAATATTTGAGAACCCTATACCTAAGCATAACAACCTCAAAATTGAGGTTATTATGCTTTAAAATGGAAGTGGTATTTTATCTTTAGAGAAAGCATAATTTTTAACTTGGTTTTGTATGGACTCGAAATCAAATTCAATCTCTTTTACGCTTTTGATAGTGCAAGTCCCTTCTTTTCTTGAAACTTTTACAATTCCAAAAATGTTTCCCGAAAATTGCGGAAAAGGGTTAATTATTTTTTGATAAATGGGATCAATATAAAATTTTGTACTATCAATTTTCTGATACTGTTGATCAGTATCTTTTAGGATAGACTTATCTATGATAGTAGTTTCTGCAAACGAATATGTTTTATCAGAAATTTTATAAATCACTCCTTTATCCTTTATGTAAAACATTGAATCCGCTTGTTCTTTATCAAAAGACAATACACTAGAAAAACCAATATTAGCATGAGTCAATTGGCATATTACTAAATAAAATAAACCATTTGTAATCACTTTATAACTAACACTTACGTTAACAGGCAACGCAAGATTATTCACATCAGTTTTAAGCATATTTGATAGCTCCAATAAGTACTCGCACTCAAAAACTTTAGATTGACTTGCTTTAATAGAGGAGCAATTTAGAAAAAAAATTATCACTATTAATGAAATATTGCTTTTCATTTTGCTTTAATTAATAATTGAAAATAGTAATTT
>CAIRTF010000174.1 GCA_903881425.1 uncultured Chitinophagaceae bacterium | reverse complement strand
TCAATACGCACAAGGATAAAAAAGCTGATATATCTATTGCAACGATTCCTGTTCCTGCAAGAGAGGCTTCTGAATTCGGCATTTTAAAAGCAGATGCTGATAATTGTATCACATCATTCATAGAAAAACCAAAAGCAGAATTATTATCTGATTGGGTTAGTGATACCGGTGCAGATATGAAAAAGCAAGGAAGAGATTACTTGGCTTCTATGGGTATCTATGTTTTCAGTAAACATGTGTTGTACGATTTATTAAAAGATGAATATCCTGATGCAACAGATTTCGGTAAAGAAATTATGCCTCAATCAATTGGGAAATATAAAGTGTTGAGTTATCAATATGATGGTTATTGGACAGATATCGGAAATATTTATTCATTTTACGAAGCTAACCTTGCATTAACGCAAGAAATTCCACCATTCAATTTATTTGATAATAATAAAATCGTTTATAGTCGTGCAAGAATGTTACCGCCTGCAAAAATCAGCGGAACAACTTTAGAAAAAACCATTATTGCAGAAGGTTCTATTATTTTAGCAAGCAGATTAGAAAATTGCGTAGTTGGTATTCGTGCAAGAATTGGACATGGTACTACGGTTGTCAGCACTTATATCATGGGTAATGATTATTATGAAACTTTGGAAGTGATGGCAGAGAATATCAGTAAAGGCATTCCTAAGATTGGTATCGGCGAACGTTGTTATATTAAAGATGCCATCATTGACAAAAATTGTAGAATTGGTAATGATGTAAGAATCAATGGTGGTAAGCATTTGGAGAATACAGATCATTTATTGTATTCAGTGAAAGATGGAATAGTAGTTGTGAAGAAGGGAGCAATATTGCCTGATGGATTTGTAATTTAATTTATTTGATAAACATCCTTTATGGATGTTTTTTTCTTTTACATTTGTTTTGTGTAGAATTTACATATTAATATAAACGATTGCTATGTCAAGTGCTTATACAGGCGATAAACCAAAATTGAGTTTCTGGCAAATTTGGAATATGTGTTTTGGTTTTTTCGGAATTCAATTCGGATGGAGCTTGCAAATGGGTAACATGAGTGCCATCTATGAATACCTGGGTGCATCACCTGAACAAATTCCGGGATTATGGTTAGCAGCACCTATGACGGGTTTGATCGTTCAACCCATTATAGGTTATTTAAGCGACAGAACATGGCATCCTGTTTTAGGAAGAAGAAGACCATATTTTTTAATTGGTGCTATACTAAGTTCTCTTGCATTATTCATCATGCCTAATGCATCCGCTGTTTGGATGGCAGCAGGAACTTTATGGGTGATGGATTCTTGTATCAATATCAGCATGGAACCTTTTCGTGCATTTGTTGCAGATAATTTAAATGAGAAGCAACGATCATACGGTTTTGCCATGCAGAGTATGTTCATCGGACTCGCTTCTTTTATCGCAGGATATCTGCCAGCAAAATTAGTTGAATGGTTTGGTGTATCTCGTGATAAAGCCAATGGTGGCATTCCGCATAACATCATGTTATCTTTTTATATTGGAGGTGCAGTTTTTTTAACAGCTGTTCTATATACCGTAATCAGAAGTAAAGAATATCCACCGGCAGATTTGAATTGGAAAGAAAAAGTAAAAGAATCGAATAAAGGTTTTGGCGGGGGTGTAAGAGAAATTTTTTCTTCTATCGTTAATATGCCTGATCAAATGAAACGATTGGCATTGGTTAATTTCTTAACATGGCCAGGATTATTTTTAATGTGGTTTTATTATAGTACCGGTGTGGCTGCACAAATATTCGGTGGTGATGCAAAAACAAACAGCGATGTATATACGAAAGGTTTGGAATATGCTAATACAACTTCTGCTATTTTAAATTTAGTCACGTTTGCATTCTCTTTCTCACTTCCATTTTGGGTTGGAAAGATTGGTAAGAAATATACGCACACCGTATGTTTACTCATTGGTGGTGCGGGTTTGATTATGGTGAATTCTATTCATGAGCATTGGATGTTGTATGTTGCTATGAGTATGGTGGGCATTGCATGGGCTTCTATTTTATCAATGCCATATTCTATGTTGGCAGGTTGTATTCCTGAAGACAAAATGGGTATTTACATGGGCATCTTCAATTTTTTTATTGTATTGCCCGAGATCATTGCTTCTTTATTCTTCGGAAAAATTATGGAGCATCTATTACATAATAACAGGTTACTCGCTGTAGAAATCGGTGGCTGCTTATTATGTATTGCTGGATTGGTTTGTGCATTGGTAGTAAAAGAAAACAAAACAGAATCATCATCATGAAAAAGATAATCAGTCTAAGTTTCATTTTTATTGTCAGTATTCATTTTTCATTAAATGCCCAGGTGGCTAAAGTGTATCCAACCAATTGGTGGGTGGGGATGAAACATAATAAAATTCAATTATTATTTCGTGGAAAAGAAAACGATTTGAATCAATCTAAGATTCGAATTAATTATCCGGGAATTAATATCACCACGACACATCCATTCGAAAACGGAAAATATTTGAGTGCAGATATTACCATTGCTTCTTCTGCAAAGCCGGGTAAAGTTGTAATAGAATTGATCAACGGAAATAAAATCAATTCAATTGAATGGGAATTAAAAGCAAGACGAAAAGGAAATGGAACGGAATATGCACAAGGAGTTTATTCAGCTGATTTTATTTATTTCTTAATGCCCGATCGTTTCAGCAATGGGGATGTTTCCAATGATCATATTGCAGGAATGAAAGATCAAAGTTTAAACAGAGATTCTATTTATTTGCGTCATGGTGGTGATATGCAGGGTGTGATCAATCATTTAGATTATATTCAAAACTTAGGCGCCACAACGGTTTGGATGACGCCTGTTTTGGAAAACGATATGCCTAACAGAACAGAGCATGGGTATGCATTTACAGATCATTATACCATTGATGCAAGGTTAGGTGGTGCCAAAGCTTATTTGCAATTAAGTGATGAACTTCATAAAAGAGGAATGAAATTAATGCAGGATGCAGTGTATAATCACATTGGATTGTATCATTGGATCCAACAAGATGCGCCTGATAAAAATTGGGTTCATCAATGGCCCACATTTACATCACCTAATTATAAAGAGCAGGTTTTTTTCGATCCATATGCATCCGAAAAAGATAAAAAGCAAATGGCAGATGGTTGGTTTACCAAAGAGATGCCCGATCTTAATCAATCCAATACTTATGTAGCTAATTTTTTAATTCAACATGCGATCTGGTG
>CAIRTF010000173.1 GCA_903881425.1 uncultured Chitinophagaceae bacterium | reverse complement strand
GATTTTTTGTTACCAACAGTTGAATAAATATTGGGCTTTAGTTGCGTCGCACACTTGTACACCAAGTTTACTACTCATCATTGCAAGAATTTTCATTCAATAAATGGCAAGCAATATTTTGGAAATAAAATTAATGATGGTACAAGATTGCTTTACTGCATTCACAATCACTAAACAAAAAACCTCTGCCGAAAACGGTCAGAGGTTTTTATTAATTTATTCAACAATTTATTTTAAACCAAAAGCTTTTTTTACTTTGGCTACATAATCTAATTTCTCCCAGGTAAATAATTCTACTTTTACAGTTTTTACTTTACCACTTGGCATTTTAAATTCTTTCGTCACAACTTCAGGTTTGCGACCCATATGTCCATATGCTGCGGTTTCGCTGTAAATCGGATTACGCAATTTTAAACGTTGCTCAATAAAATAAGGACGCATATCAAAAATACTTTCCACCATTTTACCGATCTGTCCATCAGTTAAATTTACTTTGGCAGTTCCATAAGTATTCACATTGATAGAAGTAGGTTGCGCTACACCAATAGCATAAGAAACCTGAACCAACACTTCGCTTGCAACACCTGCTGCAACAAGGTTTTTGGCGATATGACGAGTTGCATAAGCAGCACTTCTATCTACTTTACTAGGATCTTTACCACTGAAGGCACCACCACCATGCGCACCTTTACCACCATAAGTATCCACAATAATTTTTCTTCCTGTTAAACCGGTATCTCCATGAGGACCACCAATTACAAATTTTCCGGTTGGGTTGATATGATATTTGATTTTATCATTAAACAACTTCGCATATTTTTTATACTTCGCTTTTACACGAGGAATTAAAATTGTAATGATATCTTGTTTGATCTTCGCTTGCATTTTAGCTTCGGTATCAAAATCGTCATGCTGTGTTGAAACAACAATGGCATCAATTCTTACCGGAACATTGTTATCATCATATTCCAATGTTACCTGAGATTTTGCATCAGGACGTAGATATTTAATAGCTTTATTTTCTCTACGCAATACAGCGAGTTCCAATAAAATTTTATGCGCTAAGTCCAAAGCCAATGGCATGTAATCATCTGTTTCGTTGGTTGCATAACCAAACATCATTCCCTGATCACCTGCACCTTGTTCTTCCTTTTTCTTTTTATCAACACCTTGATTAATATCAGAGGATTGTTCATGTATTGCAGATAAAATACCGCAGCTGTTTGCTTCAAACATATATTCACTCTTGGTGTAACCGATTTTTTTGATCACATCACGAGCAATTTCCTGCACATCTAAATATGCTTTAGATTTTACTTCACCGGCCAACACTACTTGTCCTGTTGTTACCAATGTTTCGCAAGCCACTTTTGATTGAGGATCGAATGCTAAGAAGTTATCAATTAATGCATCAGATATCTGATCGGCAATTTTATCAGGATGTCCTTCAGATACACTTTCAGAAGTAAATAAATAAGGCATATTAATAATAGTTTAATGGGTGCAAATATAGGTTGCACATTTATATAATCTACAGGTGTTGTGGAAAAATAAAAGATTATGAGGATAAAGCGTTATACAATTCCATGTATTCGCTTAAATCGGTATCAATACTTTTAAATGGAATGACACGTTTGCCTCTCACTTTTGCAAATTCTTCAGCCAATTTTTTATCTACTTTTTCTGCGCCAAATGTAATGGCATCGGCATAAGTAGCACCACCTCTGAATAAAGCAGTGTTATTGGCATCTTTGAAAATTTCGAGGTCTTTATCTTTTATATTGGCATTGATAATTGCCTTTTTAACAAAGTCGGAACCAAACTTTTCTTTAAAAGTATTTTCACCAATAGTAAATACTACTTTACTGTTACTGAATACGGCTTCTCTTTTATAAGCTGTTTTAATATAAGCAGGAATTAATCCGGTCATCCAACCGCTGCAATGAATAATATCAGGAGGCCATCCGAATTTCTTCACAGTTTCCAAAGCCCCTTTGCAAAAGAAAATCGTTCTTAAACCATTATCATCAAACCATTTTTCATTTTCATCATGAAAAATTTGTTTGCGTTTAAAGAAGTCTTCATTCTCTAAAAAATAAACCTGCAAACGAGCGTTTGGCAAGGAGGCTACTTTAATTTGTAAAGGATAATCATCATTATCAACAGAAACATTGATACCTGATAAACGCACCACTTCGTGTAAACGATGGCGACGTTCATTGATCACTCCAAATCTCGGCATGATACAACGAACTTCTAATCCGGTATCATTGCTTTTAATAGCCAATTTGTTTACCAACTCTGCAAATTCTGTCAGCTCTAAGTAAGGTGACATTTCGGTGGCTATGAATAGAATTCTTTTCTTTGACATCAGTTCAGCCAGTTTAAAGGGCTTTTAATAAGGCTGCGAAGTTACGCAAAATAGCGCAAATGCAAGGCACATCTTATTTATCACTAAACACTTACCGAATAAACTTAATACATTCTTTAAAAAAGTATACGCATTCTCAATATCAAATCGTTACTATTAATATAGTTACATAAATTGCATTAAGTTTCGCTGCATGAAAAAAAGTTTATCGTCGGTTATTAAATATATATTCTTTCTTGGCCTGGGTGTTTTCCTGGTTTGGTGGAGTTTGCACCAGATACCCGACAGCAAATGGGGCGAATTTCGTGAATCATTGGTGAACGCACGTTATTGGTTATTGTTACCTGTTTTCTTTATTCTTACTACCAGTCATATTCTACGTTCATTGCGATGGAGGATATTGATGCAGCCAATGGGTTATCAACCCACTATTAAAAATACTTTTTTTGCTGTGATGATCGGATATCTGGCAAACCTTGCTGTACCACGTTTAGGTGAAGTATTAAAATGCACCATTTTAGCACGCTACGAAAAAATACCTGCCGAAAAATTAGTGGGTACCATTGTTGCTGAAAGAGCTTTTGATGTACTGTCATTAGGCATTATTTTTTTATTAGCATTGATGGTGCAATTCAACGTAGTAGCAGAATATGCTTCACAAATTTTTGTAGAATTATTTAAAAACAAGAGCGGTCATCTTTCCTTAAAAAAAATAATAACATTTATTATTATACTATTCGTCGTTTTCATTATTATCAAAGTTTGGTTCAAGCAATTCTCACATTTAAGATTAGTGATTGCCATTAAAAGAATATTGAGAGGAATTTTAGAAGGTTTAACAAGCATCCGCTATCTGCAACAAAAATGGATCTTTATTTTTTATACTGTTGGCATTTGGAGTTTATATGTTGCCGGCACTTGGGTAGGGTTATTTGCTACACAAGGTACAGACCATTTGGGTTTAGCACAAGCTATATCAGCATTGGCTTTTGCCAGTATTGGTATGATTGTTACACCGGGAGGCATTGGTGCCTACGCTTATTTTTTAGCAAAGGTTTTAGAAAGAAATGATGTTCCGTTTGAGCTGGGTTATGCCAATGGAACATTACAATGGTTTGCACAATTTTTAATTGTAGTTATTATTGGATTTATCAGCATGGGATTATTACCATTGTTCAATAAAAAGAAAATTAATCATGAAACAAATTGATGCCATCAAAGAAAAAATATATTCACTACCTGCTTTAAAAGCAAAAATGGCAGGCTGGAATTTATTATCTAAAAAAGTTGCTTTTACCAATGGTTGTTTTGACATTTTGCATGAAGGACATATTTATTCTTTATCGCAAGCAGCAAAAGAAGCCGACTATTTAATTGTGGGTGTGAACAGTGATGCCAGCACTAAAAGATTAAAAGGTAATGAACGACCTATTAATAATGAACAGAGCAGAAGTTTATTATTGGCCAGTTTAGAAATTGTAGATGCCGTTATAATTTTTGAAGAAGATACTCCGTTGGAATTGATTACAGCTTTATTGCCCGATGTTTTGGTGAAAGGTGGCGATTATACCATTGAACAAATTGTGGGTGCTGAAGAAGTAATGTCTAATGGCGGAAGAGTCGTCATTAATAAAATTGTAGAAGGTTTTTCAACAACAGGCATTGTTGAAAAAATTAAACACTTGTGATTTATTTAAATTTGTCTGTTTTCTCTTCTCCTGTAATATTTCCTTTACTTCTTATTTGAATCTGAACATTGGCAATCCATTCATTACACTGCTTAGTATATAAATATTCATTCACTGCATCAATCACTTTCATCACCTCATCATATTTTCCTTCAACAACAGTTGCAAACGGACCAACTTCATATTTTATTCCGGATTGCTGAATAACAGCAATGGCTTCATCAACCCATTCGTAAGGATGCTTATCTAAAACAACAGGAACAATTTGAATAGACGCGTTAATAATATAATTGTGCATGATTATATATTTTGAATTTCAATTACCGCATCAATATTAATGGTTCCATACACATGTGGAAATTCTTCATTAACGGATGGTGAAAAATCAAATTGCAATTTATTTTTCAATTTCGAAATATCTATAACCAATTTTACCAAATCTGTTTTTCCTGTAAAGTATCTTTCCAAAACTCCTTGCACTTGTTCGGCTTTACTGCAATGAATAAATCCTTCTAACTGTAGGGAGGGTGCTTCATAAAATCCATTTTGTAAAGCAATTTCCCATTCTTGCTTTGTTGTAACGTGATAAATGATAGACGACATTTTTAATTTTTTATTACCCTCGGTATTCTTTGTTCCATCATCATCATATCTGCCAACACTAATGCTGTAGCAGCTTCTACAATAACAGGTGCTCTTAATGCAACACAGAGATCATGTCTTCCTTTTACAGAAAATTTTTCTATTTGTGCTGTATCCCAATTAAAACTCCTTTGTTCTTTTGGAGTAGATGATGTTGGTTTAATAGCAATTCGAAAGATCAATTCATTACCATTACTGATGCCACCAACAATTCCACCGGCATGATTGGTTGTTGTTTTACCATCCATATTTTCTATGGCATCATTATGTTCGCTTCCAAACATTTTTGCAGCTTGAAATCCTGCACCAAATTCAATTCCCTTAACAGCCGGAATAGTAAACATCATGTGCGACAAAACAGACTCTAATGAATCAAAATAAGGCTCACCTAATCCAACAGGCATGCCGGTTATTTTACATTCAATGATACCTCCAACAGAATCTTTTGCATCAATGGCTTTTTGCAATCCAATTTCAATATCTGCCTCTCCCCCTACTTCAATAATGTTTGCGTTAATTTTTATTTGAGGCATTATTTTTTTTGCAATCACCCCTGCAGCTACTAATCCTGTTGTTAATCTTGCGCTGAAATGCCCGCCACCTCTATAATCTTCATTACCTCCAAATTTTTGATGGGCTACCCAATCTGCATGTCCGGGTCTTGGAATACTTCTTTGCTTTTGATAATCTTCACTACGTGTATTATTGTTCTCAAATAAAATCGTAACAGGAAATCCTGTTGTCTTATCATTAAAAATACCGCTTTTAAAAATAGGAATATCCGCTTCTTGTCTGGGTGTGGTTCCTTTTTGAGTGCCGCCTTTTCTTCTTTCCATATCAACTAAAAAATCATCTGCACTCAATGATAATCCAGCAGGGATACCATCAATAGTGATACCAACACATTCGCCATGCGATTCACCAAATATATTTACACGAAATATGCGACCGAATGAATTCATTCTAATGATTTAGGTTTTACAATTTACGAATTACAATTGATTTACTGATGCTCCTAAACTTTTGATGTGTTCATAAAAGTTTGGATAAGATTTATTCACAGCATCCGCTTCTTCAATGATAGTTTCTCCATTCGCTTTTAAAGCAGCAACCGCACATGCCATTGCAATACGATGATCGTGATGCGAATGAACAATCGTTCCGCTCAAATCGTTGCCACCATTTATTTTCATGATATCACCTTCTAAAATAATTTCTACTCCCATCTTAGCAAATTCGGTTTGCAAAGTAATGGCACGATCACTTTCTTTATGTGCTAAACGACTAACCCCTTTAATCATTGTTGTGCCTTTACAATAGGAAGCCAATGCAACCAATGGCGGAAATAAATCCGGGCAATCAGTGGCATCAAATTCAAAAGACTTTAAATCAGAGCCGGATATTTTTATTCCGGTTTCATCAATAAAAATAGTTGCACCACAATTTTCTAATGCTTCAATAATTTTTTTATCTGCTTGTGTTGAACGAATATCTAATCCTTTCACCACAATATTTCCTGCAATAGTACCAGCTACCAATAAAAATGCTGCACCGCTCCAATCTCCTTCTACTGTGTAATGTATCGCTGATGTCTGATGTTTGATGTCAGATTTATTAAAAGTGAATGATTGATAATTATTATTCACCGGAACATTCAAACCAAAATCATGCATTACTTTCAAAGTCAAATCAACATAAGGTTTACTTTTTAAATTGTTCACTGAAATACTTACACCACTTGCATTTGAGGCCGAATAGGCTAATAACAATCCTGTTAAAAATTGAGAACTCAGTGAACCATCAATGGTAATATTACTTGGTTGTAAAGGACCTTGTACTTCCAATGGAAGCTTGCCTTTATTAGATGCAATACTAACTTTTAATTGAGGAAGTATCTCATCAAAAAAATCCATTGGTCTTGTCGTTAGGCTTCCACTTCCATTAATGGTAATTTTATTTTTACTTAATGCAACAATAGGTGTAAACATTCTGATACTTAAACCACTTTCACCGCAATTGATACCTCCAGCCCCTGAAGGGGAGTTATTAAAATCTGTACTATCAACAATAATTCTATCTTCCAATTCTTGAATGTTGGCTCCTAAATTTTTAATGATACTCAATGCAGCTTTATCATCATTACTTATACCTGGATTATGAATGATGGAAATTCCTTTTCTTACCAAAGCCGCTGCACAAGCACGTTGCATTGAACTCTTTGATGCAGCAGCAAAAATATTTCCTGATAAAGTGGATGGATGAATAACTACTTTCACAGTGCTTTAATAATTTCTTCTAACTGATTTAACGGAATTGATTGTATGATTCCCTTACCGATCTTTTCTAATAAAATAAAATTGATGTCTTTTCTCTCCCGCTTCTTATCCATCTTCAATACATCAAAAACTTTCTGCTTATTGAATGATGCATAGGTTGGTAATCCATATTGTTGTAATGTCTTAACAACAATATCTGTTTGTTTAAACCCTACTAATTGTTTTGAAATGTTGGAGGCATACGTCATACCAATAGCTACGGCTTCTCCATGGGATAATTCATATTGATTTTCCAATGCATGTCCTAAAGTATGACCAAAGTTCAACAATTTTCGTTCGCCTTTTTCAAACTCATCGTTTTGCACCACTTTTATTTTCAGTTTAGCATTACGTTGAATCAGTAAACAAATTTCTTTTTTCTTCTTGAGATAATAATTCAGATCATGTTGTTGCAGTTCTTTAAACATGGAAGCATCTTTAATACAAGCATGCTTAATAATCTCTGCAAATCCTTGCTGCCATTGATTTTCAGCCAATGTATTTAAAAAGATGAGGTCATGCAAAATAAAATCGGGTTGTTTGGTTACACCCACCATATTTTTATATACACCAACATCAATGCCATTCTTGCCACCAATACTTGCATCCACCAATGCCAATAAAGTGGTTGGAATAAAACCAAATTTTATTCCACGCATATAAATACTTGCAACATAGCCGGTAATATCTGTAATCACACCACCACCAACACCCACTAAAAAAGTTTTTCTATCTGCTTCCAATGCAATCAGCTGTTCAATGATTGAATCAACAGTTGCCTGAATTTTATATTCTTCTCCGGGTTTTAAAACAATGGTTTTATATGATTTGAATCTTTTTTGATGTGCAGCAAAAATATTTTCATCTGTAATGACGATCATATTTTTCACATCAACAATTTCTTTCAAATGACTAAAGCCACCGGCAAAATAAACATCTGTTGAAGCGTGATTATATTTGAAAGTTTGTTTATTCATACCCCCATCCCCTAAAGGGCAATATTATTTATTGAAAGAAATAGGTTGCATTTGCACATTTTCAAATTTGCGCATTGCCATTTATTAACTGTTCATGATCTTATTCTGATGGCTGATACTTTCCATATGTATCGCATCAAAATATTTGGTGATAAACTCTTTACTCAATCCTAACTTTTCTCCTTTTGCAAAAGCTCTTTCTAATATAGCATTCCAGCGATTGGTTTGCAAAATGGTAATATTATTATCTTTTTTATACTGACCAATTTTATCAGCCACTTTCATTCTTTGTCCGAGTATCTGCATTAATTCATCATCCAACTGATTAATTTGTTGACGCATTTTTTCCATCACTGCATGAAACTCTTCACTTTCTACATCTTCTTTTCTCCAAACAATACTGCTCAACATTTCATTCAAACGTTCAGGCGTAATTTGTTGTTTGGCATCACTCCATGCGTTATCCGGATCAATATGACTTTCAATGATCAAACCATCAAAATCTAAATCAATTGCTTTTTGAGCAACATCTTGTAACATATGTCTGTTACCACAAATATGTGATGGATCATTGATCATCATCATTTCAGGATATCTTCTTTTCATTTCAATTGCTAAATGCCACATCGGTGCATTACGATATTCTGTATTACCATATGAACTAAATCCGCGATGAATCAATCCAATATTTTTTATACCTGCTTTTGCAACACGCTCAACAGCACCCAACCATAATTCCAAATCAGGATTGATTGGATTTTTTATCAACACAGGAATATCCACTCCACGTAATGCATCGGCTACATCCTGCACACTGAAAGGATTAACAGTGGTACGGGCACCGATCCACAATACATCAACACCAAAAGTTAAAGCATCTTCTACTTGTTTACTGGTTGCCACTTCAACAGCCCAGGGAATACCGGTTATTTTTTTTGCATTCAACAACCAAGGCAACCCTTTAGCACCAATGCCTTCAAAACTTCCCGGACGAGTTCTCGGTTTCCAAATACCTGCACGCATCACATCAACTTTATCGGTTGCTGCCAAACGTTTCGCAGTTTCAATAACTTGTTCTTCTGTTTCGGCACTGCATGGCCCTGAAATAATTAAAGGACGTTTTGCTAAAACATCATGAATTGATTTTTTTTGTTCGATTGCCTGTTCCATGTGTGTTTAATGTTATAAGTTTTAAGTATTAAGTTTGATGATTTGTTGCGGGGTATTACTTATAACCTACAACTTATCACTTACAACTATCTGCTATTTGCATCATTCATTCTGATTCTTCTGCCACGATAATTTTTGCCATCAATGGCTTTAATCATTTGATTAGATACTTTCTTATCGATCTCTATCCAGCTATTCATTTCTTTCATGTCAATTCTGCCCAATACTTCTTTCTTCAGATCACTCATATCTAAAATGAATTGTAAAAAACTGGCTTTATAAAAACCATCTTTGGTTCCAAGATTTACAAATAATCTTACTGTATCACCATCGCTGTATTTTACCGGGCGATTATCTCTGTCTCTTCTTCTTTCCTGATCCGGCATATCACGAGCTGTATCTCTTGGATCTCTTCTTTCTCTGCGTTGATCTCTTACATTTAAATCTTCTGCATTCTCATAATATTTTAAGAAGCGATCAAATTCCATTGCTGCAACCTTTGTCAATACTTCTTCTTTCGTTACATCAGCAAATTTTTCTTGCAACATAGGAAGATAAGTACTGTAATCACCATGCGAAATATCTGTCTCCAATAATTTATCCATGAATCCATAAAACTGCTTACGACAAACATCTTTACCACTTGGTATTTCCAATTTATGGAAAGGCACTTGCACCATTTTTTCTATCTGCCGAATTTTATACAGATCTTTATTATGCACAATGCTCATGCAAATACCGGTGTGGCCTGCACGCCCTGTTCTGCCACTGCGATGGGTATATACTTCCACATCATCAGGTAATTCAAAATTAATAACGTGTGTAATTTCTTTTACATCAATACCACGTGCGGCAACGTCGGTTGCAACCAATAATTGTAATGTCTTTTCACGAAACTCACCCATTACTTTATCTCGTTGTTGTTGTGTAAGATCGCCATGCAATGCATCAATATCATAACCATCACGTGTTAATTTCTCTGCAATATTTTGCGCATCCAATTTTGTTCTGGTAAAAATAATACCGTAAATACCCGGATTAAAATCAATCAATCTTTTTAATGCTTCATAACGATGATGTGCATTGACCAGATAAAACTGATGATCCGTATTTTTATTGGCCGTATTCATTTTACCCACCGTTACTTCAAAAGGATCTTTCATGTAACGTTTACTCACACGTTTAATTTCTGCCGGCATGGTTGCACTGAATAACCAAGTAGCTTCACGTTGCGGTGTGTTTTGTAAAATGAATTCAATATCATCTTTAAAACCCATGTTCAGCATTTCATCTGCTTCATCCAATACAACATATTTTATTTGTTCTAAGTTGATTGCTTTTCTTTCAATCAAATCAATCAATCTTCCCGGTGTGGCTACTACAATTTGAATACCTCTTTTCAAATCGCGAATTTGCATACTGATGCTGGTGCCTCCATATACTGCAATTACATTCATTCCCGGAATGAATTTTTTGAACAATTCTATTTCGGTAACGATCTGCATACACAATTCACGTGTAGGACAAACCACCAATGCCTGCGGATATCTTTGTGTTACATCAATTAATTGTAATAATGGTAACCCGAATGCGGCTGTTTTACCTGTGCCGGTTTGCGCCAAACCGATCAAGTCTTTGGTACCGCTTAATAATACCGGAATAGCTTTCTCCTGAATGGCAGTGGGGTTCACAAAACCCAATGCATCCGTTGCTTTTACTAATTTCTCGTTTAAACCTAACTCACTAAATGTTGTCATTTCTTTTAAAATTTTGCCGCAAAGGTAACTCAAATCCGCTCCCCGACTGCATTTTATTTGTTTTTGTTTTATCGGCTTTTGTACGCTAATCAACACCTGTTGCGTCGCACACTTCAGCGTTTTGCATGTTATTTATCTACTTGATAATTCGCTTAATCTTATTCGCATTCTCCATTAACTCATTCAAATAATCAATATTCTCTTTTTCCAATGCACTTTTAAATTTTCTTAATTGAGAAATATGTTCATTCAACACATCCAATACATTTTCTCTGTTCTGCATAAATATCGGTGCCCACATAGCAGGATTACTTTTTGCCAAACGCACCGTGCTTTCAAAACCACCACCGGCTAACTCAAAAATAGCATCTTCTTCTTTTTCTTTTTCCAATACCGTATTCGCTAATGCAAAAGAAGTGATATGCGAAATATGACTTACATACGCTGCATGTGTATCATGTGCTACTGCTTCCATATACACCAGGTGCATGCCTAAGTTTGTATAAATATTTTCAACCATCTTTACTGCAGCTCCATCACTTTTGTCTTTTTCGCAGATCACACATGCCCTACCCGCAAATGCAGTGGCAACGGCTGCTTCAGGACCACTGTATTCAGTTCCCCACATGGGATGTGTGGCGACAAAACGTTTGCGCATCGGATGATTTTTCAACGCATCACACAATACAAATTTTGTGGAACCCGCATCTACAACAATTTGTTGGTTATTCACCAAGTGCATTATTTTCTGCATCACCGGAACGGTTGCATCAACCGGAATGGCTACATAGATCAAATCACTTTTTTTAATGGCTTCTTCCAAAGGCAACACTTCATCTACCAAGCCCAATGCCAATACTTTTTGTTTGGTCTCTTCTCTATTGCAAACACCAATCACATGTTTTGCAATACTTTTTTGTTTAGATACCAAGGCAAATGAACCACCAATTAAACCAACACCTACTATTGTAATAGTAATACCCCCCACCCTAAAAGGAGCTTGCAAAATATTTTCATTATTTTCAGTTGTCATCATCAATATTTTTAGAGTTTTCTAATTCCCCTTCAGGGGTTAGGAGTTAATTCTTGTAATCGCTTCTTCAAATCTTTCAATACTTCCACATAAACTAACACGTATATAATTATCCCCGGCTGTTCCAAAAATACCACCCGGAGTTATGAATACATCAGAATGATATAATACTTCATCACTCAATTCATATCCATTTTTATAATTCGCAGGAATTTTAGCCCAAACAAACATACCCACCTGATCTTTTGCATAAGTACATTTCAACAGATCTAATAATTCAAAAACTTTTGTCCTGCGTTCCCGGTAAATTTTATTAATGCTATTGTACCAATCTTTATCCAAACTCAAAGCCTTTGCTGCAGCAAGTTGCAAAGGAAGAAACATACCACTATCCATATTACTTTTAAAGCGCAATACTTCATCTATATGTTGTTTGGATGCAATCAGCATACCTACACGCCAACCTGCCATATTAGATGATTTGCTTAATGAATTCAATTCCAACACAACATCTATTGCTCCATCAACTGATAATAAACTTGAAGGCGTTTCATTTAAAATAAAACTATATGGATTATCATGTACAATTAAAATATCATGCTTTTTTGCAAATACTACTAACTGTTCAAAGAAATCTTTTTCCGGCAATTGACCCGTTGGCATATGCGGGTAATTCGCAAATAATAATTTAATGGTATGTCCTTTTGATCTGTTTGATTCAATCAAGTTTTCCAATTCATTAAAATCAGGATGATAATTCAATGCTTCTTTTAATTCGTAACTGATGCAAGTTCCACCGGCTAATTTTACTGCTGCACGATAGGTTGGATAACCGGGATTGGGGATCAAAGCAATATCACCATCATTCAAATAAGTCATGCAAATATGCATGATACCTTCTTTACTACCCATCAATGGCAATATATCTGTATCAGCATTCAATGCAACACCATACCATCTTTTATACCAATCACGCATGGCATTTCGTAACACAGGAGACCCTTTATAGGATTGATAGGCATGCACATTGGGTTTAGCACTTTCTTCCTGCAAAACTTTAATCACATCCGGATGTGGCGGCAGATCAGGACTACCAATACCCAAATTGATAATATTTTTGCCTTGCTTATTTAATTCATCTATTTCTCTCAGTTTTTGAGAAAAATAATATTCGCCAATACCTTCTAATCTTTTTGATGTTTGCATATTACTGATCTTTTCCGTTTTTATACACACCGAAAATTTTTATTTGTGCTGTTAATGATTTCATTTTTTTAATCACTTCATTAAATTGATCTGCATGATCAAATTCCATATCAGCATGAAAGCTGTAAGTAAAATTTGTTCCGGCAATAGGCATGCTTTGCAGCTTACTTAAATTAATACCGCCTTCTGCAATTTTAGTCAGCACTTTTGCCAAACTTCCTTTAGAATGATCTGTTTCAAAATTCAAGGATGCCTTATTCGCATTTGCTGCAATCGTTACTTCATCTGTTCTTTGCAACATTAAAAATCTGGTGTAATTATTTTTTTGTGTATGAATATTGGGAACTAAAATTTGCAAATTGAATAATTCTGCAGCCAACTTTCCTGCAATACCCGCAATATGTTTGCTTTTATGTTGATGAATATGTTTGGCACTTAAAGCAGTATCATCGGTATCAACTAATTTCCAATGAAATTTATCCAGATAATCCATGCATTGCTGAATGGCCATTGGATGCGAATGCACTTCTTTAATATCTTCCAATTTAACACCCGGGTTTACCAATAAATGTTGTTTGATGGGCAGATATACTTCACCAACAATTTTTAAATTACTTTTTTGTAATAAAGTATAATTGGGCAAAATACTTCCGGCAATAGAATTTTCAATGGCCATCACGCCACCATCACTTTCCTTTTTGTTAGAAGCAATTTTGATCACTTCTCTGAAAGTAGCACATGGAATCACTGCTACTTCTTTTCCAAAATATTGCCTTGCTGCCATTTGATGGAAGCTGCCTTCATATCCCTGTATCGAAACTTTTATTGCCATAAAATAAAAAGTCCCGGCTTTTTGGCCGGGACTGTATGTTTATTGTGAATGATCTTTTAAGATTTTACAAATACAACCCGGCTACTTTTTGTAAAGTAGTAGTAAAAGAAAAAATAAAATGTATTTGCAAAAATTTGTTTCATGATGAATCGAAGATAAGGATAGATTTAATTCAGACCAATTTTTTTATACCCATATACAGGTATTTTCTTATTATCTTATTCGTACCTTGTTCGGATCAAGTCCATTAATTAATGGACTTGATCCGAAGGAGTCCCGAAGCAGACCAGAAAGAGGCAGGTAGTAAAAGCCCTGAAATCATACAAAGAAAAAAGCCCTTCCGTGGAAACGGAACGGCCTCTAACGATTGCTTGCCATATGAAAAATTCTTAGCGCACTTGTTTGCAAGCGGAAAACAATTCAATCAGCACAAATTCAAATTACATTTTTTTAGTTGTGTCAACAGCCATTTTAGCTGTGTCTTTCTTAGTTGTGTCAGTAGCCATTTTAGCTGTGTCTTTCTTAGTTGTGTCAGCAGCTGGAGTTGTGTTTGATGCGCTGTTACAAGCTGCGAAAGCTGCGATAGCGATAATTGCGAATACTTTTTTCATTGTGTGAGCTTTTTTTTGTGAATGAATTTTATGTTAATACCACATGGTAATAAAAGGTAACCCTGCCAACTAAACTTTTTTAAAAAAATATTTTTAAGGGTATCTTGGGTTACTTTTACACCTCATCAAGTATTAAACAGCAGATAGTGAAAGCCGAGTTTAATGAACAAGCATTATTGAAAGGATTGGCTAATAACGACTCGAAGGCCATCGAGACCATTTATAAGGAGAACTTTACGATGGTTCAGGCTTTCATTTTGAATAATAATGGTTCCTATGATGATGCCAGGGATATTTTTCAGGAAGCAATGATTGCGCTGTATGAAAAAGCAAAAAGCGAATCGTTTGTATTAACCTCTAAAATAAATACCTATGTATATTCCATCTGCAGGCGCTTGTGGCTCAAACGCCTTCAACAATTGGGAAGATATTCTAATCAAGTTGACGGCTTTGAAGAGACTGTTCAGGTTGAAGAAGACCTTGAAGTACACGAAAAGAGAAATGCCGAATTTGCAATAATGGACAGGGCATTGAATAGTTTAGGAGAACCTTGTAAAAGTTTATTGGAAGGATATTATGTGAAGAAACTGGATATGCAAACGCTGGCAAAAGATTTTGGATACACCAATGCAGACAATGCAAAGAATCAAAAATATAAATGTTTGATACGTTTAAAGAAATTGTTCTTTGCTCAATATAATATCGGAGAATAAAAGATCATGGAAGATAATTTACTACTTCAGGCAATAGAACGTTATTTGGAAGGTGCTATGTTACCTGCCGAGAAAGCTTATTTCGAAGAGCTTCGCAAGAACACTCCCGAAATAGATCAAATGGTGGTTGAACATAGCATGTTCATTCATCAGATGGATAATTATTCTTCTCGCATTTCTATTAAAAATAATTTATTAGATATCCATGCCAAATTATTGGCACAAGGAGATTTGAATGAAGGCGGAGAACTTTCTGCCAAAGGAAAAGTGGTTCGCATGTGGAATAAGTACAGAAAAGTAACTGCTATTGCTGCTGTGGTTGGTGGTGCCATTGCTTTAGTGATCAGTGGTTTGTTTACTTACTATTCACCCGTAAATAATTCCCGATTACAAGAATTAAAAGGTGAGATTGAAAATGTGAAGAACACCCAACGTTCTCAAAACAATCAATTAAAAGATGTTGAATCTAAGCTTCCAAAAGATGCCAGATTTAATGGAAGCGGTTCCGGTTTTTTAATTGATGCCAAAGGATATATTGTTACCAATGAACACGTTTTAAATGGTTCTTCTCTAGTGAATGTGTATAATAATAAAGGTGAAGAATTTACTGCAGATATTATTTATCGTGATAAAGAAAGAGATATTGCTATTTTAAAAATTAATGACGAAGATTATAAATCTTTAAAAAGCCTTCCTTATTCTATTACCAAGAATAAAGAAATTGATTTAGGCGAAGAAGTGTTTACCTTGGGTTATCCAAGAAATGATATTACGTACAACAAAGGAGATTTAAGTGCTAAAACAGGTTATAAAGGCGATTCTTCTACTTTCCAGATTCAAATGAGTGCAAACCCCGGAAACAGCGGTGGGCCGGTATTTAATAAGAATGGCGAAGTGATTGGCGTTTTAAGTACACGTGAAAAACAAGCCGAAGGTGTAACCTTTGCTATCGGCACAAAAAGTATTTATAATGTAATAGATGATTTGAAAAAATCTGATACCGCATCTGCTTTGCAAAAGATAAAATTAAGCTCCTCTTCCTCTATAAAAGGATTGGACAGAAAAGATCAAATCAAAAAGATTGAAGATTGCATATTCTTAGTACAAGCGTACAATAAAAAATAAATTACTTGATACCTATAAAAAACGCGAAGGTTCATCTTAATTGATGAACCTTTATTATTTAAAAAGATTTTTAAACTAATTACCAAAGTTTAGCAGGGTACTCACCAGCATTAATCAAAGCATCGATACTCGATTTCACGCTTGGTGCATCCTCTTTATAAGTAACACCAAACCATTGAGCGGAAGTAGGGACTACTTTTACATTACCCAATCCTGCTTGAATGAAATAATTAGTAACAAAAGGTATAAAGAATTCCGATTTAGGGTCTTTACTGTTTCTTTTCAAGAATTCATTGAATAATTTTTCACATAAATCAATAACATTGGGTGCAAAGCATATATAATTCATGCTTACCAAACTTTCTGAACTTAATTCATGCAAAGAAGATTCATCTTCGTACACAATCTTACCATCTTCTAATTGATAAATTTTAGTGCGCTCATTAATTTCTATGAGATTGTTATTTGTATCCACATTGGTAACTCCCCTGCTCACGCTTCCATTTTCACTTAAGGTCTTCTTCAATTCATATCCAACAATGCAATACGTTTTATCATTACATTGATTGATTAAAAAATCTTTTGCTTTTTTAAACGCATCCAATCCGTAAAAATCATCCGCATTAATAACTGCAAATGGCTCATTCACTTTTCCTTTACAACATAAAACTGCATGTGCTGTTCCCCAGGGCTTTTTTCTATCTGGATGAATTTCATAATCACCAACAAAAGAACGAATATCCTGAAAAGCATAATCCACTGCAATCTTGCCTTTCAATTTATTCTCAAAAATATTTTTGAAATTATCTGCAAATTCTTCTCTGATTACAAAAACAATCTTACCAAACCCCGCTCTGATAGCATCGTAAATGGAATAATCCATGATTGTCTCTCCATGAGGACCAAAACCAGCAACTTGTTTCATGCTTCCATAGCGGCTTGCCATACCGGCAGCTAAAATGACTAATGTAGGTTGCATATTCTTTGTTTAAAAAAACTTTGCGAAAGTACAGGTAATCCCTTTAACAACAAATATTTTTGGCATTCCTGACTTATGACTAAAATACAATATAATAATGTTTTTATTCAAAACATCCTTAATAAATCATTAATTGATAAAAATATTCAGTTTGCTATATTGAGATTAGATAAAATTCACCCAATTATCAGCGGCAATAAGTGGTTTAAATTAAAATATTATATAGCAGATGCTATTGAAAAAAAAATTGATACTATCGCCACTTTTGGAGGAGCATATTCTAATCATATTATTGCAACTGCTTATGCATGTAAATTAAATGGATTAAAAAGTATAGGATTCATTCGAGGGGAAAGAAATGAAAACATTTCTGCTACTTTACTACAAGCTGAAGCGTATGGCATGCAATTAGAATTTGTTTCTCGACAAACATTCAATCATACCTCAATCATTAAAGAAAAAATGATTGATAAAAATTATTACCGGATCGATGAAGGTGGTTATGGAATGAATGGTGCAAAAGGCGCAGCTGAAATATTTGAATGGATTGATGAAACTTATACGCATATCATTTGTGCATGCGGCACAGGAACTATGATAGGCGGATTAATTAAAGCAGCTAAGCCTCATCAAACCATTATTGGCATTAGTGTTTTGAAAGGATATGATCATTTATTTGAAATAAAAGAATTATTGAGTAAAGATGAACAACAGAAGAAATTCTTATTATTCAATGAATATCATTTTGGCGGATATGCAAAACATCCAAAACAATTGATTGATTTTATGATAGCCATTTGGAATGATCATCAATTACCAACCGATATTGTGTACACTTCCAAATTAATGTATGCGGCATTTGATTTAGCTGAAAAAGATTTTTTTCCGGCCAACAGCAAGGTCATGGTTATTCATAGCGGTGGATTGCAAGGCAACAATTCTTTACCTGCAAATACTTTACCATTTTAATAATTGAATCGCATATTATATTTGCTTTCATGAAAAGAATCGGAAAACAGGTCGGCATATTATTTTTTTATCTGATCATTTCATTTCAAATTTCAGCGCAAAAAACATTACCTGATTTTTCTGTGAGAGATATGGGCAAAGGGAAAGTCCAGATCAGTTGGCATAACCCTCACAACAATAATTGTATTCAATTGATGGTGCAACGTTCTTATGACAGTTTGAAATTTTTCAAAACAATTTTTACTGCACAATCACCTCAACTTCCCTTAAACGGCTATATTGATAATGGTGTAATACCGAAAATAAAAACCTATTACCGTATTTTTTATGTATTAAGTGATAATAATTTCTTCTTTACGAAATCGAAATTGCCGGGTGTGGAAGAAACTATTACAGAGAAAACAATTACACCAAAAAATACCGTAGAAATAAGCCAGAGGGAAACCTATGTTGATAGTAAAACAGAAACTATTGTAAAAGAAAAAGAAGATTCAGTTGAAATTATTGAGCTGTTACCCAATAAGAAAAAAATAACTACCGATCTCATTCCATCTGATAAATTGAATTTTAAAAATAGTGTTGCGCCACCTGCGTCTAAACCGATTGAGAAAAAATTTATTGCAGTTTATAAAGCCACAAAAGACTCTTTTTTAATTCGCTTTGAAATGAGTGAATATAAAAAATTCAGAGATTCTGTTGTGAATAATACCAAAGACACTTTGTTCTTTTTGAATACTTCGGAAGTATTGATCAAACCCTTTTATGTAAAACCCATTTGGAAACCCTCATTGTTCGTTTTTACCAACGATAAAGGTTATGTGAATATTCAATTGCCTTTATCCAAACAACATCATTACAAAATTATTTTTACTGATACAACCAATGCGATTGTTTTTGAAATTAAGCATGTAAAAGAAGATGAACTTGTTTTAGACAAAGCCAATTTCATTCATGCCGGCTGGTTTAATTTTGAATTGTTTGAAGATGATAAATTAAAAGAGAGGAATAAAGTATTTATCAATAAAGAATTTTAAACAATCACTGCTTCAAATACTTTTTCGAAATTTCGTTTTACTTTTTCTTTAAACTCATTCATATCAACTGCACGACCTAATTCTTTTTGCAATGAAGTCACTTGTTTATTCTGGATACCGCAGGGAATAATAAAATCAAAATAAGAAAGATCAGTGTTTACATTAAATGCAAAGCCATGCATCGTTATCCATCTGCTGCATTTAATTCCCATTGCACAAATTTTTCTTTCTTTTCCTTTCACACCAACATCTATCCAAACACCTGTTTCACCTTTGCTTCTATCGCCCCTTACACCATATTCGGCCATTGTATCAATCATCACTTGTTCCAGACTTCTTAAATACCAACCAAGGTCTGTTTTAAATTTATCCAAATCCAAAATCGGATAGCCGACCAATTGTTGCGGACCATGAAAAGTAATATCACCACCACGATTGATATGAAAATATTCAATTCCCTTTTGCTTCAACGTTTCTTCATTGATCAACACATGTTCTTCTTTTCCACTTTTACCCAAAGTATATACCGGCGGATGTTCTACAAATAATAAATGATTAACAGTTGTTATACGATCAGCTTCATTTGCTTTTCTTTCTACATTTTGTTTCAATAAAACCTCCTGTAAATCCCACACTTCTTTATAAGAACGCAATCCGAGATCTTTGAAATAAATTTCCTGCTTCATACAACAAAAATAAGTTTAATAATTCTATCTCCTACATTTGCATCATGAATGAAGCGTTAGACGATATTCAACCCGAACAAAGTGAGGAATTATACGAACGAAGATCTTTTGTGATTGATAAAGGTCAGGAACCCATGCGCATTGATAAATGGCTGCAGATACGTTTGGAAAGAGCTACACGCAATAAAATTCAAAACGGAATTGATGCTGGCTTTTTAACGGTAAATGGCAAAGTGGTTAAAAGTAATTACAGGGTGAAGCCGGGTGATGAATTATTATTGATGAGTTTGATTGATCCTGATAAAACGGATGTTAAAGCAGAGCCTATTCCATTAAACATTGTTTTTGAAGATGATGATATTATTGTGATCAATAAACAACCGAATATGGTGGTGCATCCCGGCGTAGGAAATTTTACAGGCACTTTATTAAATGGCGTAGTATATCATCTCAAACAACAAAATCCGAATTTAAATGAGGATGAATTACCACGTTATGGTTTGGTTCATCGCATCGATAAAAATACAACCGGCTTGATTGTAATGGCCAAAACTGCTGATGCTGCTGCACATTTAGCCAAACAATTTTTTCATCACACCGTAAAAAGAACTTACAATGCATTGGTGTGGGGGAATATGGAAGAAGATAATGGAACAGTTGATATTCATATTGCTCGTCATCAACAATACAGAAAAACATTTACTACTTATCCGGATGGAGATATTGGCAAACATGCCATTACACACTATAAAGTATTGGAAAGATTTAATTATGTAACCTTAGTGGAATGCGTTTTAGAAACAGGAAGAACACATCAGATAAGAGTGCACATGAAATATTTAGGGCATACTTTATTTAATGATTGGGAATATGGCGGCGATAAAATTTTAAAGGGAACGATTTATACCAAATACAAACAGTTTGTAGATAATTGTTTTGAAACTTGTCCGCGTTGTGCCTTACATGCTAAAACATTGGGTTTTATTCATCCGAGGAGCAATAAAGAAATTTTCTTTGAAACAGATTTGCCGGATGATATGTTAAATGTTATTGACAAATGGAGAAGATATACCACAACAAAATAATGTAGACCTGTGAGAAAATTAAGGCGCCTTATTAAAAAACTGATTCGTTTCTTTCCTATTGCATTAACGAAGAATGAATATTACGATAGACTTACTAAAAAAGTTTTACAAAGTATTTGCTCACCCGAAAGCATTTGTATTGATGCAGGTGCACATAGTGGTAAGATATTAAGAATGATGATTGATGCTTCGCCAAATGCCATGCACTATGCATTTGAGCCGATACCTGATTATTTTACATATCTAAAAAAAGCTTACAAGAATTTTGCAAAAGTGTATTGCATTGCATTAAGTAATAAGACTGAGACAACTACTTTCAACATTGTACTATCAAACATGGCTTATAGCGGATTACAAAGAAGAGTACTTAACAAGAAGCAGGAAGATATTTTAATTTTTGTTGAAACTGATTTGTTAGATAACATCATTCCGAAAGAAGAAAAAATTACTTTATTAAAGATTGATGTAGAAGGAGCAGAATTATTGGTTTTGCAGGGTGCAGAAAAAACCATTCAACAATCCAAGCCAATTATTTTGTTTGAGTTTGGTAAGGAAGGCGCCTCAATTTATGATTATGATAGTATTAAAATGTTTGCATACATCACTGAAACATTACACTATGAAATTTTTACTTTGAAAGATTGGCTGAAAAAGCAGTCGCCACTTTCAGCAGATCAGTTTGCAGATTATTATCAAAACGGAAAAGAATATTTTTTTTTAGCAGCGCCACGTTAAGACTTTAGAATAAGAAAGACTACAATTTCCCCATTCGCGAATTAATAGTGGTAATACCCACTAATTCATCGTGCCGATCGCTAAGAGAGCGATAATATACAAAAACGGTATAATCATTTTCCGTTTGCCATGCATTTCCTTCGGTTGATTCAAAGTCCGCAGCTGCATTACCTTTCAGGTCTTTAGTAACATACGTATAACTGTAATAACCTTGTTTTAAAAATAATGCCTTTTCATAAATTCCTTTTTCGGCATTGTATTCCATTTTAGCATTTTCATTCAGCAAATGATTCGTCAGTTCACCTAACAAATAAATATTTTTTCCTTCTAAAGGCTGATTATTTTCAGGTACATAACTAAAATGTACAAATGCGTATTCTGTTTGCCACCAGTTATTAATTAAATCAGTAGTATTAATATCAAACCATCCATTCAAATCTTTAAAAAATAAATAAGGCTGCTTATTTCTGGGTACATCAGGCTTTAAATAAACATGCAATTGCTTGTTAATGGTATCAACTCTTCGCATCCTGTCACTTAAATATTTATAACTTCTAACATCTGCCCAACGATATTCTTTTCCACCTGCAAATACCATATCGCTCTCGCTGCTGTATTCTAAAATATTATCGCGAATAAAAGTGGGTTGAATATCCGTAATCACATTATCCCAACGATAATTTTGCACCACCGCAATTTTAATTTGCTGTGAAGCATTGACTGGATTGAGTTGTACCGCATTCACTATGAAGTTTATTTTTTGATGTGATCTGTACAATTGGTTATCTAATGGTTGCAATACTTGCGCATTCACCAATGCTTTACTGCTCAGCACAAAGAATTTTTTTGTGAATGCCAATTGAGAAGTATCACCATTCAAATAAACTTTTAGTACATAATTTCCGCTTTTTACCGGCACGCAACTATTCTCCGGCAACATCATTTGATAATGAATATATTTTGTGGAAGCAATAGATGAAAAACGGTATTGTGTTAAATGATTATCGATAAACCCTTTTAAATAATCGAAAGGACTAACATCAGCGGGTTGCCAATCGGCATCACACAATTGAAAAGTGTAATAATAATTTTTAGCATAGCCATCCAGGTCATCGAAATGTAATTCTAATTGATCTTGCGAATGCAAATTAATAATGGGCAGGCTCTCCTGATTGTTTACCTGAAAGAGTTTCACGGTTTTAATATTCGGCATATAAATTTTATCCGGCTCTCTCTGTGCAGATGATCGCAAGCACATAAGCAAAGCAAAAAATAAAAAGATCCTTTTCATAAATTAAACATACAAATTTTCTATTAACAATATTTCGGTAATTGCTTTTGTTGTATTGATGACTTGCTTGTAGATTTGACAATTACAAACAATAGTGAACTTATCTTTATTCATAGCCCAACGTATTGCATTTAATCGGCAAAAATCTTTTTCCCGATTCATTATTCGTTTGTCGGTCACAGCTACTGCTTTCAGTGTTACAGCCATGATCATCACATTAGCATTTGTGAATGGTTTTCAAAAAACAGTTTCGGAAAAAGTATTCAGCTTTTGGGGACATATTCGAGTACAACATTACCAAGCCAATAAATCTTTAACCGCAGAAGAAACACCGATTGCCAAAAATGATACAGCAGAATTTATTTTAAAACAAGATCCATCCATCAAACAAATTCAGGCTTTTGCTACCAAAAGTGCTGTATTGGAAAATAAAAAAGAGATTGAAGGCATTTTATTAAAGGGTATTGATGACCATTACGACAGTTCGCAATTAAAGCGCTTTATTCAAAAAGGCAGATGGCCGAAATTCAATGATAGCTTATATTCTAAAGAAATTCTCATTTCATCTTCCATTGCCGATGAGTTGACTATTATATTGAATGACACTATCCATATTTCATTTATCTCATCGGATGAATTGAAAAGTTCTACCAGAAAACTAAAAGTAGTAGGCATTTTTAAAACAGGTATTGAGGAGTATGATAAATTATTCGCCATTGGTGATATAAGATTGATACGAAGAATAAATAATTGGAAAGATGACCAAATTGGTGGTTATGAAATTTTTCTGAAAGATTATCACCAAATGGATTCAACGGCTTCTAAATTAACTACTGAACTACCCAACGAATGGATGGCATCATCCATCAAAGAAGTATATCCGAATATTTTTGATTGGCTGAATGTGCAAGATGTAAATCGTAATGTCATCTTCATTGTCATGAGTATTGTTGCAATCATTAATTTAATTACTTGCTTATTGATATTGGTTTTAGAAAGAACCCGAATGATCGGCATTTTAAAAGCTATTGGTGCAGCAGATATGGTAATTGAAAAAATATTTTTATATCAGGCAAGCTTAATAACGCTTGCCGGTGTTGGTTTTGGTTTTATCATTGGTGTAGGCATTTGTTTATTGCAAGAATATACAGGATTGATAAAATTAGATGAGAGCAATTACTATGTATCCGTTGCGCCTATTTATATTATATGGTGGCAAGTATTGGCAGTATGTGCAGGAACAGCTATTGTTTGCTTTTTATCTTTGATTATTCCAACATTCATTATCAAAAAGATACAACCCATCAAAGCAATACAGTTTAGATAAGATGAGATACAATAATGCCCATTGCCACTGCGGCATTGAGCGATTCTGCTTCTCCGATTTTAGGAATTGTTACGGGTTGAGTAATTAATTTTTTCAATGAATCGTGAATACCTTTCGATTCGTTTCCGATCATCAAAATACCTTCTTTCATTTTCGGTAATTCATAAATACTTTTTCCCGACAACAAAGCACCGAGTACCGGCACTTGAACATTTTGTAACAATTCATCCAATTGCTGATACCAAATATTTACACGAATAAAACTACCCATAGTGCTTTGAATCACTTTAGGATTGTACAACTCAACTGTATCATTACTACAAATAATTTGTTTAATGCCAAACCAATCTGCAATGCGAATGATTGTTCCAAAATTTCCGGGATCTTGAATATTATCTAATACAATCGTCCATTGATGTTGAAAAGAAGGTGCCGTAATCATTTGCTTTTGTTCAACAATTGCCAAAACCTGATTGGGTGTTTGCAATGCACTGATTCTTTCCAATTCCTGTTCACTTATTTCAATGGTTTCTACACTGTCGGTTGAATGTCCTTTTATCCAGGCATCAATCGCATATATTTTTTTAATGGTATAATCGCTATGTAAAAGTTCATCTGCCAGCTTCACTCCTTCTGCAATAAATAGCCCTTCTTCCTGCCTGAATTTTTTGTGGCATAAAGATTGAATATATTTGAGCTCATTCTTGCTTAACAT
>CAIRTF010000172.1 GCA_903881425.1 uncultured Chitinophagaceae bacterium | reverse complement strand
TGCAAAAGCGAATAATAAAATTTTTCTCATGATAATTACAAATTGTGTTTGCGATGCAAAGTTCGACTTTGCCTTATGATAAAAGTCACCATATCTGTACGAACGGTAATATGACAATTTTAAGTGGGTAAAGTTCGATTTTCGACCCTACAGCCATTCGGTGAACTGATTATTTAAGGTTGTAAATAATCAAAAACTGAAATATGCCCATCGTTAAGCCGATTGAAAAACCAATGAATCGGGCATAGTTGAACTGTTTGGATAAAGCTTTTTCAAGCGAATTGTTTAACGTAGCAAAATCAATATTGTTTAATTTTTCTGTAATAATCTTCTCAACATTAAAATCGTTAGCCAAATTGCCCATATAATTTGTAATGATCACCGGAAATAATTCTTTCAACTCATTAATAAATACTGTTTTCAATTGTATGATGGTTTTTTCACCGATCAGCATACCAATCATCGGCATTTGTTCGGTTAATTTCTTTCTTAAAAAATCGTCAATATGTTCTTCTATTAACGGCATTATTTTTTCCAAAGCCTCCGGATTACTGATCCTTTCGGCCAATGTATCTGTGAACGATAATTCATTGGCTGCGTATTTTGCAATATCGTGAATGATTGATGCGCTGTATTTTGGGAATATACCTTGCCATCTTAAACCAAGAAGCAATACTTCTCTTTTGGGATGAAAAACAGATCGCGTGATGATCCAGACTGAAAACCATCCTGCAAAACAAGTCAGTAAAGGAATGAGCAATAACCAATTGTTCATGTAATCGATTTATATAAAAAACCTTGAAGGATCACCCTTCAAGGTTCTGATTGGGGAGAACGATGGGTCTCGAACCCACGACCTACAGTGCCACAAACTGTCGCTCTAACCTACTGAGCTACGCTCTCCGTACTTTATTTCGGGGTCGCAAAAATAATACAATTACCCGTTCCGTAAAATTCAATTTTAATTTTTATGCTAAACCACTTATCAAAAACCTTTGTTAAGAGCCATTCCCTTACATTTACAGAATAAGTAATTAGTGTAGTTTTGAAACTTGTTATGCAAAAATTTACAACATTTATGAAGAGTACAAAAGGCTTGTTGCTATTGGCGATTGTTTTGTTCGGTACATTGTTCTTTGCTTTTACAAAAAATGGTGAGCCGAAGAATTATATCACGCAAAAACAAAAATTATTAGCTACGGTAGGTGCTATTTTAGAAGGAGAACATTATAGCCCTAAAATTATTAATGACGCATTTTCAAAACAGGTGTTTAAAAAATATCTGGAAGAATTGGATCCTGATAAAAATTTATTTCTTCAAACAGATATTGCTTCATTGAAAAAATTTGAAACAACCCTGGACGATGAAATTCATGGTGCTGAGATAAAATTCGAACCGTCAGTGAGCCTTGTTTATGATAAAAGATTGAATGAAAGTATTGCTTTATACAAAGAAATATTAGCAAAACCATTTGACTTTTCTGCAGAAGAATCGGTTGTTACCAATCCTGATAAATTTGATTTTCCCAAAACCGATGCTGAAAGAAAAGATCGTTGGAGAAAAAAATTAAAACTACTAACACTAGAGCGTTATGATGAATTATTAGACCAGCGAGATAAAAATAAAAATGATACCACAGTAAATAAATCCGATCAGGTATTGGAAAAAATGGCGAGAGAAAGAGTGCTGAAATCAATGGACAGATATTATGATCGTATTAAAGCAACATTCAATGATAATGAGCGTTTCAACTCTTATGTAAATGTGGTTACTAATTTGATGGATCCGCATACCGACTATTTTCCGCCTGTTGAAAAAAGAGCATTTGATGAAATGATGTCCGGTCATTTTTATGGCATCGGTGCGCAATTAACAGAACAAGATGGACATATTAAAATTGCAAGTATCCTTGCTGCGGGTCCTGCTTCAAAAGGGAATGAATTAATTGCAAATGACATTATCTTGAAAGTGGCACAAGGCAATCAGCCACCGGTTGATATTGCAGGATACGATGTTACAGATGCAGTAAAATTAATTCGTGGTGAACAAGGAACAGAAGTAAGGTTAACCGTAAAGAAACAAGATGGTACTATTAAAGTTATTTCTTTCATCAGAGAAAAAATTGAACAAGATGAATCTTATGTTAGAAGTGCTGTGATCAATGACGGGAAAGAAAAAGTCGGATATATTTATCTGCAGGATTTTTATGCGGATTTTGAAGATGCAAAAGGAGCACATTGTTCGGAAGATGTAGCTAAAGAAATTGCCAAATTAAAAGACGAAGGTGTTAAAGGAATTATTTTAGATCTCCGTTTCAATGGTGGTGGTTCTTTGTATGAAGTAGTGCAAATGGTTGGTATGTTCATTGGTAAAGGTCCTGTTGTACAAGTAAGAGATAAAGATGGTAAGTCATCGGTATTAAGTAATAGAAATACACCATTGGCATATGATGGACCATTAGCTGTAATGGTAAATGAGGGCAGTGCATCGGCCAGTGAAATTTTTGCTGCAGCTATTCAAGATTATAAACGTGGAGTTATTGTAGGAAGCAGCTCTACTTATGGTAAGGGAACTGTGCAAAGAACCATCCCTTTGGGAAGACCTTTGGATATGACTTCCGGTAGAACTGAATATGGAGCTATTAAAATTACCTTTCAAAAATTTTATAGAATCAACGGCGGCTCAACTCAGTTAAAAGGTGTTACACCTGATATAATCATTCCTGATCAATATGATTATTTGAAGATTCGTGAAAAAGATAATCCTGCCGCACTGTCTTGGGATGAAATTGCTAAATCGCCTTTTCAATCATGGCAATCAAATGATGATTTAGATAATATCATCAAAAAAGAAAATCAAAATATTACGGCCGACCCAACTTTTTCGGTTATCAAACAAGATATAGATTGGTTAGGTAAGAATAATGAAGCACCGGTAAATCTTAACCTGAAGAAATATAAAGAGAACCAAAGCTTATTGCGTAATACTGCCAACCAACTGAATAAGTTGATTAAGTTGCCATCAGAAATGAATATAGAAGTAGCCAAAGCCGATACCACTAAATTTTATCATAATCCGGATAAATCAAAAGGAGACCGTTATCAGGCCTGGTTAAAGGACAGGAAATATGATCTTTATATTAATCAAACTGTAAAAATATTAAGCGACATGATTGGCGCTGCCAATGCTCGTACAGCGGCTAAATAATTCGACTTGTTTTTATTAAAAAAGCAGAAGAAAATCTCTTCTGCTTTTTTTGTTTAACCAATTTGAAGTGCTAATGCGAATAAAAGAAAATAAGATTATCCACAAGTTTTCATCATATTCTTTCGTGTATTGAGTTTCAGCTAATTACCATACTGCTTTCGTTTAACTTTTAAGCAACTGGTTTTTAATTTACTACCCATTATGCCAACATATAAATTTAAGGGCAACTCAACTATTTTATTAGTAGGGTTGGCGATTGCTTTATTAATATTCAGCTCTTGTGCAAATCCGCGCAGATTTTTTTATTTCAACGATTTACCGAAAGATTCTGCAAAAGTTCATCTTCCCGATATTCCCTGGCCTGTTTCTGTTATTCAGAAAGACGATATTCTGGAAATAAAAATTACCGGAAGAAATGAATCAATGGCTACCGATTTAAATAAAAAAGGCGGAAGTTTTGGTGCGGGTGCAGAAACAGTTCCTCAATATTTAGTGAATAAAGATGGTGAGATTGATTTTTATTTAATTGGAAAAATTAAAGTTGAAGGACTAACAGTTGATGAAGCCAAAGAAAAAATTACTAAAGCTGTTTCAAAATATTTAGTAGAAGCGGTTGTTAATGTTCGTATCATCAATTTTCGATTTACCATTTTGGGTGAAGTAACAAAACCGGGTACATACGTCATTCCCAATGAAAGAATTTCTATTTTAGAAGCAATGGGTTATGCAGGTGATATGACGTATTTATCATCGAGAGCCAATGTAAAAATTTATAGAGATAGTGCAGGTTCAAGAGATATTGGCATTGTAGATTTTAATAAAAAAAGCCTTTTGTCATCTCCCTATTTTTATTTAAAAAGAAATGATGTAATTGTGGTTGATGCGAATATCAGAATGAAACAGACATCTGATGCTTTTTCACGTACTGCATTAATAATTGGAATTTTAAGTAGTGTCTTTGGCTTGTATTATATTTTTTAAAAATAGCTTGATTTATAAATTAAATGAGTTACCCTTTAGGTTCACAAGATACAGAACTGGTTACACAACAATCTTCCGAAAGCCAGTTTGATATAAAGAAGATACTTTATAAAATTGTTGGTCTTTTACCATGGCTTACAATTGGGTTAATTATTTCACTTATTTGTGCTAATTTATATTTACGATATACGCCATCTCAGCATTGGGTTTCTGCCAAAATATTAATTAAAAAAGAAGGAGAATCTAATTTAGATTTTAAAGTGTTAAAAGAATTAGGTGTTGTACCGGATGCAAGTGATGTACTCAATCAAATTGAAATATTAAAGTCGTATACTTTATTAGAACGTGTTGTTGATTCGCTTAAACTAAATATTCATGTGCGGCAACAAGGGCGTGTTTCTAAACAACAAATTTATGGTGAAGCGCTTCCTTTTATTATGAAGATGAAAGAATTGCCCAAACCCAAATCATGCGCTTATTCTTTAATGCTTACTCGGGATGGTTATACAATTGCAGGTGCAGACGGAAAGAAAACTTATATGTATGGCGATTCGGCCGAAACTCCCTATGGCACAATGGTTTTGGAAAGAAACCCCGAAATAAAAATGAACCCAAGCGGGTATATTTTATCGTTTGAAGATAAATACAGCGAAGCCGCTAATTTAAAAAACTCTTTATCTGCCGATTTAACCAATGATAAAGGTGGCAATGTATTAGAAATTGGCATGATGGATCAAATACCGGAAAGAGCAATTGAAGTAATTAATAAATTAATTGAAGTTTTTAATACTGCCGATTTAGAAGATAAAAATATTGTAACAACGAGAACCGTAAAGTTTTTAGGCGATCGGGTAGATTCTGTTGGAAAGGAACTGGATGAAATTGAAATGCAGATAGAAAAGTTTAAGCGTGTAAATCATGTAACAGATATTGTACAACAAGGAGGTGCCTATCAATCGCAGGCATTATTGGTGAATGATGCGAAAATTAAAGAATTGGGACAATATCGTTTATTAAGTTCCTTAGAGGAATTTATCAATAATTTTAAAAATACCAATGATATTATTCCATCATCATTGGGAATTGGTGAAGGAACATTGAGTAAATTAATTTTAGATCACAATGATCTTGTTATC
>CAIRTF010000171.1 GCA_903881425.1 uncultured Chitinophagaceae bacterium | reverse complement strand
TGCTGTTTCTGTGGAAGAGGTAACAAAAGCCTACGCACAACATGCATCCGGCATGTCTATTTTAACCGATATTGATTTTTTTGGTGGAAGAGCGGAAGATTTAGTAAAAGCAAGGTTCAATCAAGTTCCCATTTTGCGTAAAGACTTTATGATTGATGAATACCAGATCATCGAAGCAAAATCAATTGGGGCGGATGTTATTTTATTGATCGCCGCTTGCCTGAAACCCAATCAGGTAAAGCAATTTGCAACTTTGGCAAAGCAATTGGGATTGGAAGTTTTGCTGGAGATTCATAATGAGGAAGAGTTAGAACATGTTTGCGAGGAAGTAGATTTTGTGGGTGTTAATAACAGAAATCTGAAAACTTTTACGGTTGACATCAATACTTCTCTACAACTCATTCACAAAATACCAACGAACAAGCCTGCAATAGCCGAGAGTGGTATCAGTGATGTAAATACTATTGTAACTTTACGAAATGCGGGTTTTAGCGGTTTTTTGATTGGAGAGAATTTTATGAAAGAAGCCAACCCGATGATTGCTTTTGCCAATTTTGTTGAACAACTTAAAAAAAAGTTGGGATGAGAATAAAAGTTTGTGGCATGACGGATTTAGAGCAGGTTCATCAGTTAGATGAACTGGGCGTAGAATTTTGCGGATTTATTTTCTATCCCAAAAGTCCTCGTTATGTTTTCAAACATGTTCCTGCCATCAATATAAAAAAAGTAAAAGGCAACATTAATAAGGTAGGAGTTTTTGTAAATGCTTATGCAGATGATATTTTAAAAACGGTGGATGATTGTGGTCTGTATTTGGTGCAATTACATGGCGATGAAACACCGAAGGAATGTGAGAAGATATCAAATTACGTTTCTGTGATTAAAGCGTTTCGTTTGGCAGAAGGAGATAATATTGAATGGAAGATCAAAGATTATGATGATGTAGTAGACATGTTTTTATTTGATACGGAAGGAGCAGGTTATGGAGGAACAGGTAAAAAATTTAATTGGGATGTATTGAAAGGATTGAATATCAGGAAACCATTTTTTTTAAGTGGCGGTATTCAACCGGATGATGTTCCTCAATTAAAAGCATTTGCAAAAGAACCGGTGGCAAAGGATTTGTTTTCGTTAGACATTAACAGCAAATTTGAAATTACACCTGGTAAAAAAGATATGAAAAAAGTAAAAGAATTCGTTCTAAATCTTAAGTAAATAAGTTTGATCAGGAAGCTAACGATATTAATGGTTTTATCTTTAACGGTATTGCTTGCACATACTCAAGTGAAAGATACCGTCATCAAAACTATTGGAAAAAAAATCGACTCATTGCAACAACGCTACACTGAAAAAAAAGTTACAATCGACAGCTCATTATATTTTCCTTTTCAGGTTGAGCAAAAGAAAGCACCTGTTGTGAAAACAAATTTAAGATCCAAAGAAATTATTAATTCAGTGAAAGCAGGTAAGAAAGCTGTTCTCTTTGTTCCTTATGATCCTTCAAAAGATACTGTTGCTATAAAAAGTGAAATAAAAGAAATAAAAAAGTCAATTGAAATAAAACCGGAAAATAAAATTGTTATTGTACCTAAAAAAGATACTCTTCCTAAACCGGTTACAATGATTAATTTACTGAAATTAGATTCAATCCGAAGTGCTAAAGCAGAAAGAAAAATAACCATAGATAGTTCAGTATATCAAAATCGTTCAATAGTAAAATCATCTTCTTCTAAACAAAAAAATGAATTGACCATCAATCAATTAAATTATCAAATTGATGGTGCAAAGCAATCTGTTGTATTAGTTCCGGGCATTAAACCCAAATTCATTGGCGTAAAAGAAAAGGAATCTGCGCAACCGATAAAAATGAAAAATTTATTGCTGTTAGATTCATTGTATAAGAAAAGTGCTGTAAAAAAGATAACTGTTGATAGTTCAGTTTATCAAAAATATGTTGCTCCGAAAGTAAATTCAGTTGTAAAAACCAATTTGAAAGCCAAACAAATAACAGGACTTGTTTTACCAACAAATAAGAATAAATATTTTGTTCCTTCTATTCCATCTTTGCCGCAAAAAGAATTGGTTGTTCAAGAACCTATTTCAAAACCGTTTGTTATTGAAAAAGTGAGTGAGCCAAAAATAAAAGAACCAAAAATCGATAACAACGAAGTTGCATCGGCGGTGAGTAAGAAAGTATTAGATTCCCTAAATAAAATTACCTATCAAGCGAAGATCACAATTGATAGTTCAGCATTGCTGCCTAAAAAAACTTTGAAAGAAAACAGAACTATTGTTAAAACAGATTTGCGTGCGCAGGAGATAAAGGGTACCATCACACCAAAAGATGCTAATAGAAATATTGTTCCCATTGCAGCTAAACCTGTTGTCACAAAATCAATTGTTGTTTCAAAACCCTTGATTGAAGCAAGATCACCTTTAGAATCTTTGGATACGAATTTAATTCGCTCTCAAACAGAAGCGCAGGCTATTATTACTCGAACAGCTAAAACAAATTTTAAAGCACAATCGGTAACAGGAACTTTATTGCCTGATAAAAAAGGAATTTCTATTTTGCCAACACAAGCCATCAATGATTCGCTGTCTCCGCAAAATAATTCGTTATTGAATTCAACTGAGATGGCTGCTTCAGATGATCTTCCGCCATTGACAGGTGAAATTCCGAAAACAATAACGTATAAACAAAAATCTTCTATACCGGAAACAACACTTG
>CAIRTF010000170.1 GCA_903881425.1 uncultured Chitinophagaceae bacterium | reverse complement strand
TGGTTGAGATTGATGAGAAACAAAATAAAGATTTTGACCCGATAGATTTATTTATTCGACTTAATGATAAACCTTATCCTATTAGAGAAAATTCTTTTGAAATGTGGAACTCTTGGGTTGATGTCGATGTGATTCAAAATATCAAAGAACATAAGGCAGCAATTGAAAGTTGGTTTTATCTGAAACAACTTAAGAGTCAAAACGACCGCGATAGAATGGAAAATGAGGAACTTATAACTTCATTGATATTTCTTGAGTATTCTGTTCTAATAAAAGACAGTAGAAAGACCCTCGACATCTATCAAAAAACGGACAGACTAAATGCAAGAGTTGGCGATAAAATATTAATCAGTGGCCTCTTACAAGAAATTACAGAGGATGGCAATAATAAAAAGCCGCAATTTGAACAAGCACATAAAAACATTAAAAGTTTTATCAAGAAACTAAAATATGTTTTGCTTGATAAAGACAAAAGCAAAGATGAACTTTTTGAATATTTAAAAGAAGAATTAGACGACTTGTATAAGGCAGGAAAAAATCCTAAGTATTTCAGGCGAACAATGCAGGATTTTTATTTCTTATGGCATTTGTTAAGTGACATCAATTTTGAAATGATAAAGTTTCATCGAATAACAATCAAGGATGAATTGAAACAACTATTTAGGTATTTCAAAAATATTCCTGAATCCGATTCAAGAGATAACATAGGTCTCAATAAATTTAATGCAGATAAAAATGCTTTCAAATCCAAATATAAACAGGATACACGGAAAATTGTTTTGTCGGAAAAAGAAAAACTAAAACTAATTAGAGAGCAAAAGAATGAGAGCAATATTTCAGGAGCTCCAATATTTCTTGGTGACGACATTGAAGTTGACCATGAGTTTCCTGTTTCCAAAGGAGGAAAAGATTCATTAGAAAATTTAAAGATTGTTCATAAGGATGAAAATCGTGAGAAAGGCGCTAAGACTTAATACTGAAATTCTAATGAGTATTTGTGTAGACTTTGGGCTTGACCGCTTCGAAAAGGCAGCAGCACATGCACATAACAGCACATTTGCAATAGGCGGGGTTTCGTGCTCCGCAGACAGTTTTGTGGTAGCCGAAAGTTCAGTTCTCCGCAACAACATTTGTGGTAAAAAGCCCGCCCATCGCAAATCTGCAAACCGTTGGCTGTAATGCAAAATGACATCCCGTTAAATTCAAAACAATAATCCCAATGACATTTTCAAAATCCTTAGCCCTGTCAATCTTTGTTAGCTTGAATCTATTGGCTAGCACAAATTCAACAGCTCAGAATGCTAATTCCAAAACTTCAAGAAAGGAGCAAGTAAAATCGTCTTTGATATCTTACGAAAAATATATTGACGAAAATAATGATGCTCACTTAAAAGAATTTATGGAGTTGGTATCTATTCCAAGCATATCTTATATTCAATCGCACAAAGTCGATATTGACAAAGCTGCTGGATGGATTGTGAATAAATTAAAAGCTGTTGGAATGACAACAGCCTAAACAATACCAACAGACGGAAATTCTATGGTGTACGGAAGCTGGGACAAAGCACCAGGCAAACCGACCGTATTAATCTATGCTCATTATGATGTACAACCTGTAAAGGAATCGGAATGGGATAACCCACCTTTTTCACCAAAAGTAATAGACGGCAAAATATTTGGACGTGGGGCAAGTGATGATAAAAGCGGTGTTATGCTAACTATTTGGGCAGTTGAGGCAATGTTGCGCACAGACGGTAAATTGCCTGTGAACGTAAAATTTATCTTTGATGGTGAAGAAGAAAAAGGTAGTCCGAATTTTAAAAACTTTCTTAACAAGAATAAAGAGTTATTAAAAGCAGATTTTGCATTAAACGCCGATGGTAGCCAATACAGTGAAACTACGCCATCAATTTTAATGGGCTTAAGAGGGTCGGCAATTCTGGAGTTTAATGTAAAAACAGCCAATACTGATGCACATTCGGGACAATTTGGTGGAAAAACCCCCAATGCTGCTGTGGCTTTATCGCAAATCATAGCTTCGTTTTATACCAAAGAGGGAAATGTAGCAGTGGAGGGGTTTTATGATAAAGTAGTACCAACCACTTTAGAAGAAAAAGAAATGATAAAAAAAGTGCCTTATGATAAATCTGATGATATGAAATTGTTAGGTACAACAACCGAAACAGGCGACACTACTTTTTCACCACTTGAACGAGTTTGGTATCGTCCTACGCTTGAGATAATTGGTATGCAAAGCGGTTATACTGCACCTGAGGGACATGCAAATATTATTCCGGGTAGTGCTATGGCAAGAATTACTTGCAGATTGGTAAACAACCAAAACGGTTCCGAAATTATTGATTTAATTGTAAAGCACATCAACAAAAATTGCCCAGCTGGGGCTACAGTTACTTATAAATTTACCAAAGGTGGAGCAGCACCATTAAAATTTCCAACAGGCACTAAAGCATTTAATTATGTATCGGATGCGTTATTCAAATTTTATGGAAAGCAACCATTGCAAATTGCTGCAGGTTTTTCTACCGGAGCATTGATTGACATTAAAGAAACATTGGTTATTTATCCCTATTCATTGGGGTTCGAACAAGCTGATGAAAGATGGCATGCTTCTAATGAATTTTTTAGATTATCAAGTATTCGTAAAGGGCAATTGATTTATTGCTACTATTTACAACATTTGGCTGACGAAGAAGGTAAACTGAAGAAGTAGAAAGCACTACAGCCAACAATGCCACCAACAAAAGGTTTGCCGCAAGGCTGGTGGACGGAATAACAATCAGCTGTTGAACTGCTATCAGCTATTATCGGGCTTGACCGAATTCTATTTGGCTTTTAGTTGTTAACTTCAATTTCAGTTTTTTAATCGGCTTCAGTTTCGGGCGGACTTTTTTCAAATCCCCCAACAACGCCAAGCCCTGTTCGCTGGCAGCAACCTTACAGCAACACCATAAACATTGACAGAGAATGAATAAAAAAATAATAGTTGTAATTGGAGCAGGTTCAATCGGACAAGCAATTGTAAGAAGAATTGGAGCAGACAAACACATTTTACTTGCAGACCTTAACGAAACAAATGCCGAAAAAGCATCAGTGGTTTTAAGTGAAGCAGGTTTTGAAGTTAGCACTACGAAAGTTGATGTTTCTTCAAGACAATCGGTACTTTCTATGATTAAAGTTGCTTTAGAATTAGGCGACATTGTAGGACTAATTCACACAGCAGGAGTTTCGCCTTCACAAGCATCACCCGAGACAATTTTAAAAGTTGATTTATACGGAACTGCAATTGTACTTGAAGAATTTGGAAAAGTAATTTCGCAAGGCGGTTCAGGAGTTGTTATTGCTTCTCAATCAGGACACAGATTAGAACCTTTATCAATCGAACAAAACAAAGCACTTGCGACAACACCAACAGAAGAATTACTTGCGTTGCCATTTCTTCAACTTGACAAAGTAAAAGACTCACTTCATTCTTATCAACTTTCAAAAAGAGGAAATTCGTTACGAGTAATGGCAGAAGCTGTTCGTTGGGGAAAACGAGGCGCAAGAATTAACACAATTAGTCCAGGAATTATTATTACACCACTTGCAAAAGACGAACTAAATGGACCACGAGGAGACGGTTATAGAAAAATGATTAACTCTTGTGCAGTTGGTAGAGCAGGAACACCAGACGAAGTTGGAAATGTTGCACATTTACTAATGGGTCAAGACGGAGCATTTATAACAGGAAGCGATTTTCTAATGGACGGTGGTGTAACAGCAGAATATTGGTATGGCGACAAAACTCAATAGCAAACCAAAAAGGCTGCTGCTAACAGGTGGTTTAGCAAAATTGGGGCTAGACAATCTTAGCTTCAACTTTTTTCAGGACGGGACAATTATAAATTTATCAGCAGTTTCGGGCGGACTTTTTTCAAAATCCCAACTTAGCTAAGCCTCGAACGTTAGCAGTAATTTTAAAAGACCTCAAATACTTAGGTAAATGTTTACAAAACGACTGATTAAAAATAGAGAAAAAGCAAAACGCTTTGTACACATTATTGCAGGGCTTACCATTCTACTTCATTCGTATGAATATTACGACAATGCAAACCAGACGTACAAGCTATTTCTATTTGCAGGACTTTTGTTTTTGACAATTGCAGTTTTACATCCACTTATTGAGAAAAAAGCACCTTGGATTGACGGTGTATTTTTTGCAATTGAAGGAGTACTTTACTTAGTTGTGTCATTTGAGTTTTTTCACGAAGGGAAAAAAGCTATTCCATCCATATATTTGATTGTCGGAATCTTTCAGTTTTATTTAGCATACCGATTTTCAAATAAAGGAATTAAAAATCATAAAAAAAACAGCTAAGACAATGGACACCAAAAAGAAACCTATTATTGTGGCATTACTCTTAATCCTTGCTTGTGGAAATTTTGCACGTCTATCAGGTAATGACAACATCAGACCAATTCAATATATTTCATTATTGGCAATTGGTGGTCTGCTTACATTGTTAATTCAAATAATCAGTTCAAAGATTAAAAGCAATAATAAGTAAGTCTGGCGGAGGAAAGAGCAATCGGCATATGTATGTCTCGTCCTGAAATAGGTTGAGTAAAAATCAACCAAACAATCACTAAACATATCGACCATAAAAGTGTTAGTTATTGAAACACTTTTATTCAATCGAAATTTAATGAAACTAATATTTACAACTATTTTCATTTACCTGACCGGACTTACTTTTGCACAAAATCCGGAGTATTCTAAACTTTTAAATTACTATCATTCAGAAAAAAATTTCAATGGGGTTATTTTGGTTGCCACCAACGGACAAATTGACTATTTAAACGGCAATGGTATTTCCAGTCGACAGTCGATTACTACAATTAATTCAAAATCAAAATTCAAAATTGCCTCTGTTACAAAAACTTTTACTGCAGTTTTAGCTCTCCAATTAATGGAACAAGGCAAATTAAATTTGAACGCAACAATTGGAGAATATTTACCGGAATACTCAGGTGAAGCAAGAAATAAAACAACGATTGAGAATTTAATAACCTACAGTTCAGGCATACCTAATTGCGAAAGTTATATTGGTGATCAGATCTATGCTACCCCTATTTCTGCAGACAGCTTTATCGTAAAATATTCAAGCGGAAAATTAGAAGCAGAACCGGGAACCAAATTTAGCTACGACAATGGTGATTACATCATCCTCGGAAGAATTATTGAAAAGCTCACGGGCAAAAGTTTTAGAGATAATTTGAAAGAGAAGATTCTGCAGCCATTAGGGATGATGAATACGGATATGTTGCAAAGCAAGGATATTGTTACCGGGTTGGTACAATCCTATTTATTTGATGATAGTTTGAAAAGCTTCAGCGCCGACAAACCATATTATATTGAAAATTTTTTTTCTGCAGGTGCAATGTATTCAACTGTTGAAGACCTTCTCAAATTTGACCAGGGTATTTTTACTTACAAAATTCTAAAGAAGGAAACCGTGAATTTGATGCTTACCCCACATCCCAAATTAGACAACGTAGGCTTAGGATTTTGGACGGCTGCCGCATATGGTGCTCTGAATACAAGATTTGCATATAGACCGGGCGGTATATACGGTTCATCTGCTAACTGGATTCATGTGATTGATTCAAACAGAACCATTATTGCCTTCAGCAATACAAACGCCACTGACCTTTTTGAAATGAGCCAGCAGTTAAATGCAGTGGCTACCGGACAAAAAATCAGTTTATCGGAAATCAAAAAAAACGATGCTTCAAAGACATTTGATTTTGATAAGATCAAAGGAACCTGGGCTATTGATTTAAGACCTTCGCCGAACAGTGAAATTTATCTAAAAGACTTTTTAATAAACCCAACAAAAGATAAGAGCTTCAGTGGTGAGTTCTACGGAACACCTTTTACCAGTGGTACATTCAATACAGAATGGGAGTATATATATTTTGCGTTTACCACAAGTGACAAAGAAAATATTTACTATCACTCAGGATACATTGATGGCGATAAAATATCGGGAATCTCTTATTCGGCTAACAGAAAATTTATTTCTCATTGGACTGGATTCAAGAAGAAATAAAGGGAAATTATCATCGGTTTTCTGATATTGTTTAAAGAATAATTATTTCACTTCCTGCATCTCCACCAATCTTTTATACATACCATTGTTTTGCATCAATACATCGTGTGTACCGCGTTCAACAATCTCTCCTTTTTGTAGTACAATAATTTCATCCGCATGACGAATGGTAGATAAACGATGCGCTATCACAATACTGGTGCGGTTTTGCATCATGTTGTTAATGGCATCTTGTACCAAACGTTCGCTTTCGGTATCTAATGAAGAAGTGGCTTCATCTAAAATTAATATCGGTGGATTTTTTAATACCGCTCTTGCAATGGTTAATCTTTGTTTTTCGCCACCGCTTAATTTATTACCCCTGTCGCCAATATTGGTAGCAAAGCCTTCTTCTTTCTGTTGAATAAAATTATATGCATTCGCCACTTTTGCTGCCTGTTCAATTTCGGCTTGTGAAGCATTGGGTTTTCCTAAAGAAATATTGTTGGCAATAGTATCATTAAATAAAATCGGTTCCTGTGTTACAATACTTATTTGTTTGCGCAAACTATGCAACGAATAATCTTTTATGTTCACACCATCCACCAATAATTCGCCGCCGGTTACATCATGAAAACGCGGAACCAGATCTGCCAGTGTACTTTTTCCTGCACCACTGCTGCCCACCAATGCAATGGTTTTTCCTTTTTCAATTTTTAAATTGATATTCTTCAAAATAGTTACCTCTTCATAAGAAAAACTCACATTCTTAAATTCAATAGCATGATTGAAGGAAAGCATTTGTACACCATTTGTATTCTCATCAACTTTTACATTGGCTTGCAATATTTCTTCGATGCGTGCAATGGCAGCACTGCCCTTTTGCATATTATAAAACGAAGTAGATAATGATTTGGCAGGCTGAATAATTTGAGAGAACAAAATAATGTACATAATAAATCCATCTGCTTCCAATCCGCCTGAATGATTGGCCAGCACTAAGTTTCCGCCAAACCATAAAATACCGCACAATACCATCACCCCCAAAAATTCACTTAACGGAGAAGCGAGATCTCTGCGAATTTGAATTCTGTTTCTGATATGAAATAAATCATCATTGGTTGCAACAAATTTTTCTTTCAATAATTTTTCTGCATTAAAAGCTTTGATCACTCTTAATCCGGTTAAAGTTTCTTCTAATGTAGATAATAACTCTCCTAATTTAATAGCTGAGATATTGGAATCTTTTTTTAAACTTCTGCTGATACGGCCAATAATGAATCCGGTGATGGGAAGAAAAATAAAAAGGAATAAAGATAATGCCGGACTGATCCATATTAATGCTATCAATATCACCAACACATTCAACGGATCTTTGATCAATCCTTCCAAAGTACCTACTACCGAAGTTTCTATTTCAGCTATATCATTCGTCATTCTGCTCATCACATCTCCCTTTCTTTGTTCCGTAAAAAAACCAATGGGCAATTGCAATAATTTGTGGTAGAGTTCTGCTCGCAATCTGGTTACCACATTCATTTTAATGGGCGACAAAACATAGAAGGATAAGTAATAGAATAAATTTTTTAAAAATACGGCAGAGATGATGATGATACAAATGAGCCCTAAGGCATAAATGGTTCCGTGTATTTGAATGTATGTTCCTATTTCATAATTAATATATTTCAACACATCGAATGTGCTGGAGGGTTTAACCAACTCTACTTTCTCTTTTTTAAAGATGATATTGAGAAATGGAATTAAACCGGCAAAAGAAATCAACCCAAAAACAATGGATAAAACAGAGAAAATAAAATATAAAACAATATTGGTAGTATGAAATTGCAGGTATTTAAAAATTCGCGAATATTTTTTCATTATCAATATTTATGCGATTATAACAACAAATTACGTGCTGCTATAAACATTACTGTTAATTTTGCAGGGAACAAAGGTAAAGATTATGGAAGAAGGAAAGAGACAAAAACAAGTAGCATCGCTGCTGCAGGAAGAATTGAATGATATTTTCAGAAGGCTGAATTTAACAATGTTGGATGGTGGTATGGTTTCCATATCATCTGTAAAAATAACACCCGACCTTTTAGAAGCGAGAATTTATATCAGTCTGTTTCAGGTGAAAGATCAAAATACCGTGATGAAAACCATCGATGCAAAAGCCTGGGATATTAAAAAGCATTTGGCAGATAAAGTGAAACATCAGTTAAGAAGAATTCCGATTTTACAATTTTATTTGGATGATACTTTAGACCATGTATTTAAAATGGAAGAATTATTCAAACAAATAAAACCCTCAACCCCTAAAGGGGAGTAAAATATTAGAGTAGCAAGTGTTGAAACTTGAAACTCGAAACTTGAAACTCGAAACTTTGAACTTCTTATTTGCCTGGCGATATTTTAAATCAAAGAAAACCACCAATGCGGTAAATATTATTGCATGGACCAGTGTTATTGCTATTGCCGTTGGTACGGCTGCATTGATTATTGTATTAAGTGTTTTCAATGGTTTTGAAGGATTGGTAAAAAGTTTATACTCCGATTTTTATGCTGATATAAGAATTGCTCCTTCAAAAGGAAAAACCATTTCACTTTCGCAAGAACAAATCAATGCTATTCAAAAAACAAATGGTGTTACTGCAATCAGTTTAGTAGCTGAAGAAAAATCCTTATTGATTAATGATGATGCACAAACCATTGTTTCGGTAAAAGGTGTGGATGAAAATTATTTAAAAGTAACTGCTTTAAGCAATCATATTGTTCGTGGAAAATTTGATATTGGCAATACAGAGAATCCTAAATTGATTGTTGGTGCAGGTGTAGAAGATGCAGTAAAAGCAGATGTGGAAAAAAGTATTCATCCTTTGTTGATGTATATGCCGGGCAGAAAAATAAATGCATTGAATTCAATTGAAGGATTACATTCTTATAATGCAACTGCTGCAGGAACATTTTCCGTGCAGCAGGATTTTGATAATAAATACGTATTTACCAACTTAGCTTTCATGCAATTTATGTTAGACATGAAAGCAAATGAATATTCATCTGTTGAAATAAAGACATCAAACAATATCAATACCGACGATACAAAGAATTTATTAAAACAGTTGCTGGGAAAGGATTTTACTGTTCAAACAAGATACGAACAAAACCAAAGTTTATATACCGTAATGCAGGTAGAACGTTGGGTGATCTATGCCATTCTTTCTTTGATTTTGATTGTGGCAGCTTTTAACATGATCGGCGCATTAACCATGCTGGTTTTAGAAAAACAAAAAGATATTGCTGTATTAAAAGCAATGGGTGCTGATAATAATTTAATTCAAAAAATATTTTTAAGCGAAGGCTTTGTATTGGCAGGAATTGGTGGTGGCAGCGGATTAATTTTAGCAACCATCATTTGTTTGTTACAAATGAAATTTCATTTAATAAAACTTTCGGGTGGAAGTTTTATCATTGATTATTATCCGGTGCAACTATCCGTGTTTGATTTTATTTTAGTATTCTTTACCGTTTGGTTCATTACCATTTTAGCTTCCTGGATTCCATCTCGCAAAGCAAGCTTACAAGAATTTTCTTTAAAGTCATAAAAAAAGAGAAGTTATAACAACTTCTCTTTTCAAATCAATCAAAATGTATCTTTTTAGTAATCACCTAATGTTTCGGGTAATTGTGCTAATGCTTTTGCCAATTGTTCATCATTTGGTGCAATGCCATGCCATTCGTGATGTCCTTCCATAAAATCTACTCCTTTACCCATAATGGTTTTCATCAAAATACAAACCGGTTTCCCTTTTCCGGTTAATGATTTGGCTTTTGCCAATCCGGCAATCACATCATCCATATCATTACCATTCATTTCCATTACTGTCCAGTTAAATGCAATGAATTTATCTTTTAAATTTTCCAATCCCATAACATCTTTGGTAGTACCATCAATTTGTTGACCATTGTAATCAATGGTAGAAATTAAATTATCCACTTTATGATGTGCTGCAAACATGATAGCTTCCCAATTTTGGCCTTCATCTAATTCACCATCACCATGCAATGAAAAGACGAGATGTTTATCGCCATTTAATTTTTTTGCCAATGCAGCACCAATAGCAACACTCATACCCTGCCCTAAAGAACCACTTGCCATACGCACTCCGGGTAAATGTTCATGCGTTGTTGGATGACCTTGCAAACGAGAATTGATTTTACGAAAAGTAGCCAACTCTTTTACATCAAAATAACCTGCCCTTGATAGAACAGAATAAAAAACAGGAGAAATATGTCCGTTGGATAAAAAGAAAACATCTTCATTTCTTCCATCCATTAAAAATTCCGGTTTATGTTCCATTACATTAAAATATAAAGCTGTAAGAAAATCAGCACACCCCAATGAACCGCCCGGATGACCGCTTTGCACAGCATGAACCATTCTTACAATATCTCTTCGCACCTGTGAGGCAATGTTTTTTAATTGATCAGTTGACTTCATATTTAAACTATTTCAGGCAGCGAAGTTAAGAGATTGCTGCTCTTTTGTAAGTATTTTGATATGGACAAAGTAATAAAAAATCATTTTTGAATGATTTTAATCGAACCTAAGGTTCTAATTGATATAAAATTTGTATTTTTCCAGACCGAAAAGCCCCTAAAACCCTTGATTAGAACTTTAAATGTTTAATCAAAATTGACATCCTATTGAAAACCGAATAATTAAACTTGCATGGAAAACATTTTATTAGGTGGCATTTTTTCTTTTATCATTACTTTTTATGCTATTCCCATCATCATGTACATAGCAGATCAAAAAAATATGTATGATATGCCCGATGAAAGAAAATTACATTCACATCCCATTTCTTCTTTGGGTGGTGTTGGCATTTTTTCAGGACTTATTTTAGGATTATTAATAGCAGCAAACACATCAGGAGTATCTTCTTCTTTTCAATATATCATTGCAGCTTTATTAATTGTTTTCTTTTTAGGCGTGAAAGATGATGTTTTGATTTTAACTCCGATGAAAAAATTTCTCGGCCAATTAATCATAGCAGGACTTTTAATTTGGAAAGGACAACTATTAATTGATGACGCACATGGTTTTTTATACTTTAATAAACTTGACTCTAGTTTTAGTTATGCATTAACACTTTTCACTGTTGTTGTAGTAATGAATGCGTATAATTTAATTGATGGTATTGATGGATTAGCCAGCTGCTTAGGAATTATTACCTCTTCTGCATTTGCCATTTTCTTTTATATGAATGGAGATATGTTTTTTTCTTGTTTAGGATTTTGTTTGTCGGCAAGTTTATTGGCTTTCTTAATATATAACTTCAATCCTGCAAAAATTTTCATGGGAGATGCAGGCTCTATGTTAATTGGTACAGTAAATGCTATTCTGTGATTCGTTTCATTAAAACTGCAGAAGGCTCAAATATATTGCCCGTATTGGCCTCGCCTGCTATGGGCTTTGGCATTCTATTAATTCCATTGATGGATACATTACGGGTATTTACCATCAGGATCATGCATGGCAGATCCCCATTTTATGCAGAAAAAAATCATTTGCATCATCTTTTATTGGACAAAGGATTTTCTCATAAACAAATTACAATTTCATTTTCCATTGCCACTATTCTGATCATTGCATTAAGTTATTCTGCTTTAACCTTAGGTACTACAAAAATAATTTTATTACAGATTATTTGTTTTTTTCTGGGTGTTTGGCTCATCAAATTGTATAAACCCACAAAACAAAAATTGCATTTGGTTAGAGATGATGAATCCAAGAATAATGTGAGGAACCTGATCAGCCTAATCAAAACGGGTGCTATTGCCGAAAAGGAATAATCTTAAAATCTTTTATAATAAAAAGCCTCAAAAAATTTGAGGCTTTTTATATTGATCCAATCTTGCTATCATTTTATTAGTTTTGCTGCACTTTAAATTATTATCGCATGACCGAAGATTTAGAATTAATATTAGCGGATGCAGAAGATTCTATGAAAAAAGCTATTCTGCATTTAGAAACGGAATTGACCAAAATACGAGCAGGCAAAGCAAATCCAAGTATGCTGGATGGTATTATGGTAGATTATTATGGTGCACCCACAGCCGTTAATCAGGTGGCAAATATTTCTGTGTTAGATGCAAGAACCATCAGCATTCAGCCCTGGGAAAAAAATATGTTATCTCCTATTGAAAAAGCTATTTTGATGGCCAATATCGGCATTACTCCACAAAACGATGGTAACCAAATCCGTTTGTTCTTACCGCCCTTGACAGAAGAGAGACGAAAAGAATTATTTAAAAAAGCAGGTGGTGAAGGAGAACATTCAAAAGTAGCGATAAGAAATATCAGAAGAGATTCGATTGAACAGATCAAAAAATTACAAAAAGATGGATTGAGTGAGGATGCCGGAAAAGATGCAGAGAAATCTGTTCAGGAATTAACTGATAATTTTATTTCATTAGTTGATAAACATTTAGCGGCAAAAGAAAAGGAAATGCTGAGTGTTTAAAAAATAATACAAGTTTTTATTCATCCTGATTTAATAAAATAAATCAGGATTTTTTTTGGCGGTAAGCTATATAAACACCTGATAAAATAATCAGCAAACTTGTTACTTGTAGAAAATTAATTTTTTCTCCATAATAAATTCCCCAACCAATGGCTACCAAAGGAACGCCGTAGGTAACCAATGATGCAAGTAATCCACCTGCTCTTTTTATCAGCATATAAAATAATACAGAAGCAACCGTTGTATTTACGATTCCCAATACTGAACCTGCGACAGAACTAATCAGATATTTCTTATCTGATAAAGGCAATTGAAAATAGCCCGTTATCCATAAAACAACTAAAGCAGGAATAATTAATCCCGTAAAAGCAACAGTAGCAATTTGCATAGAAGACACTCCGTGCAATCTTTTATGCACCATGTTTACATTGATGCCGTATAAAACAGTTGCTAAAATAATAAAGCCCGAATATCCAATATCTCCAAATGATTTTATTTGATCTGCTTTAGCCAGCGTAAGTAGCACACAGCCCAATAAACCAACTAACACTCCAATAATTTTTTGCCTGGTCGTATCAATATTAAAAAAAATAACACCCGTAACTATTACAAATAATGGTGTAAGAGAATTTAAGCTTCCGGCAACCGATCCATCTATTTTAGTTTCAGCAATACAAAATAAAAATGCAGGAATAAAGCTTCCAACCCATCCACTTAATAAAATATATTTTATGGTTGCTTTGGGTAAAGTTTTTAAAGCATTGTATATAAAAGGAACCATTACTATTCCGCAGGAAAACATACGAATGGCTGCAACATGATAAGGAGATAAGGCCACTTGCTGATTTTCATCAAACATTCCCAGCTTCATTAAAATAAAAGAACTGCCCCAAATAAAACACAGTACTACAAATAAAATACTATTGATGAATTTATTCCCCACAAAAAAATTTGGCACAAATGTCAATCATTTTCAATTAAAACAAATCTTATAGATATTAAGTTTCTGTTTTCGTAAGCAATTATTGTGCAATAGAAATTCTTTGCCCCAAAATCTTTTTTCACTATTTTCATTTTTCATCAAAACCTCTCTATATGGGAATGCTAAAAGAATTTAAAGAGTTTGCCATTAAAGGCAATGTTGTTGATCTTGCCATTGGTGTTGTGATTGGCGGTGCTTTCGGAAAAATCGTTTCATCGCTTGTTGATGATATTATTACACCTGCCATTTTAACGCCGGCACTTAAAGCTGCGAAACTCACAGAACTGAATCAATTGGTGATTCCCGGAACAGCTATAAAATATGGCAACTTTATTTCTACGATCATCTCTTTTGCCATGATCGCCTTTGCTTTATTCTTGGTAGTAAAAGCAATTAACACTTCTAAGAAAAAAGAAGCTGAAGCAACGGCTGCTCCTGCAGAACCATCTTCAACCGATAAATTACTGATGGAAATCAGAGATGCATTGAAGAAATAAATTTTTTGTACCCTATTTTCAATCCCGCTTTTGTAAAGCGGGATTTTTATTTGGTGGATAACTATCCGCTTTGCACAAAGCTTTTGTGCGCTTGATTTGTTTTATTTGCAATTAAAGTAATGACAAGTGAATACGACCAATTATCAAATTAAATTAGATCAGTTTGAAGGACCATTTGATCTCTTATTATTTTTCATTGAAAGAGATGAACTGGATATTTACAATATTCCTATTACCAAGATCATTAAAGACTTTTTAGATTTCATTCATACACAGGAAAAATTAAATATTGAATTAAGCAGTGAGTTTATTTTGTTTGTTTCTACATTAATGCGCATCAAAGCAAAATTATTATTGCCAAGAAAAGAATTGGATGCACAAGGAAATGAAATTGATCCGAGAGAAGAATTGGTAAATAAAATTCTGGAATACAAAAGATTTAAAGAAGCTTCTTTGAAAATGGCAGAGATGGAAGCCACCAGAATGCTGATGATGAAACGCGGTAATTTACAAAGAGAATTATCAAGCATTGGTGAAGAAAGTGGTGAAGGCACAGAGATACAGAGCATTACCATGTTCAAATTAATGAAGGCATTTGAACGTGTGATGCAAAGAGTACACGAACGCCAGAACAAGCCTGTGCACACAGTTGTACGCTACAATTACACGATGGAGGGCAGCAGAGATTACATGACCAATTTTGTACAACAGGAAAAAAATGTTTCGTTCGAAAAAATATTCGAAGTGTGTGAAGGAAGAATTCATGCATTGTTTTTATTTCTTTCATTATTAGAATTGGTGCAACAGAAATTCATGAAATTGATTATGGGAGAAGGCAGAAATAATTTTATTGTAGAATGGAATGAGAACAGAGAAGAGGATTTAAAATTAGCCGGCGCAGAAGTGGAAAGAGCAACAGAAGAAGATATTATTGATCCGGAATTAAATTAATTAACCCTATGAACCAAAAAAGCTCCTGCAAATTCAGGAGCTTTTTAATTATATCAAATTTTTTATCCGGCTATTGTTGCATTAACATTCACTTTATCTTTCAACAAAACTCTTACTGCATCTGCAATAGCTTTCGCATCATATTCGCTCTCTCTGTATAATTCTTTTAAAGAACCATGCTCCACTAATTGATCAGGGATACCTAATATTTTTACTTCTGCTTTGTAATTGTATTTTGACATGAATTCCAAAATAGCAGACCCAAATCCGCCAACAACCGTTCCGTCTTCAACGGTTACTATTTTATCATAGTTCTTAAATACTTCGTGTAACAGCGCTTCGTCAATTGGTTTTACAAAACGCAGATCATAATGTGCAGGATCAATTCCTTCTGTTCTTAATTCACGAATAGCAGTTGTTGCAAAATTTCCGGGATGACCAAAAGAAAGAATAGCAATATCTCTTCCATCTTTTATTTTTCTTCCTTTACCAATTTGTATTTCTTCAAACGGTGTTTTCCATTCAGGCATTACACCTTCACCACGCGGATAACGAATAACGAAAGGATATTTGATGGAATCTAATTGTGCTGTGTACATTAAATTCCTTAATTCCTTTTCATTCATTGGTGCACTGATGATCATATTCGGAATGCAGCGGAAATAAGCAATATCATAACATCCGTGATGTGTGGGTCCGTCTTCTCCCACCAATCCGGCTCTGTCTAAACAAAATACCACCGGCAATTTTTGAATAGCCACATCATGCACTACCTGATCATAGGCTCTTTGCATGAAGGATGAATAAATATTACAAAAGACTTTCATTCCTTGAGTTGCCAATCCTGCACTTAATGTAACGGCATGCTGTTCGCAAATACCTACATCAAATGCACGTTTAGGCATTTTATCCATCATGAATTTTAAAGATGACCCACTTGGCATAGCGGGTGTTACTCCTAAAATTTTATCATTCTGTTCTGCTAATTCTATAATAGTATGACCAAATACATCTTGATATTTTGGTGGTTGGGGAACATCAAATCTTTTCTTGAAAATTTCTCCGGTTACTTTATCAAATAAGCCGGGTGCATGCCATTTGGTTTGATCTTTTTCTGCCAACTCATATCCTTTACCTTTTGTAGTGATGATGTGTAATAATTTAGGTCCGGGAATATTTTTTAGATCTTGTAAAGTATCTACCAACTTGGTAATATTATGTCCGTCAATTGGACCAAAATATCTGAATTTTAATGATTCAAATAAATTACTGCTCTTACTTACCATTCCTTTCAAACTCGCTTCCAGCTTGCTTGCCATATCTCTGCTGAATTTTTTACCGGCAGGAAGTTTACCCATCAAATTCCAAACTTCATCTCTTACTTTATTATAAGTTGGCGATGTTGTGATATCTGTTAAATATTCTTTCAATGCCCCAACATTCGGATCGATGCCAATACCATTATCATTTAATATCACTAACAAATCGCTATCAGCAACTCCTGCATGATTCATTGCTTCAAATGCCATACCTGCAGTCATACTTCCATCACCAATAACAGCAACACTTTTTCTATTTTCACCTTTGTACTTTGCGGCCATTGCCATGCCCAATGCTGCAGAAATAGATGTTGATGAATGACCCACACCAAAAGTATCATACTCACTTTCACTGCGTTTAGGAAAACCGCTGATGCCTTTGTATTTTCTATTGGTAATAAAATTATCTCTGCGACCGGTTAATATTTTATGTCCATATGCCTGATGACCAACATCCCAAACTAATTGATCATAAGGTGTTTCATATATGTAATGTAATGCCACAGTTAATTCTACAACACCTAAACTTGCAGCAAAATGCCCGCCATGCACGCTTACCACATCAATAATGTAATGACGTAATTCATCACATACCTGATGCAGTTGAGACCTGCTTAATTTTTTAAGATCAGCAGGACTATTAATATTTTGCAGTAATGATCCGGGAACAATTTCCATGGGCATTAATTAAGTTGTAAAAGTACGATTTTGGTCTCAAGATTAGATTTTCCCACCATGTTAAACATCGAATAAAAGGGATAGTTCAGCGATTGTGTGATTAATTTATACCAAATAGCCGCCATTTTTACCTTTAATCACAAAACAAACCCGTCAAACCCACTCATAGCGATACTTTTGCAAAAGCATGAGGAAGAAAATTTCAGCATATTGGGCCTGCCAGTTGGGCGGATGGTTTTTCTATGGATTAACCATGTTATTCTTTTCGTTTGTATATAACCAGAATAACAACCCTGTTACATACATTCAAAATTCTACAGAGATTATTTTATCCAGAGTTTTAATTTCTATTGCGTTAGGTATTTTAAGTACGCATATTTTAAGGCAGTTGATTGTATCATTTAAAATTCATCCGCCCATTGAAAAAAATAAATGGTGGATATTAACCATACTTATTATTTTCATCTGTGCATTATACAGTTTAGCCAACAGTGCTATTGTTGAATGGCTTCGATTATACAATCCTAAACTAAGAGCTTCTTTTCAAAGAAGAAGTGTAATGAATTTTCTGGGAGATAGTCCGATCATTATTGTCTGGACATCCATCTATTTTGTGTGGCATTATGTTGAAGCCACCAGAAAATCGGAAGTAGAAAAAGTAAGATTGGAAAGTCTTGTAAAAGAGTTAGAATTAAAAACAATCAAATCTCATATCAACCCGCATTTTATTTTCAATGCATTAAACAGTATTCGTGCATTGGTAGATGAAAATCCGCAACGTGCAAGAACAGCCATTACCGAGTTAAGTAATATTTTGCGCAGCAGCATGCAGGCCGAAAAAGTAGAGATGGCTCCGTTTGAGAGAGAATTAAATATTGTGAAAGATTATTTGGCTTTAGAACAAATTCGTTTTGAAGACAGATTGAAAGTAGAGTATGATATTGATGATGATACATTAGACCAACCTGTTCCGCCAATGATGTTACAAACATTGGTTGAGAATGCCATTAAGCATGGCGTAAGCAAACATGTAAATGGCGGCACTATAAAAATTATTTCGGATTTTAAAGACAATCATCACGAATTGATAGTATTGAATTCAGGGAAATTGAACGGACAAAGAAATGAAGAAGGCTTCGGTATCATCGGCACTCAAAACAGATTGAATTTATTATACGGCGTAAAAGCCCATTTTGAATTGAATGACATTAACGGAAATATGGTTGAAGCTAAAGTGATCATACCCGTTAAAGCAATCAGTTGATTTATTATTGAACAAAAAATGCTTTTGCTATGGCTATTAAATCCATCATCATTGATGATGAGCGTTTGGCTCGTAATGAATTAAAAAAACTATTACAATCACACAGTGAAATTGAAGTGATTGAAGAGGCAGCGAATGTTGATGAAGGAATTGAAAAGATTGAACAATTCAATCCCGAATTAATTTTCTTAGACATCCAAATGCCCGGTAAAACAGGTTTTGATCTGCTTGCAGAAGTAGAGAAAGCGCCTAAAGTAATTTTTACTACTGCTTATGATGAGTATGCCATCAAAGCATTTGAAGTGAACGCATTGGATTATCTCTTGAAACCCATAGAACCAAAGCGTTTGGCTGATGCCATCCATAAATTACAAGACGAATTAACTAAAGAAAAGTTCGGCATGAATGGTGCCTTTAATCGCGGACCATTAACCGAACAAGATCAGGTATTTGTAAAAGATGGAGAACGTTGCTGGTTTGTAAAATTAGGAGAGATCAGATTATTTGAAAGTGTAGGTAATTATGCTAAAGTTTATTTCAGTACAAATAAACCACTCATTTTAAAATCGTTGAATTCATTAGAAGAAAGATTAGATGAAAGAATGTTTTTCCGTGCCAACAGAAAACACATCATTAATTTAAGATGGATAGAAAAAATTGAGCCATATTTCAATGGCGGTTTATTGGTTGATTTGAAAGGAGGCGAGAAAATTGAAGTGAGTAGAAGACAAACTGTGAAATTTAAAGAAATGATGAGTTTATAAAATAGTACTTTTAATGCCACAGTTATTATGTGGCATTTTTATTTTCTAAAATTTACATATGAAAAAAATCATTGCGCTTTTGTTTTTTGCTTTTGCAATAAATTGCATGAATGCTCAAAATATTAACTCCATCATCAATGCAAAAGAAGTAAAACGTATTGAAAAAACGTTGTCATCCGATGATATGCGTGGCAGAAGAACATTTACGCCTGATATTGAAAGAGCTTCTGCATTTATTGAAACTGAATTTAAAAAAACGGGATTAGAAAAAATACAAGGCACGAATGGATACCGACAAGAATTTAATATGATCGAATCAACCAATGCATCAGCCAATATTATGATTGATGGAAAAAAAATCGCTGATTCATTAATTGTTGTTTCGTCTTTTCAACCAACTGCTTCTTTATCAGAAAAAAATACTGAAGTAGTCAACATCAATGCCGGTGATGATTTCAGAAAAAAATATACAGAGTACAGCAGCACCAAAAAAAACTTATTGGTTTTGGTAGATGCTTCTTTCAATTCATCCATCAGTCGCTTAAAAAGAAGATCACCTGCAAAATTTGAGCAGCCTGATAATAGCATTGTGTTTGTATTCGGCATCAATAAAGCATCCTCTTTTTCTATTGAATTAATCAATAACATCAATAAAAAACCACTGAACAATGTGGTAGGAATGTTGAAAGGAAAATCTAAACCCGATGAGTATGTGATTTTTTCCGGACATTATGATCATTTGGGTATTGGCAAACCAACTAATAACGATTCCATCTTTAACGGTGCAAATGATGACGCAGCCGGTACAACTGCAGTGATGATGTTGGCAAAATATTTTAAAGCATTGCACAACAATGAAAGGACATTAATTTTTGTTGCATTTACTGCAGAAGAAGTGGGTGGATTTGGGGCACAATATTTTTCTAAACAGTTTAATCCGGAACAAGTTGTTGCTATGTTCAATATTGAAATGATCGGCACAGAAAGCAAGTGGGGCAATAATTCTGCTTATATCACCGGTTATGAAAGAACAGATATGGGCAAAATTTTACAAAGTAATTTACAAGGAACGAACTTTACTTTTTATCCCGACCCTTATCCTAAACAAAGTTTATTTTATAGAAGTGATAATGCAACGCTTGCCCGATTAGGCGTTCCGGCTCATACTATTTCAACATCAAAAATGGAAGAGCCACCAAATAATGAACCGAATTATCATAAAGTGAGTGATGAGATTGGAACCTTGAATATGAATAATATGGCAGAGATCATTAAAGCCATTGCATTAAGTTCAAAAGGAATTATCAGCGGAAAAGAAACTCCATCGAGAGTAGATACAAAAAGCTTGAATTAAACTTTTACCGGAACACTATGTATTGCATCGCTTATTTCTTTAATGAGCGATGCATCTTTTTCTATTGCATTGCCAACCACAATCATATCTGCACCAGCTTTGCAATTTAAATATGCTTTTTCTGCATTGGTAATGCCACCACCAATTATTAAAGGCACTTCAATATTCTTGGCAACCTTTTCAATCATGCTTTCAGTGATTGGTCTTTTGGCACCACTGCCCGCATCCATATAAATTAATTGCATGCCCAACATCTCTCCTGCCATCGCTGTACACATGGCAATTTCACTTTTATCAGCAGGGATAGGTGTTGCATTAGAGATGTAAGAAACTGTGGTAGGTGCGCCGCCATCAATTACCATATAACCGGTTGGCATAATTTCCAGACCACTTTGCTTTACAAATGGTGCGCTTACTACATGTTGACCAATTAATAATTCAGGATTACGACCGGAAATCAATGAAAGATACAATAATGCATCTGCATAACGACTTACTTGTGATGGTGCACCGGGAAATAAAATAACAGGGATATCACTGGATGTTTTAATCTGACGGATACAATCGTCCAAATGATTAGAGATAACCAAACTGCCTCCAACAAAAAAATAATCTACTTTGGCAGCAGCAGCCAATCCCACCAATTGCTCAATACCGGCATTATCAACCTTATCAGGATCGATCAAAACAGTGAAAGATTTCTTACCTGCTCTCTTTCTGTCAATTAATTGTTGGTGTATCCGATGCTTCATGCCTTTCATTAAAGTATTACTGCAAAAATGCAAAAAACTTTGCTGATAAATACTTTTAGTTAAAAATAACAGATTTAAAGATAAGTTTAATCAAATTAATGCTGCACTATATAGTAACAATATCCCTCACTTTTCCGTGTGCAAACATATTACAATCATATCGCGGTAAAGCCTGTTTGCGATGAAGCAGATCATCAGAAATAATGTCCCTCGATTCAACATTAAAAGAAAAAAGACAGTCATTTTGCTGTAAAATTGTTTCTGTTTCAACTGTAAAGCTGTGAAAGCCGCCATAAGGATAACAAAATGTTTTATATGCCAAGCCGTTGGTTGTTTTTTCTAAGAAAGAGAAAGAATTTTCGATTTGAATTTCTTGTTCTTGAAAAGATAATTTACTCATTACCGGATGATCTGCACTATGGCTGCCAATGATCATTCCTGCAGTTTGCATAGTTTTTATTTCATCAAGAGATAAATAAAAATCATTAACAATCTTTTCTTCGTCTAATAAAAGATCTTTTACCAATGATTGCAATACTTTTTCTCTTGCCTCATAACTAATATAATAATTCAATATTTTTTTTGCTTCGGTTGTGTAAGCATCATTAGTTTGAGTGATATAAGTATTTTTTTGAAAAGCTATTCGTTTTTTATCAATCAACATATCTTCTGTAATCATTTCTTCCAAAGCTTCAACTATTTTCTTGCCTCCATACTTACCTAATAATAAATGTGTAGCATGCACCCCTAATAATTTTTTTGTTTGATAAGGTGCGGAGCATACATAAAAAATTCCCCATAAGTTTCTTTTCTGTAATTCGGGAAAAACATATTGATAATGATCTTTTAAGCCATCATCGAAAGTAAGTATCACACCCTTTGCAGGTGTTCCTGTTTTAAAACATGTAATAAAATCTTCTTTTGAAACAAAGCCAAATTCTTTTTCAAAGAAATCGAGTTGTTGTTTAAAATCATCCGCATGCAAGAATCTGAAATAAGGATATTCTTTACTGTGTTCCCGAATATAATGATACATAATCGCCTTCATAATCTACCCTTTCAATTTTTAAATGAAGCTACAATGTAGCGATGATAAGGCTTTCAAACTACTAATACAATAAAATATTTTTTAAACACATCAGTATAAAAATACATTTTGTACAACCTTTCATATAATACAGAATTTAAGTGATTCCACAGACAAAAAAATTAAAATTTCTTTTCTACACGTGTGGATATTTCATCAAACGCAGTACTGCGTTGCAGTGTGGGGAAATTAACATAGATTTTCCACAATCTGTGGATTTAAAGCACCTTGAATTTTAGTTATCAAAAGATATTTTCGTCAACCGCTTATAAAATTTTGAACGGGGAATAAAAAATCACAGAATCATCATAAATCAATCACGGAGTCATGGCTAACCCAAAAACTAACAAAGGCTTACAGTTCTCTCGCCGCTTTACAAAAGATGATGTAAATGTTTTCGATCTATTCGAGTACGATTACAGAACCAGTGTTATTAAAAATCCAACCGGAGAAGTTGTGTTCGAAATGAACAATGTAGAAGTACCGAAGCAATGGAGTCAGATTGCAACAGATATTTTAGCACAAAAATATTTTCGTAAAGCAGGTGTTCCGCAAGCGGATGGAAGTTTAGGAAGAGAAACTTCTGTAAAACAAGTGGCACATCGTATGGCCAATTGTTGGAGAGTATGGGGTGAACGTTATAATTATTTTGCTTCTGAAAAAGATGCACAGATATTTTATGATGAATTAGCCTACAGTATTTTAAATCAATCATGCGTTCCAAATTCTCCGCAATGGTTTAATACCGGATTACATGAGAGTTATGGCATTACCGGAAAACCGCAAGGGCATTATTTTGTTGACCCTATTGATGGCGAATTGAAAAAATCAAAGAATGCATACGAGCGCCCTCAACCACATGCATGTTTTATATTAAGTGTGAGTGATGATTTAGTAAATGATGGTGGCATTATGGATCTATGGGTTCGTGAAGCAAGAATTTTTAAATATGGTTCCGGTGTTGGAACTAACTTTTCTCAAATACGTGGTGGCGGAGAAAGATTAAGTGGCGGTGGCACATCAAGTGGTTTAATGAGTTTCCTGAAAATTGGTGATCGTGCTGCTGGTGCCATTAAAAGTGGCGGTACAACAAGACGCGCTGCTAAAATGGTTTGTTTGGATTTAGATCACCCCGAAGTAATGGAATTCATCAACTGGAAAGTAGAAGAAGAAAAGAAAGTGGGTGCATTAATTAATGCAGGATACGATTCTCATTATGAAGGCGAAGCCTATTTAACTGTAAGCGGACAAAACTCTAATAACTCTGTTCGTATTCCTAATTCATTCTTTGAAAAATTAGAGAACAATGAAGATTGGGAATTGAAAGCAAGAACCGATGGCAGAGTAATGAAAAAAATTCCTGCACGTGAAGTGTGGAAACAAATTTCTTATGCTGCATGGCGTTGTGCTGACCCCGGAACACAATATGATACAACTATTAATGAATGGCATACTTGTCCAAAAGGTGGCCGTATCAATGCATCTAATCCTTGCAGCGAATACATGTTCTTAGATAACACTGCATGTAATTTAGCTTCTATCAATTTGCGTAAATTCTTTAATGAAGAAACCAATTTATTAGATGTTGAAGGATTGGAATACATCAGTCGTTTATGGACTGCTGTTTTAGAAATCAGTGTATTGATGGCGCAATTTCCTTCAAAAGAAGTGGCACAATTAAGTTATGATTACAGAACATTAGGTTTGGGTTTTGCTAACTTAGGAACTATTTTAATGTTAAGTGGTATTCCTTATGATAGTGAAGAAGCACGTGGTATTGCCGGCGCAGTAAGTGCGATCATGACCGGTATTGCTTATAAAACTTCTGCAGAAATGGCTTCTTATTTAGGTGCATTTCCTAAGTATGAAGAAAACAAAGAAGATATGTTGCGTGTAATGCGCAATCATCGCGCTGCAGCATATGATGCTGATGAGGCTTATGTTGGCGTGAGTGTTAAACCGGTTGGTATCAAAGCAAAATATTGTCCTGATTATTTATTGAAATCTGCTACCAAAGCTTGGGATGATGCAGTGAAGCTCGGAGAAAAATATGGTTACAGAAATGCACAAACAACTGTTATTGCACCAACTGGAACCATTGGTTTAGTAATGGATTGCGATACAACAGGTGTTGAACCCGATTTTGCTTTAGTGAAATTTAAAAAATTAAGTGGCGGTGGTTATTTCAAAATCATTAATCAAGCGGTTCCAAATGCATTAAAGAGTTTAGGTTATTCAAAAAGTGAAATCGATGCCATTGAAAAATATGCAGTAGGTGCTGCAAGTTTTGAAAATGCTCCTTTCATCAATAATAAAACATTAAGCGAAAAAGGATTTACTGCAGAAGAGATCGCTAAATTAAATGGTGCTGCAAAAGCTGCATTTGAAATTGGTTTCATCTTCAATCGTTATTCATTAGGTGATGCATGTTTACAACGTTTAGGATTTACAGAAGCACAATACAGCGATTGGGGTTTTAATATGTTGGAAGCATTAGGATTTACGGATGATGAAATTGAAGCAGCGAATGATTATATCTGTGGTACCATGACCATTGAAGGTGCGCCTCTTTTAAAAGAAGAACATTTACCTGTTTTTGATTGCGCTAACAAGTGCGGTAAAAAAGGTGAACGTTTTATTCATGCACACGGACATATTAAAATGATGGCAGCTTGTCAACCATTCTTAAGTGGTGCCATTTCTAAAACCATCAATCTTCCAAACGAAGCCAATGTTGAAGAGATTGAAGAAAGTTATATGCTTAGCTGGCAATTGGGTTTGAAAGCTTGTGCATTGTATCGCGATGGTTCTAAATTATCTCAACCATTAAGTAATAAATCTGATAAGAAGAAAAAGTCAACAGACGATAGTCAACAGACAACAGAAGAAAATACAACTGCTGTAGACAATGGACTGTTGACTATGGACAGCAACATTGTTGATTTAAGTAAATTATCTGTTGATGAATTATTGGAAGAAGTAACCAAGAGAATGACTTCTTCAACCGATACAACATTGAAACGTGCTTTATCAAGAATCGTTGAAAGAAAATCTTTACCATCCAAACGCAAAGGCTTTACACAAAAAGCGAAGATCAACGGACAAGTTTTATTTTTAAGAACCGGCGAATATACTGATGGAACATTGGGAGAAATATTTATTGACTTAGCCAAAGAAGGTTCTACTTTACGTAGTTTGATCAATTGCTTTGCCATCGCGGTTTCTGTGGGATTACAATATGGTGTTCCATTAGAAGAATTTGTAGAAAAATTTGTGTTCACAAAATTCGAACCGGCCGGAATGGTAGATCATCCGAATATCAAAACAACAACATCATTGGTTGATTTTGTATTCCGTGCATTGGCTTATGAATATTTAGGAAGAACAGATTTAGTACATGTATTAGATAAACCTGAAGTTGGTAATACAGGTGATGATGATGAAGTAAGTTATTTAGGAACACCAGAATTAAGCAGTGTTCGTGTAACAGCCCCATCTGCAAATACTACTGCCTCTGCACAACCACAAAAATTACAACGCGCTGCAACAACTATAAAAGCAGAAGCAGGATTAGATATGGTAAACGCTGCTGCAAAAAACATGCAGAGCGATGCGCCTGCTTGTAATACTTGCGGACATATTACCATTCGCAGCGGTACATGTTATAAATGTTTGAACTGCGGCAACAGTATGGGTTGCAGTTAAACAATAAAGATTTTATCACAGGTAAAAATTAGCACACATCGCCCTGATTCTTCGGGGCGATTTTATTTTATAGTTCACATAAAAAGGGCTTCAAAAAATTGAAGCCCTTTCATTCTCACAACCAAAAACAATATGAAACTATTTAATAGTGCATTGTGCTAAATCTACTTCATCCATGATATCATTATAACCAACCACCAAGCCTTGTATCTTCATTTTAGCACCCACTTTAATATCTTTTATTTTATTTACTTCTGTAGAATCAATATTGCAGGCAATATTATTTAATGAAACAGTAACACCTGAAACAGTAGTTACATTTCCTTCTAACAACACAGCCTGATTAATATATTTTTTTGTTGCTTCTGCAGCATTGTCTTTAAATTCTTTGGCAAATGCATCTGCAGTTAATTCAAATTTTGGTTTTTCTTTAGAAGGATCTCGATGTTTCATGGATGAAGTCATCCACATACCTAAATCAACTACAGTTTGTAAAGCTTTTTGCGGATAAATCGCAACCCAAATGCCGATAATAATAATGATAGCAAGAAGGGAGTAAAGTATTTTCTTTTTCATAATTAATACAATAATGTTTGATACTAATTTTTATTTCGATGTAAAAGTGGTTGAAGAATATTTCCAAAAACATGACGAGCATCAGTTTTACTGATGAGATGAATCACAACAAATGCTGACATATCTCCTAAATATATAATTGGACTCGAAATAGTTTTGTGCTCGTAATATTCAAGAATGCAATTCAAAACATGGTTGAATATTCTAAACAGCCAAATTCATTCAAATAAAATTTAAGTGTATGAAAAGAAAGGTCAATTATCAGAAAGGCATTATCAGCCTGTTTGGTTTACTATTAATGTCTCTATTAATAGTACAGTGTACTAAAGTAGGCACTAATGCTTCCGGTATTTCCCGTGCATTGGTAAACACACCGGATTCAACAATATTTTCTCCATTTTATGATTCTACGATTGTTCCATTAGCAGATGCAACACCAGATGTAAATGATGTAATTGTTACAAAAAGTGTATTGAGCATTATCAGAAACAACTGTGTATCATCTACCTGCCATGGTGGTACAGGCGTTAAACCATATTTAAATAGTTATGCCAGTGTAAAGAGTATGGTGGTTCCCGGCAATCCTGCTGCCAGTCAGTTATTTCAATTAATTACTACCAGCGATTTAAATAAAGCAATGCCTCCTGTTAATTATGGTGTTGACTTAACTGTTGCTGAAAAATCTATTATTTATAACTGGATATTAAATGGCGCAAAAGAAAAACCGGCTATTGAAGATTACAGACCTGCAGCAATTGCTGTTATAAGTTCAGGATGTACTTCAGGAAACTGCCATAATGAAGCTACTGCAGCAGGGTCTTGGGGTAAGAGCGGTTATTTAGGCGCATTGACTACTGCAGATAGTATCACTTTTGTATTTACCAATCAAACATCCGGTGCTATTACTAATTATACTCAGTTAAAAGATCCTAAACTATCTCAAGTATGGCAAGCATATAAAGACAGTGTTAGAAAATTCTATACAGATACAGTAGCGAATGCTTCTTTCAGAATTTGGAAAACATTTGGTACTCGTGGTCCATTAAATACTTATGATGATATCATGTTGGATGTGTTCTATCCAAAATCAGTTCGCAGTTCTGCAAATGCATTCTCAATTAGTGGTGTTAAAGTAAACTGTAAAGGAGACCCGCTTACTTCAACAAGTACTTTATTATCAAGAGTAGATTCAACACTCGTTTTAAGACAACAACATGCTTATGCACCAAGTGTTCCGGCATGGGCAACTGCACAACAAGCAGGCATGGCATATAGCGATGGTGGATTAAAATCATCTGAAGTAGCACTTATTAAAGCATGGTATTTCGCTGATCCAAATATTCCGGATGCATGGAAATACGGAGCTGATGCAACAGGAATTTTCAAATACAGAAAATCAGGAAACATCATTGTAAAAAAATAATCATCAACCGCTAAAAATAATTTTATGAAGAAACAACTAATATACTTGGGAGTGATCAGCGGGATAATGCTGTTCTCCGCTTGTTACAACAATAAAAAAGATATTTCAGTGCCAACTGCCACTTCAATCACAAACGTTTCTTTTCGTGATGATGTAGTACCAATTATTATTTCAGGCGCATGCGGTTGTCATAATAATGGAGTAGTTTCTAATGCAGTTCAATTTTCACATGTTGATACTGTGTTTTACGGAACCATTTTGGCAAGAGCCGGTGTATTCAATAATATGATCACCACTCCGGCTACAGGCCATCCTGGCGAAGGTGGTGTGTTTTTCTCTGCCGCACAAGCTGCCGTTATTAAAACTTGGATATCACAAGGTGCAAAAGATAATTATGTTCCGCCAGCTATAACAGGTCCGGTTACTTATTCTATCAACATTTTGCCTATTTACAAATCAGTTTGTAAAGGAGCAGCCTGTCATGGTGGTTTAGGTGCCAACTTAGATTACGCTAAGCTAACTTCTGATAAAGATATTCTTAGCAAGATGATGGCCAGTAGCGGAAGTAACGGGCATCCGGGTGGCACGATCAGCTTAGACGGTACAACTACTGCTACCTTCTTAGCTTGGATAGCACAAGGATTACCACAATAAAAATTCAATCAACAACATCTATAAAATTAAAACCTTACAACAATGAAAAAGATATTATTATTAGCGTTTGCCTTTGTTTTTATCACAAACTTAACCAATGCGCAAACTTATAAAACAAGAGACGGCTATATTTTCTTTAACCCTAATAAAGATCAAAGCCATAAAGATTATGCAGCAGACAGTAAAGAAGCCACTGCAGTTTTAAAAGTAGAAACCAGTGATGTTGCTTTATTGGTACCCATGAAAACTTTCCACTTTAATAATGCATTGTTGGAAGAACATTTTAATGAGAATTATCTGGAATCAAACAAATTTCCAAACGCCACTTATAAAGGAAAATTGAATGGCTTTAATAAAGATCAATTAAGTAAAGACGGTGTGTACAATATTTCATCTGATGGAGAAGTTACCATGCATGGTGTTACTAAAAAATTCTCTGCTGCAGTTAAATTAACTGTAAAAGGAAAAACAGCCACATTTAATTGTGTGTTCAAAATCAAAGCAGAAGATTATAACATTAATATCCCTGCATTGGTTAAACCAAAATTATCTGATGAAACACCATTAGAAGCTACTATCAATTTTCAATTAAATTAATCTTATAATAGAAAGATTATGAAAAAAATAATATTATATCTCATTTTCGCAAGCTGCTTTTTAGTGAAAGCAACAGCGCAGGATGATCTGTTGGCTTCTTTAGCCAAAGACGACTCAGCCAAAGTAAAACAGAATATTGCAACAGCTACTTTCAAATCAACACGTATCATTAACATGCCAAGTGTTGAAATGACCGGAAAAGGTAATTTGGAATTTATGATCAGTCACCGTTTCGGTAACATTTGGAAAGATGGTAAAGGATGGACCAATGTTGCGCAACTATTCGGTTTAAATGCCGGTGCCGCTAACACATATATGTCATTCGATTACTCTTATACCAATTGGTTAAATATTGGTTTTGCTTCTACCGGAAATGCAAGATTTGAATCTTGGGCGAAATTCAAATTATTAAGACAACAAAGCGGGCAAAAAAATATTCCGGTATCTGTTGTATGGCAATCTTTATTTAATTATGATGGATCTGATGGCCCAAGTCCGGATGACCAGGCATGGAACAGATTTTCTTTCTTGCATCAATTATTGATCGCCAGAAAATTCAATGAAAACTTTTCTTTGCAATTAACTACATCTTTGATACACTATAATTATGTTCCTTATGGAATTAATAATACCAATAATGTATTTTCAGTAGGACTTGGCGGAAGATATAAACTAACACATAAAACTGCCATCAGTTTTGAATATTCTCGTCAAATTAACGGATATAAAAATCTGTTAGACGAAACTGCATCTGCAGTTAATTATGTTCCTGATTTATTTTCTATCGGATATGATTGGGATACCGGCGGACATATTTTCCAATTCTTCTTAACAAGCTCTTCTGCGGCAACAAATATTGCTCAGTTGGGTGCTAATACAAATGATGTAAGATTGGGTAATTTCTCTTTAGGTTTTAACTTGAACAGAAGTTACGGAATTAAAAGAGTAGTGAAAGCATTGAATTAATTTGTTAACCCATTGAAAAAAACGCTTCAGAAAAACTGAAGCGTTTTTTTATTCTGATCACTCAAAACATTTTATCAAAAAAAATATTTCTCTACATTTGATTCCTTTATGCAACTCAACTTCACTTACGAAAAGAAAAAAGTAATTCAAGCGCTTCGTTATCATTTCATTTCAAGATCTGAGATTCGAATCATGATGATATTGGTAAATATATTTGCCATTGCATCGGCTATTTTATTTTACACCAAAAAAATAAGACCCGAACCATTTTTTTTAGGCACTTGCATTTGGATATTTATGATGGTGGGCGTTTGGTATATTTTACCCTATACGATTTATAAAAAAACATCCACGTTCAAAGATCGCTTTGGAATGATGTTTAATGAAGATGCGGTAAGATTGGATAATACTAAAGGTTATGCTTCATGGAAATGGGAACAATTCAATAAATTTTTTGAAAGTCCGCATTTCTTTCATTTATATTTTAATACAAGATCATTTTTTTTAGTACCGAAAGACAACATGAATGATGCATTTCAACACGAATTGCGTGCACTACTAAATAAGAAAATTGGAAAATAGTTTATAATTCTTTTTCCATTACATAATGCGGAATGGTTACTTCTTCAAATTCATTACTGCAAACATTATATCCTAATTTTTCGTAAAACCCTAATGCAGATTTTCTTGCATGCATGGTCAATTTTCTAAAGCCTAAGTCACGTGCAACATTTTCGGCAAAGATCATTAATACCCTTCCAATCCCTTTTCCCTGTAATCCGGCATTTACAGCCATTTGACGGAGACGAACCGTTTTATCATCTGTCTTAGTCAATAAGCAACAACCTTCTAATTTATCATCATCAAAACAACCGATCAATACATCACTTTTTTCTTTCTCCAATTCTTCATGCGTAAAATCAAGTCCGAGTGGTCTGCGTAATATATGCATACGCAAATCAACCATTTGTTGATATTCATACGATCCGTGGTCAATAATTTTTAAGGCCATTTGTTATAATTGGATATACAATATAGCAATCATTTTTACAAAAATGCAGAGATTTATCTGATAATTTATTTCTTCAAAAAACGAATTATTAGGATAAAATTTGAAATAACATGATGAATAAACCATACTTATTAACAATAAAATTAAAAAAAGACGGATTCGATAATTCTCAATCTATGATTTTTCAGAGATCGGAATACAATAAAAATTTAATATTTCGTATGCAACTATTGCAGTTCTTGAGCATTTACAGTGATTCAACAAGCAATTTTTGGCTTGAAAATCAATTTTAAAGCAACAATTTGGTATTATTTTATGATGTGGATAAAACAAAACTGAACTAATCCCTTGCAGTTTTGGCAAAAAGTATATTTTTGCGCCTGTAACAAAACTTTTTACAATGTCAGACATCGCAACAAGAGTAAAGAAAATTATTGTCGACAAGTTAGGTGTTGATGAAGCAGAAGTAACTAATGAAGCTTCATTTACCAACGACCTCGGTGCCGATTCTTTGGATACCGTTGAATTAATCATGGAGTTTGAAAAAGAATTCAACATTTCCATTCCTGATGAGCAAGCTGAAACCATCACTACTGTTGGACAAGCTGTAGCTTATCTGGAAGAACATGCTAAATAAGAATTTCTTAAACTGTTAATGGAATAATTTCAATCCGCCTTTCTTAGGCCTCTGTGCCACGAGTAAGGCGGATTCTCACTTCAAAAGGACCGCAATTTTATGCAGTTAAAAAGGGTTGTCGTTACCGGTATTGGTGCTATCACTCCTTTAGGAAATAATCTCCATGATTATTGGAATGCCTTAATCAATGGTGTTTCCGGAGCAGATATGATCACTCAATTTGATGCAAGTAAATTCAGAACAAAGTTTGCTTGCGAGGTAAAAGGTTTCGATCCAACTCAATTCCTTGATAGAAAAGAAGCAAGAAAAATTGACCGTTTTACACAGTTTGCCATCGTGGCAAGTGATCAGGCAATGATTGATGCCGGCTTGAATAAAGAGAACATCGATCCAGATAGAATCGGTGTTATTTTTGCCAGTGGTATCGGTGGATTGATCACCTTTCAACATGAAGTTACCGAATTTGCAAAAGGTGATGGCACCCCACGTTTCAATCCTTTCTTTATTCCAAAAATGATATTGGATATGGCTGCCAGCCAAATAAGCATGCGTCATAATTTACGCGGACCGCTCTATGCAGTGGTGAGTGCTTGTGCCAGCAGCAGCAATGCATTAATTGATGCATTTGACAATATCAGATTAGGAAAAGCAGACATTATTATTTCCGGCGGAACAGAAGCTGTTATCAGCGAAGCAGGTGTTGGCGGGTTTAATGCAATGAAAGCAATGAGTGAAAGAAATGATGATCCTAAAACTGCATCTCGTCCTTATGATAAAGACCGCGATGGTTTTGTTTTAGGTGAAGGTGCAGGTGTATTGGTATTGGAAGAATTAGAACACGCCAAAGCACGTGGTGCTAAAATTTATTGTGAGATAGCCGGTGGTGGTGCAACCGGTGATGCGCATCATATCACTGCTCCGCACCCTGAGGGATTAGGCGCAAAGAATGCGATGTTGGCTGCATTAAAAGATGCAGGCATGAAGCCATCAGATATTGATTACGTAAATACACATGGCACATCAACTCCGTTAGGTGATGGTGCCGAAGTAAAAGCCATTCAGGATGTTTTTGGAGCACACGCCTATGATTTGAATATCAGTGCTACTAAAAGCATGACAGGTCATTGTTTGGGAGCAGCCGGCGCTGTAGAGGCTATTGCAGCTATCATGAGTGTGGTACATGATATTGTTCCACCTACCATCAATCATTTTACAGATGACCCGGAATTAGATGCAAAGTTGAATTTTACTTTTAATAAGGCTCAACAAAGAACCGTTAATGCTGCTTTAAGTAATACATTTGGTTTTGGCGGAAAGAATGCATGCGTTATTGTAAAAAAATATTCAGCATAAGTTGTGCGCATACTAAAACAACTATTAAAATCATCCAACGAATCTTCATTCGAACAACAAGTAAAAACCGTGCTGGCCATTAAGCCAGGCAAGATGGTTTTATATACTACTGCCTTAAGTCATAGAAGCGTAAAAGATACTCCCGATGAAAATAACGAACGATTAGAATATCTGGGAGATGCAGTATTGAGTGCTATTGTAGCCGATTATTTATTTAAACGTTATCCATATAAAGGCGAAGGTTTTTTAACTGAGATGAGAAGCAAAATGGTCAATCGTCAACAGTTAAATGATATTGCTTTGAAAATGGGATTGAAGAAAATTACTTTGTTCAATAAGTTTGATAATGCATTAAAAGCAAGTCAGATTTTTGGCAATACATTAGAAGCTGTTATTGGTGCTATTTATTTAGATAAAGGCTATAAAAAAACACATGAATGGGTACTCAAACAAATTGTGTTGCCACATATGTTTGTAGATGATTTAGAGTTGATTGATATCAATTTAAAAAATAAATTGATTGGCTGGGCAAGCAAAAACGGCAAAAGTTTATCTTTTGAATTAGCCGAAGAAAAATTAGAAGGCAATCGCAGAGTGTTTACAATGAATGCGGTTTTAGACGGAGAAGTTTTGTCGCAAGGAAAGGCTCATAATAAAAAAGATGCGAGTCAAATTGCTGCGCAAATTGCTATTGAAAAATTAGGATTACAATAATATATGCTTCACTTTATTTTTTTTGCAACACCCCTTTCCTCTGCAGATCTTTAACGATCATCTTTCCATAACTGTGCGCCATATCATTTATATTGGCTGGATCGAATGCTTCTGACTGTGCAGAGTACAACAAATCTTTATCAGTTCCTTTCAAATCATACAAATTTGATTCGAAAAAATATTTGGTATCAATGGTGTAATAACCCGGTGTATAAATGCGATCATAATAAGTTTGATAATAGCCAAAAAATCTGTTGTAACGCATAGCAAAAGGTTGATAAGCAACAGTAGCAGGTGTATATGATCTTTCTTTTGATTTATCTAATAATGAAATTGTTATGATGGCATCCACATTACTGTTGTGTAATTTCTTTAAAATGTCTTCTTCGTTCATTTTATCAAATGATTTTGGTCCGTATTCTTCTACCGAACTTACTGCATCATAACCCAAGTCAATCAAATCTCCCACCAAATGCGATTCCATATGTTCGCGAATTCTTCTGTCCTTATCATTAATCAATCCAACTACTAAAATCTTTTTAAAATTTGTTGAAGCGCTTACATCTGTTGCTTTCCAGCTACTTGTAATTCTTGTGGTAGAACAATTTGCAAAAAAAATAATGACAGTACACCATAAAATAAATAATAATTTTTTCATACACTTAAGTTTTAATTTCCTGACATAATTCAATCAACACACCATTGGTTTCTTTGGGATGCAGAAAACAAACCAGTTTATTATCGGCTCCTTTTTTAGGTTTATCGTTCAGTAATGTAAATCCTTCCGTTTTCAATAAATGCATTTCTTTTTCAATATCATCCACTTCAAATGCAATGTGATGGATGCCCTCTCCTTTTTTGGCAATAAATTTGGCAATCACGCCATCCTCCTCTATACTTTCTAATAGTTCAATCTTTGTTTCTCCTTTTTGAAAAAAAGCCGTATTAACATTTTCGCTTTCAACTATTTCTGTTTTATAACAGGGTACACGCAAAAGTTTCTCAAAAAGCTGTATGGATGCAGCAAAATCTTTAACGGCGATGCCTATATGTTCAATTTTCTTCATAATGCAGTATTGGCGGGCTTTACGAAATATGGAATTTTGGCTTTGTTAGATTTATCTTCCCAAATTTATAGAACCCTTTACAGTAATTTTGTGTTATTCGTCAGTAATAAAGAAATATTAAATTTTTATGTTGAAGCTACCGATTTATTTAGATAACAATGCAACAACACCCATGGACCCAAGAGTGTTGGAAGCAATGATCCCATATTTTACAGAACATTTCGGCAATGCAGCCAGTCGTAATCATCCATTTGGCTGGGAAGCAGAAGAAGCAGTTGATTATGCCCGTGAGCAAGTTGCAAAATTAATTGGCGCCGATCCTAAAGAAATTATTTTTACTTCCGGTGCAACAGAAGGTGATAATTTAGGGATAAAAGGTGTGTATGAAATGTATGCATCCAAAGGTAATCACATCATTACTGCGAATACAGAACACAAAGCTGTATTAGATACTTGCAAACACATTGAAAAATCTGGTGGTGAAGTAACTTATTTGAATGTGAAAGAAGACGGCTTAATTGATTTGAAAGAATTAGAAGCTGCCATCAAACCAACTACTATTTTAGTAGCTATCATGTATGCCAATAATGAAATTGGTGTGATTCAACCGGTAAAAGAGATTGCTGCGATTGCAAAAAAACATGGTGTATTATTTTTTACAGATGCAACGCAAGCCGTTGGAAAAATTCCGGTAGATGTAATTAAAGACGGAATTGATTTAATGACTTTTACCGGACATAAAATGTACGGACCAAAAGGTATTGGTGCACTATACGTTCGCAGAAAAAATCCACGCGTAAAAGTTACTGCTCAAATGGATGGTGGCGGTCATGAAAGAGGAATGCGAAGCGGTACTTTAAACGTTCCGGGTATTGTTGGATTTGGTAAAGCATGCGAGTTATGCAGATTAGAAATGGATCAAGACGCAGCACGCATCAGCAAATTGAGAGATAAATTAGAAACTGCTTTATTAAAATTAGAAGAAGCTTATGTAAATGGTAATACTCAACATCGTTTACCGCATGTAAGTAATATATCTTTTAAATATGTAGAAGGTGAAGGTTTGTTGATGGGCTTTAATAAAAATATTGCATTAAGCTCCGGCTCTGCTTGTACTTCAGCATCATTAGAACCCAGTTATGTTTTAAAAGCATTGGGATTGGGTGATGATTTAGCACATAGCAGTTTACGTTTTGGCTTAAGCAGATTTACAACAGAAGAACAAATTGATTATACCATTGAACAAATCTCTAACACTGTTTTAAAATTAAGAGATATGAGTCCGTTATGGGAAATGTTCAAAGAAGGAGTTGATATGAATAAGATTGAATGGGCACATCATTAATCAATTAATAATTTATAATTAACAATTAATAATTTTTATATGGCATATTCAGAAAAAGTGATCGATCATTACAGCAATCCTAAGAACGTGGGTACTTTGGATAAAAGCAATAAAAATGTTGGTACCGGATTAGTGGGTGCACCTGAGTGCGGCGATGTAATGCGTTTGCAAATTGAAGTAGATGAAGCCACCGGTATTATTAAAGATGCTAAATTCAAAACCTTTGGATGCGGCTCTGCTATTGCTTCTTCATCATTGGCTACCGAATGGTTAAAAGGTAAATCTGTTGATGAAGCCGTTGCCATCGATAACATGGATATCGTAGAAGAGTTAAATCTTCCTCCTGTAAAAATCCATTGCTCTGTATTGGCAGAAGATGCGATTAAAGCAGCCATCAACGATTACAGAAAGAAAAATGGTTTAGAAGAATTGGTATTTGAAGAAAGAATACATTAACCCCATCCCCTAAAGGGGAGTAAGGTTTTAATGAAAAAAATAATCACAAATTTAAAATTCCCCTTCAGGGGTTAGGGGCATGACAGCAACAGATAATGCAATATTAGTAAGTGATAAAGCCAAGGCTAAAGTTAAAAAGCTGATGGAAGATGCCGGTATTGCTAATGATTCATCTTATTTTTTACGTGTGGGTGTTGTTGGTGGCGGTTGCAGTGGTTTGAGTTATAAATTAGATTTTGATAACGAGCAAAAGCCCATGGATCAGGTCTTTGAAGACAATGGCGTAAAAGTGGTGACCGATTTAAAAAGCTTTTTATATTTAGTGAATACCGAATTAGATTTCAGTGATGGATTGAATGGCAAAGGATTTTATTTTAATAATCCCAATGCGAGCAGAAGTTGCGGATGTGGTGAAAGTTTTGCAGTTTAAAAGTAAAGTTGAGTGAATAAATGAAAAAGTCCCGCAGCTAGCGGGACTTTTTTATATAAAAAAAAGTTGAATAAAGAACAGAAGGTACAAGAGTGCGACGCAACCAAGCCCCATTGATATTCTACTGTTCGTTAAACAAAATATAAGTCTGTTGCTCATAAACAAACTATGCCTTAGTTTTGATGCATGTGGATAATCTGCAAAAAAGAATGGCAACAATTTTTCAATAGCATTACCGGTTATATTGCATTGATCATTTTTTTATTGCTCTGCGGATTATTATTATTCGTGTTTCCCGATACCAGTTTATTAGATTTTGGTTATGCCACACTGAATCCTTTTTTTGAATTAGCGCCTTGGATATTATTGTTTTTTATTCCCACCATTACCATGCGCAGTTTTGCGGATGAATACAAGAGCGGCACATTCGAATTATTAAAAACAATGCCATTGAGCGCATCCCAAATGGTGTGGGGTAAATTTCTGGGTGCTGCGCTGATATCCCTAGCAGCATTGATTCCTACAACTGTGTATGCCTTTTCCATTCAGCATCTCAGCAGTACCGGCGGCATTGATATTGCCGGGACCATTGGCAGTTATATTGGTTTACTATTATTGAGTTTTGTTTTTATTGCTGCGGGAATTTGTACCAGCAGTTTTACCAATAACACGGTGGTGGCATTTATCAGCAGTGCGTTTGTATGTTTTTTATTGTTCAGGGGTTTTGATGCAACGAGTAAATTACCTGTATTAAAAAACGGATGGGATTATTATGTAGAAATGCTCGGTATCAATTTTCATTATAAGAACATTAGTCGTGGTGTGATTGATACAAGAGATGTGATTTATTTTTTAGGTATGATTATGTTGTTTTTATTCATCACACAAAGAAATCTGATCAAACGATGAAATTCATTCCTAAAATATTACAACATAAATATTGGTGGTTTGCATTGATTGCATTTTTTGTATGCATTGTTTTGATCTCTTCATTATTTCATACCAAATTAGATTTAACCGAAGAAAAAAGATATTCATTAAGTAATGCGACGAAAAAAATGTTACGCAACTTGAATGAAGAAGTTGAGATACAAGTTTTTTTAACCGGCAATTTAAGTTCGGGCTTTAAAAAATTAAAAATTACGACGGAAGAATTATTAGAAAATTATCGTGATTATTCAAATGGCAATTTGCATTATAGTTTTATTCGTCCGGGCGAAGGATTGGGCGATAGCGCCAAAGCCCTGCTGTACGATAGTTTAGTGAGATTGGGTGTAAAAGGATTTAATAATGAAATTAACAAAAAAAATGAAGATGCTAAAACGGAACAACTGATCTTTCCTTCGGCGATCATAAAATATAAAGACAAACTTTTAGCGATCGATCTGATGAGTGGCAAGAGTGGTATGGATGAAGAAAGTACATTAAATTATTCTGAAGCATTATTAGAGTTTAAGTTTGATGATGCCATCAATAAACTAACAAAAAAAGAATTCCCCGTTGTTGCTTATGCTTTAGGAAATGGAGAGCCCTTTAATCCGGTTGTGAATGATTTGGTTCAAAGTATGCGCAACAATTATCGGTTCGGTGTAATCGATCTCAATAAAAGTATTTTAAATGCTGATACCATTAAAGCATTATTAATTGTAAAACCTGCCACACCATTTTCTGAACAAGAAAAAATTAAGATTGATCAGTACATTATGCAAGGCGGAAAAGTAGTTTGGTTTGTTGATAAATTATATGCAGAGTTTGATAGTCTATTAAGATCGAAAAGTGATTTTGTTGCATTTGATAAAGGATTGAATATTGATGATCTTTTATTCAAATATGGTGTTCGCATTAATGGTGATCTGTTACAAGATTTAAATTGCGCCAAACAACCATTGGTAACAGGTAATGAAGGCGGAAAGCCAAGAATAGAGCGGATTCCATTCCCTTATTATCCATTATTAGCTTCTCCATCCAACAATCCGATTGCAAAAAATTTAGATAATGTATTAAGTGTTTTTCCATCATCCATTGATACTGTAAAAGCCACAGGTATTACTAAAATAATTTTATTAGCAAGCGATACATTAAGCAGAACTATCAGTACACCTGCCATCGTAAGTTTACAAAGTATCAAGTCACAGGATGATTTTCAATTATTCAGAAAAAGTCATGTGCCTGTTGCGGTTTTATTAGAAGGAAAATTCAATTCTTTATACGCTAATCGTTTTACTGATAATATCAAAGACTCTATTCAACAATTGACAGGCGTTCCTTTTTTATCTGTTGCACAAAAGTCCTCTCAACAAATTGTGGTGAGTGATGCAGATATTGTAACCAATGTGGTAACACAAACGCAAGGTCCTTTACCAATGGGCACACAGGAATTTGAAAATTATCAATTTGCCAATCGAGAATTCTTTTTGAATTGCATGGATTATTTAGTGGGCGATGCCTCTATATTAGAAACAAGAAGCAAAGATTACACACTTCGATTGCTGGATAAAACAAAGATTCAAGAGCAGAAAACAATGTGGCAGCTCATCAATTTGGTTGTTCCTGTTTTATTGGTTTTATTAACCGGAGCCTTCATTCAATGGCAGCGCATAAAAAAATATGCTGCATAATGAATATGTATATTTGATACAGAAATTTTATTCATGAACAATACTGAAATTCTTTATTTTGTTTTTGGAATTGTTGTTTTGCTGGCATTGATCTTTGATCTTGGATTGATCAGCAAAAAAGGTGAAACCATCAGCATCAAAAAAGCGTTATGGCAAACATTCTTCTGGGTATTATTGGCGTTTAGTTTCTTTGTTTTTTTATTAATGGAAGATGGAAGTAAGCCTGCATTAGAATATATCAGTGCTTATTTAATGGAATGGAGTTTAAGTATTGATAATATTTTTGTCTTCATTCTCATCTTTTCTGCCTTTAAAATAAAAGAGAAATTTCACTCAAGAGTTTTGCTATTGGGTATTTTAATGGCCATTCTATTTAGAGTGATATTCATTATTGTTGGTGTTGAATTGATTGAACGCTTTCATTGGATCTTATATTTATTCGGCGTATTTCTGGTGTACACAGGAATTAAAATGTTTGCAGAAGATGAAGAAAAAGAGTTCGATCCGCATGAAAATAAAGTGTACCGTTTCTTAAAAAAGTTTCTTCCTGTTACACATGAAGATGGTAATGGAAAATATATCATCCGAATCAATGGAAAGCCTCAATACACTATTTTATTTGTGGTAGTTGTTTTATTGGCATCAATCGATTTGGTTTTTGCGCTCGACTCAATCCCAGCAGTGATGGGCATTTCACAAGATCGCCTGATCATATTTACTTCGAATATTTTTGCGGTATTGGGTTTGAGAAGTTTATTCTTTTTGTTGAAAGGTGCCGTAAAACAATTTCAATTCTTGCAACAAGGTATATCCATTGTATTGATATTTATTGGTATAAAAATGTTAGCTGAATATTTCATCAATCAATGGCTCAGTAAAAATGAACAAGTATTTATTTCCTTAGCAATGATCATAGTTTGTATAGGAGGTTCTGTTTTATATTCTATTCAATACAATAAAAAAAATGCACTCAAATAAATGGCATATTCAATTGAAGATATTGCCAAGCTGCTCAATGCCGAAAAAAGAATAAAGCATTCTTCTATTATTGAATATTTACTGATTGATAGTAGAAAACTGGTTTTTCCGGCAACCTCATTATTTTTTGCATTATCCGGCCCAAGAAGAGACGGACATGATTTCATAAAAGAACTATATGGAAGAGGTATCAGAAATTTTGTAGTTAAAAAAGAGTTTAATATTTCATCTTTTCCTGATGCCAATTTTTTGTTTGTAACCCATACAACTCAATCTCTGCAAGCATTAGCTGCGTATCACAGAAAACAATTTCATTATCCCGTTATTGGCATTACGGGTAGTAATGGAAAAACCATTGTAAAAGAATGGCTGAATCAATTATTACTAAACGATTTTTCAATTGTTAGAAGTCCGAGAAGTTACAATTCTCAAATTGGTGTTCCATTAAGTGTTTGGCAAATGAATGATCAAAACACATTGGGCATTTTCGAAGCGGGTATTTCAACCATCAATGAAATGCAACAGTTAGAAAAGATCATTCAACCCACCATCGGTATTTTAACCAATATTGGAGAAGCACACAAAGAAGGTTTTATTGATACTGAAGAAAAAATAAAAGAGAAATTAAAACTCTTCGAGCATTGCCGGCATTTGATTTATTGTAAAGAAGATATTGGATTTGAAATAACAACAAATGCAGAACAATTTTCCTGGAGTAGAAAAAACAGGGCTACTGTGTTTATTGAAAGTGAAACAAAAAGTTCATCTGCAACAAATCTGATCCTGGTTTATCAAACCAAATCATATCCTATCACAGTTCCCTTTGTGGATAAGGCCTCTATCGATAATTCCATCTCTTGTATTTGTATTTTATTGTTATTAAAATATGACATTGCCACAATACAAAAAAGGGTTTCACAATTGCAATCTGTTGATATGCGCATGCAATTAATGAAGGGAATTAACAATTGCACCATCATTAATGATAGTTATAGTAATGATATTTCTTCTTTAAGTATGGCTTTAAATTATTTAAAGCAACAATCAGGTGAGCAATCCACTACTGTTATTCTATCAGATATTTTTCAATCGGGCTTATCGGATAAAATATTATATCAACAAGTAGCGAATGAATTATCAACCAGAAATATTCATCGCTTGATTGGTATCGGAAAAAACATCAGCGAGCACCATGCATTATTTAAATACATTCCGCAAACAACGTTCTATTCATCCACTGAAAAATTTTTAGTCAATAGTAACACGCATCAATTTAAAGGTGATTTTATTTTATTAAAAGGTGCCAGGGTATTTGCATTTGAACGCATCAGTAAATGGTTAGAACAAAAAGTACATCAAACTGTTTTAGAAATTAATTTATCGGCATTAGCGAACAATTTAAAACAATATCAGCAACAGGTTTTGCCTTCTACAAAATTAATGGCCATTGTAAAAGCTTTTAGTTATGGCAGCGGAAGTGCAGAAATAGCAAGGGTTTTACAGTTTTGCAAAGTAGATTATTTAGCAGTTGCATATGCAGATGAAGGTGTTGAATTACGCAAAGCAGGTATTCGATTACCAATTATGGTGATGAATATTGATGAAGCCGGTTTTGATGCATTGATTGAATATGCATTAGAACCCGAAATTTTTTCATTCACTATTTATCAATCATTCCATCAATATTTATTGCAACAAGGCATTACAGAATTTCCTGTACACATAAAAGTTAATACAGGTATGAATCGTTTGGGTTTTGAACCGAATGATGTGCAAGCATTATGTACTTCATTGCAACAAAACAAAACAATGACTGTACAATCAGTATTTAGCCATTTGGTGGCAAGTGAAACAGCAATGCATGATGGCTTTACCAAACATCAATCAATTTTGTTTGAAAATTTTTGTAACGAAACAGAAAAAATATTGGGTTATAGTTTCATCAAACACATTGCGAATACTGCAGCTATTTTTAGAAAACCCGAATTGCAATTCGATATGGTTCGCTTGGGTATTGGGTTGTATGGTGTGGATAGTGCGAATGAAAAACAAATATCATTAGAACCTGTAGCTACTTTAAAAACCACCATTGCACAAATAAGAATTGTGAAAGCAGGTGAAACGATTGGTTATAACAGAAAAGGATTGGTGAATAGAGATAGTAAAATTGCAACCATCAGAATTGGTTATGCGGATGGATTAAGTAGAAGATTAAGTAATGGTGTTGGAAAAGTTTTTGTTCATGGAAAACTGGCACCTACTATTGGTAATATTTGTATGGACATGACGATGATCGATGTAACCGATATTGATGAGATCAAAGAAAATGATATCGTTGAAATTTTTGGAAAACATATTTCGGTAGAACAAATTGCTGAATGGTGTAATACTATTGCATATGAAGTGATGGCGGGAATAAGTCAGCGCGTAAAAAGAATTTATTTGGAAGAGTAAAATTATTTAACAGCTAAAAATAAAATGGAAGACAATTCACAAAAAAATAACCCTTTGCATGGATTAACACTCGAAAAAATTGTAACGCAATTAGTGGATTCTATTGGCTGGGATGAATTAGGCAAACAGGTAAACATTAATTGCTTTACGATTAATCCTTCTATTCAATCCAGTTTAAAATTTTTACGTAAAACACCCTGGGCAAGAGAAAAAGTGGAAAGCTTTTATTTGTATTTGAAAAGAAAGAAACTTTTGAAAGACTAATTTTTATTCTGCCGAAGAATAATCTAAATGTACAAGAGTGCGACGCAACTAAAGCTTAATTGAAATAATACAGTTTGGCTAATAAACGCAACACTTTTCCCATTCACCCAAATCCCCTACTTTTGCAACCCTTATTTGCGGATGTGGCGAAATTGGCAGACGCACTAGACTTAGGATCTAGCGCCGCAAGGCATGTGGGTTCGACCCCCTCCATCCGCACTTTATTTTAAAATTTAAGTGAGCTATGGCAACTGTTACCAGAGAGAACATCGGTCTATTGAATGATAAATTGACCGTTACACTAACAAAAGAAGATTATTATAACGGCTTTGAACAAAGCTTAAAGAAATATGCAAAGACCGCCAATATTCCGGGCTTTCGCAAAGGCATGGTGCCCGCAGGTTTGGTTAAAAAAATGTACGGACAAAGTGTTTTTACTGATGAAGTTTTACGCAATGTTGAAAAATCTTTGAATGAATATTTAGGTAAAGAACAATTAGAAATTTTTGCGCAACCATTGCCATTGGATAATGATGCAGCGGCTCTGGATGTAAACAATCCTAAAGAATATGTATTTGCTTTTGAAGTAGGATTAAAGCCCGATTTTGAAATTGATGCAGCAAAAATTAAAGTTACCAAATTTAAGATCAATGTTACAGAAGCAATGATCAATGATGAATTGGAGCGATTACAAGTTCGACATGGTAAAATGACTGAGCCTGAAATTGTAACAGGTGATGACAATGTTTTGAATGTACAATTTGTTGAGTGCGATAAAGATGGTAACACTATTGAAGGCGGTGTTGTGAAAGACAATTCTTTATTGGTAAAATATTTTGCTGAAAAATTTCGTAAGGATTTATTGGACAAAAAGAAAGATGACAGCGTTGTATTACAATTGAATAAAGCTTTTGAAGAGAAAGAATTAGATTTTATTTTGACTGATTTAGGATTGAGCAAAGAAGACAAAGGTGCAGCTGATAAATATTTTAAATTGACCATTACTAAAGTTGGGCATGTTGAAAAAGCAGAATTAAATGAAGAATTCTTTATCGCTGTTTATCCGAACAAAGAAATTAAAACAATAGATGAATTCAAAGCAGCTTTGAAAGAAGAGATCGAAACTTATTATGCCGCACAAAGCAGAAATCAAATTCATGATCAAATCTATCATCATTTGTTGGATCATACTACTATGGATTTTCCCGAAACATTTTTAAAACGCTGGTTACAAACCGGTGGCGAAAAACCCAAAACAGCGGAAGAAGCGGAAGCAGAATTTCCTTCATTCAAAGATCAATTAAGGTGGACTTTAATCACCAATAAATTAACGGCTGATCATAAAATTGAAGTTGGCCAGGATGACATACGCAATTTTGCGAAACAACAATTGTTTCAATACATGGGCAATCAGTTAGGTGCTTTGGGCGATAATCAACAATGGGTAGATGATTATGCCAACAGAATGATGCAGGATAAAAAATTTGTAGAGGATAGTTATCACAGAATTGCTACTGAAAAAATGTTTGCAACATTAGAAACATTGGTTACAGCAAAAGAAGAAGAAATTAGCGCAGAAGATTTTGCAAGCAAATTACACCATCACCATCATTAGAAATATTATTACTAAATAAAAAAGCTGATTCAAATTGAATCAGCTTTTTTTTATTCTTTCAATAATTAATTATCCGTAATATTCTACAAACGATTTGTGTGATTCGAATAATTTTACGCAATGCAAATGAACTCCTTGTGGTAATTGAGCAGTAATAATTTTCCAAATTTCAGTAGTCAACACTTCAACACTCGCCATCTTTCCTTGCATGAAATCAACATCCAAATTGAGATTTTTATGATCTAATTTATTAATAATATGTTCCTTCATCAGTTTGCCCAAATCTTTCAGGTTCATTACAAAACCTGGT
>CAIRTF010000169.1 GCA_903881425.1 uncultured Chitinophagaceae bacterium | reverse complement strand
CAATAAAACCCATGGTTACAGCTAAGAATATCATTAATCCTTCGAGCAGGTATTCTTTGAAACTTTTCTTTTCAACGTGTGGGTGGTGGTGTACTTCCATTTTCTAAGTTGTTTTCTAAATGATATTGACTAGTTATTTTGATATTTAAGCGTTCAGCAGATTGCACTTTGTTATGCAACCAACTTAAATAAGTTTGTAAAACGATTCTTGAATCGATCAACTTGGATCCGTAAATACTTAATGTATTAAAATCCATGGTAAGTAGTTTAAGCTTCCTGATCCGGAGTAATAAAGAATCAGCGGTAGCCTTAAAAGAATCTCCTTTATTAAATTCATTGTCAAATATATTTTGCGCAAATATTCTTGCGTCTTCCTGCCGGCTTCTGAATCTATCGGATAAGGTAATTGAAAACTGATTGAGGTCTTTATATTTTAAAATGCTATCTGAAATTTCTTTTTTACGGACAAAACCGAAACCTCCTGCTTTGTCTAACTGATCCAGTGCCCTCGTTGTTGGAGAGTGGTATCCCCAGCCTTTTGACAATTCATACAGCCGATACATTTTTCTCAAAGTACTATCAGGTAGCAGAACACTTCTGGCTTGATAAACCAAATCAATAAGCGTATCCAAAACATAAATTTTTTGTTGCGTTGAAGATATATAATAATGCATACTGGCAGTATCTCTTTGCAGATCTTCTGCCATTTCCACCATCAATTCGTGCTCTTGTTCATGTTTTGATATGGACTCACGAATGTTCTCCGCAATAAACCCCATGGTAACTGCTAGAAAGATCATCAATCCTTCCAGCAGGTATTCTTTAAAACTTTTCTTTTCTACGTGTGGGTGGTGGTGGACTTCCATCTTTTCGGTTTCTGGTTGTAAGTTTACAATTTCAGGCTCTGCTATGGACTGTTGACTATCGACTATGGACTTTTCTCCACTATCAACCGTCATCTTAAAATTCTTATCTAATTGTTCTTCTTCATTCATTCTTTCTCAATATATTAAAATATGTTTTAAAAAAATTACTTTTGTAATCTATGCAAAGAATTTATTTGGATAATGCTGCTACCACTCCCTTAGATGCAGAAGTATTAGAAGCCATGATGCCTTATCTCACTTCGCATTTTGGTAACCCTTCTTCTATTTACAGTTATGGAAGAGAAAGCCGATTAGCCATTGAGAATGCCAGAAAAAGTGTTGCAAAAATTTTACATGCACATCCTGCAGAAATATTCTTTACCAGCGGTGGTACTGAAAGCAGTAATACTGCTATTACGGCAGCAGTTCGTGACCTCGGATGCAAACATATCATCACATCTAAAATAGAACATCATGCCACATTGCATACGGTAGAACATTTATATCATAGCGGTGAAGCAGCTTTAACCTATGTAAGATTATTACCGAACGGACATGTTGATATGGATGATCTGGAAAAAATATTATCATCCAGCGAAGAAAAATGTTTGGTTACTTTAATGCATGCCAATAATGAGATCGGTAATATTTTAGACATTCATACTGTTGGAAATTTATGCAAATTATACAATGCTATTTTTCATAGTGATACCGTGCAAACAGTTGGTCATTTTCCTTTTGATCTGAGAAATACACCTGTTCACTTTATTACCGGAGCCGGACATAAATTTCATGGACCTAAAGGTGTTGGTATTTTATACATCAATGAAAATGTAAAGATCAAACCATTTATCAATGGCGGTAGTCAGGAAAGAAACATGCGTGCAGGCACAGAGAACTTATACGGCATTGTTGGTTTTGCAAAAGCTTTAGAATTGGCAACAACAAATTATGAAAAAGAAAGTGCGTACATAAAGAGTTTAAAATTGTATATGTTAGAACAATTGAAGAAACATATTAAAGGTGTTTCATTCAACGGCGACCCTTTAGGAAATAGTTTGTACACAGTATTAAGTGTTAGTTTTTCTAAATCAGAAAAGAGTGAGATGTTATTATTCAATCTCGATATTAATAATATCTGCGCCAGTGGCGGAAGTGCCTGTACCAGTGGTGCCGATGCAGGCAGTCATGTTATTCGATCTATCAATAACAACCCCAATCAGGTTACTGTTCGTTTTTCTTTCAGTAAAGAAAACACCAAAGAAGAAATAGATATGGTGGTAAATAAATTAAAAGAGATTATTTAATACCATACTTTTCCAACTTATTTATTCATTCAATTAATCGCAATAAAAAATCCCTTACTGATTAGTAAGGGATTTTTTATTATCGATAATCTTTAGAGATTATTGTTTTATTTTAAACTCAACTCTTCTGTTAGCAGCTTTACCTTTTGGCGTTTTGTTATCACCAATTGGATTAGCATCGCCGAAACCGGTTGCAGTTAATCTGTCAGCAACAACAGCTTTTTTCACTAAATATGCTTTAACAGCATCGGCTCTTTTTTGAGATAAGATTTTGTTTTTATCAGCTTTACCGCTATTATCTGTATAACCATCAACTAATACATTTAAAGTTGGATGTTCGCCTAATATTTTAGCTAATTTGTCTAACTCTTGTGAAGCCACTTTAGTTAATACAGCACTTCCTGTTAGGAATTGTACATTCTCTGCTTTGAAGTTAAAGTCTTTCAATTCAGGACAGCCATGATTTGCAACTGTTCCTTTTTCTGTTGGACATTTATCTTCTTCATCATTTACACCATCACCATCAGTATCAGGAATCGGACATCCTTGGTAACGAGCTACACCCGGAACTGTTGGACATTTGTCTTCTTCATCATTGATACCATCTTTATCAGTATCAGGAATTGGACATCCCTGGTAACGAGCCACACCTTTAACTGTTGGGCATTTATCATTCTCATCATTAATACCATCACCATCAGTATCAGGGATAGGGCATCCTTTGTATTTTGCAATACCCGGAACTGTTGGGCATTTGTCTTGATCATCAGGAATACCATCACCATCAGTGTCTTTAGGCTTAACAACAACAGGCGGTGGTGGTGGCGGTGCTACAACTACCGGTACTTTTTTATCGAAGATCGGTGAAGCGATACCTAAGGAATAATGAAAATTATAATTGCTTGCATCAGTAACTTTTAAGTGATAAGACCATTGTAAGTGTACAAATGTTTCATCGCCTAAATTAAATTGTAATCCTGTTCCTACCGGAATGTATGCTGCAAAATAATTACCACCATACATAGACAATCCTGCACCAACTGAAACATAAGGAACCAGGAAATAATTATCGGTTAATAATTTAACATTAACATTAGCATCTGTTTCCAATAAGAATTTATCTGAATTTGGTGTAGTGATACCACTTGCATATACAAAAGGATACCTCAAAAATGATCCGCCCAAATTGGCCATGAAATCAATATTATCAGTTAATCCGTTAAAATATTGCAATCCAAAACCGGGAGACATGTTTTTAACCTTATTCCAAGACCCGTCTCTCAAAACAATTCCAAGACTGGTTGAACCCAATTTGTCGGGTGTAGCAAAATCTTTCAAGAAAAAATTAACGCCAAGAGACGGTCTTTTCTTTAAGCTTGTCGTTTGACTGAATGACATTGCCACCAAACAAACAGCAATTAATGAGAGGATAATTTTCTTCATAACTAGTTTTTTAAGTTTTGCAAAAATAATGGGTGATTCTGACTTTATGAAAATTAAGATTCTTTTAAGAATTCACAAGTTATTCATCTTCGGGCTTATTTATGACCTCCAAAGTGACTTTTGTTAGTCCATTAGACAAAAAATCAAGCTTTTTTGCTGCTGCACGGCTCAAATCTATCACTCTGCCCTTTTTTTTCATACTTGGATGCATCCGATCGTTAATTCGCACAATAACTGTATCTCCATTTCTCAGGTTGGTTACTTTAACCCAAGTATTCAATTTTACACTGTTACTGGCCCCTGTCATCAAATTCTGATCAAATTTTTCGCCGGTAGCTGTTTTAGTACCTTGCAAACTTCTGCTGTAAAAGCTCGCAATTCCTTTAATTAACTTAGGCTTGGGTTTAATAACTATCGTATCATCCTGGCAAAGTGCCTTGCCCGTAAAGAGAAGAACACATAAAAGGCTGAGACAATATTTCATCATCAATGAATTTGAATGTTGGCCAACAGCCTGCTGCAATCGTAGATAAATTCTGCTGCAATTAACAAAATTTATTTTAATCTGCTGATTATTTATTTAAAATTTATTGATGCCCCTTAAAACTAATAGTACCTATGTTTAAAAACGTTTATAAAACCAATAACAAAATCAGCTGAACAATTATGTACTAATTTTATTGAGTTTTGTAAACTAAAAGCCATCCCGTAAAAACGGAATGGCTTCACTTATAACTTAATACTTTCTACTTCTTCCTTTTCTCTCTTGCTCTCTTCACCCCATACCCTACTCCACCTGCAATGAGTAATGATAAGCCACCATCGATCGGTGCACTATCAGGATCACTGCCCGGATCTGTTATCACAAGTGTTCGAAACCTTGCAGTTAATGAAATGAAGTAATACATTATTCGTTATTGTTCTGATGACAGTAAACGAAATCTTTCAACTTATTCCTGAGAATATATTCGATGATCTTGCT
>CAIRTF010000168.1 GCA_903881425.1 uncultured Chitinophagaceae bacterium | reverse complement strand
TTAATACGAGGAATTCTTATACTTGTTTAATTAAAGCGAATAATTTTTTTGCTAAGAATATTACTTTTCAAAACGATGCTGGCTTTAATGCCGGACAGGCTGTTGCAGTTGAAGTGCAAGGAGATAAAGCTATTTTTTTAAATTGCAGATTTATTGGTTTTCAGGATGTCTTGTTTACAAATAGTGATGAAAGTCGACAATATTATCAAAACTGTTACATTGAAGGAACTACCGATTTTATTTTTGGTTCAGCAACAGTTTTATTTGATCAATGCCATATTCACAGCAAAAAGAATTCGCATATAACGGCTGCATCCACACCAAAAGAACACGAATATGGATACATTTTTAATGATTGTGTTTTGACGGGAGATACCTCCTTACACAATGTTTCTTTAGGCAGACCATGGAGACCATTTGCTAATGTTGTTTACTTGCATTGTTATTTAGATAAACATATTAAACCGGAAGGTTGGTCAAATTGGAATAATACCGATAATTATAAAACGGTGAGATATGCGGAATATAAAAACTATGGTCCGGCTGCAAATATTGATGCAAGGGTAAATTGGAGTAAACAATTGTTAGATGAAGAAGCAAAAAAATATACAATCAAAAATATTTTTGGTAATTGGAATCCATTAGCATCTCTGAAATAAATGAAGGCGAAATTTTTATATTGTATTATTTTTCTTTTTTCAATTCATATAGTTGCTGCACAAAAGCAATATAATGTGTTGGATTGGAAAGCAGAAAATAGTTTGAATACATATTTGGTTCAACAAATGCACCAGCAATATGATGCAAGAAGAAAAGAATTCAATAAAGCCATCAGTTCAAAACAATCTTTAGTAGAATATCAAAAAACTGTTCAACAAAAATTTAAGAGCCTATTAGGTGATCTTCCTGAAAAAACACCGTTGAATACTGTGGTTACCGGATCGATTAATGCAGAGAATTATAAAATAGAGAAAATTGTGTACGAAAGTTTTCCGCATCATCATGTAACATCAACATTATATATCCCCGAAGGTAATAAAAAATTTCCGGCTGTATTATTATTCTGCGGGCACGAAGCAGAAGCAAAAGCAACTCTCTCTTATCAAAAAACAGCAATATTATTTGCACAACATGGTTTTGTAGTGATGATGATTGATCCTGTTTCACAAGGAGAGCGTTATCAATTAACCGATAATACCGGAAAGCCCTTGACAAGAGGCGGCACAACAGAACATACTTTATTAAATGAATCTTCCAACTTATTCGGTTTATCAACTCCTGCAGATGAATTATGGGATAATGAAAGAGGATTGGATTATTTAGTTACAAGAAATGAAGTAGATACAACAAGAATAGGTTGCTTGGGTAATTCAGGTGGCGGTATGCAAGCAATATATTTTGCTGCATTTGATAAAAGAATAAAGATTGCAGCACCTTGCAGTTACCTCGCTAACAGAGAAAGAACTTTAGAAATTTCCGGAGCCGCTGATGGTTGTGCACAAATACCCAATGAAGGAAAAGAGCAATTAGAATTGAGTGACTATTTAATTGCGATGGCACCCAAACCTTTATTGATATTGGCAGGTAAATACGATTTTATTGATTATACAGGAACATTGCAAGCATTCGATGAATTGAAAAAAGTATATGCCACTTTTCAACAAAAAAACAAGTTAAAATTATTTACTTATGATGATGGTCATGGTATTTCTAAACCTAAGCGGGAAGTGGCTTTGCAATGGTTCAGGCAATGGATGTATGATGATACCAATTTTATAAAAGAAAATGAGAGTAGAACTTTTTCTGAAAAAGAGTTATCAGTTACATCAACGGGGCAAGTAAATACCGCTTATGTTGATGAGCTGAATTTATTTCAAAGAAATTTTTTATTGAATGATAGATTTCAACAAGAGCGAAAAGAATTTTTATCTCAGCCCAATAAAGTAATTATAGAAAAAATTGCATCGTTAAGTGGAGTAGATACTAAAAGGAATGCAATACATGCTGAAGAAACAGGAGAGATTGTTAAAGGTAATGCTATCATTCATAAAATGATTATCAGAAAAGAAAATGAAATGCCAATACCTGTTTTATTCATTAAACCTGAAACTAAGATCCAAAAAATAGTGATTTGGTTAAATGAAGATGGAAAAAATAAGATAGCCGATAGTGGTTCTTTAATTCAATCGTATTTAAAAAATAATTGTGTGGTGATTGTAGCTGACATTCGTGGCATTGGAGAAACAGAAGATAAAGCTGAATTCAATGATCCGAAATATTTTAATAAAGAATATCGCAATACAATGCTGGCATTGCATATTGGCAGATCGTTGGTTGGACAAAGAACAAATGATGTTTTAGCAATCTTGCAATTTATTCAGTCAAATGATGAATTGACCAAACTGCCTATTGAATTAAATGCAACCGGAATTTCAACCTTACCGGCTTTGCAAGCATCTGTATTTGATAAAACCATTATGCAATTAAATTTATTCAAATCCATTCATTCATTTAAAGATATTTTATCTTATCCTATCGAAAAGAATTGGTATTCATGGATCATTCCCAATGTTTTGAAATATTATGATGTTAATGATTTGATTGAATTATCCAATGCTAAAGTAGTATTTCAATAGTGCCATATCTGCTACATCGTTGCATTGATTTGATAAAAATGCTTTGTGCTTGTTCTTAACTTTGCTTTCCATGCATCATCACCATCATCATTCAGAAAGTCACGATCACCATCACCACCATCATGCTGTTGTTTTAACGAATGTCAATACAGCTTTCATTGCGGGGATTATTTTAAATTTTTTGTTTGTAATAATTGAGGTGATTGTTGGATTGTCCGTTCATTCATTATCATTATTATCCGATGCCGGGCATAATTTGGCAGATGTGGGAGCATTGGCTCTTTCTTTATTGGCATTCAGATTAGTAAAAGTAAAATCAAATGAACATTATACATATGGGTATCGTAAAACGTCCATATTAGTTGCATTATTTAATGCCGCTGTTTTATTGGTATCCATCGGCGCAATTGCATACGAAGCCATTCATCGTTTTTTTTATCCTGAACCATTACCGGGTATAACTATTTCACTGGTAGCCGGAATTGGTATTGTTATTAATACTGTTACTGCATTATTGTTTTTGCGTGATAAAGAAAAAGACATGAATATTAAAAGTGCGTATTTGCATTTAATGAGCGATGCTGTTGTTTCGTTAGGGTTGGTGGTGGGAGGTATCATCATTTTTTACACGCATTGGTTTTGGATTGATAGTGTTTTCAGTATCATTATTGCATTGGTCATTTTATTCAGTACATGGAGCTTATTAAAAAGCAGTTTACGTTTATCATTAGATGGTGTTCCGGAAAATATTGAGTTGGAAGATATTAAAGTGACTGCGCTGAAAGTGAATGGTGTAAAGGATTTTCATCATGTGCATATTTGGGCGATGAGTACTACCGAGAATGCATTAACGGCTCATTTGGTATTGGAGCAAAATGTAAGTGTTGACGAGGAACAGAAAATAAAAAACGAATTGAAGCATCAATTGCAACATAAAAATATCCATCACATTACTTTAGAGACGGAACGTGATAATCAGTCATGTTCCGGTGAAAATTGCTGATCAACACAACTTTATTTTATTCGTCATTTTCCTTTAATCCGGTAAAGAAAAATCTTTACATTTATTTTTTCTTATCATGTCAATATTTTATTTAAAGCAACTAAACTAACGCTGATGTTACTTAAAAGATTATTTACACTATCTGCTGTATTGTTTATTTTTTTTACAAATCTTATCGCGCAAAATATTCCCACTCCTAAAGAACATTTTGGATTTAATATTGGCGATAATTATCAACTCGCTACTTATACACAAACAGAAGCTTATTTTAAAAAAATTGCAGCAGCATCCGACAGGGTTAAATTAGTAGAGATTGGTAAAACAGAAGAAGGCCGAAGTCAATATATGTTGATTGTTACTTCTCCCGAAAATCTTAAGAACTTAGATCATTATAAAGAAATATCTCAACGATTAGCACATGCAGAAAATTTATCTGATGCAGAAGCACATGCATTAGCCGCAGAAGGAAAGACCATAGTTTGGATAGATGGTGGATTGCATGCAAATGAAATAGTAGGTGCACATCAGTTGATTGAAACTATTTATCAAATAGTTAGTAGAAAAGATGCTGAAACACTGCGCATATTAGATCAGGTAATTATTTTATTTACGCATGCCAATCCTGATGGACAAGAATTGGTTTCTAATTGGTATATGCGTGAAAGCAAACCGGAGAAACGTTCATTCAGTCAATTGCCAAGATTGTATGAAAAATATGCCGGTCATGATAATAATCGTGATTTCTACATGTTGAATTTGAAAGAGACACAAAATATTGCTCGTCAATTATATGTTGAGTGGTTGCCGCAAATCATGTATAATCATCATCAACCCGGTGCTCTTAATGCGGATGGTGTTGTTGTTGCAGGTCCACCATATCGCGATCCATTCAATTATGTTTTTGATCCTTTAGTAGTAACAAGTTTGGATGCAGTGGGTGCAGCAATGATCAATCGTTTGAATATTGAAGGAAAGCCGGGTTACACTGAAAGAGGTGGTTCATCTTATTCAACTTGGTATAATGGTGGATTACGCACCACCACTTATTTTCATAATATGATTGGATTACTGACTGAAATCATCGGTAGCCCAACACCCATCAATATTCCATTAGTACCGCAACGTTTAATTCCAAATGGCGCAACGCCATTTCCTGTAACACCACAGAAATGGTATTTCCGTCAATCAATTGATTATTCTGTTTCATTGAATTATGCTGTTTTAAATTATGCGCAACGATATCATGATGAGTTGCTGTATAATATTTATAAGATGGGAAGAAATTCTATTGAACGTGGTGAAAAAGATTATTGGTCGTTATCACCCAAAAAAATTGCAGAGATCAATGATATATATCAAGCATCATTGAAAACAGCAACACCTGCAAGAAGAAATGCGAATGCAGATTCATCATCAAATACAAATGTTAGTACAAATAATATTCCGGTAAAATTTTATGATACGGTCATGAAAAACCCTGCATTACGAGATGCAAGGGGCTATATCATTTCATCTAATCAAAAAGATTTTGCCGGTGCAACAAGATTTATCAATGCATTAATCGGAACAGGCATTGCCATTCATAAAGCAACATCTGAATTTACTGTTGCAGGAAAAAAATATCCTGCAGGTTCTTATGTTGTAAAGACCAATCAAGCATTTCGTCCGCATGTGATCGATATGTTTGAACCGCAAGATCATCCAAACGATTTTTTATATCCCGGTGGTCCGCCCGTTGCACCTTATGATGCAGCAGGTTGGACATTAGCTTATACAATGGCTGTGCAATTCGACAGAATATTAGAACCCTTCGATGGGCCTTTTGAAAGAATACCTTATGGTGAAACACAAATTCTTAAAGGAACTATCAATACAGTTGGTTCTGTAAAAGGATATGTGATAGATGCAAAAGCAAACAGATCTTTTACTATTGCCAATGATTTATTGAAACAAGGTATTGAAGTTTTCAGAATAACAGATTCGATAAAAAATATAGATGCGAGTTTAGGTTCTTTTTATGTTCCATCATCCAACAAAACAAAATCAATCATTGAAAAAATTATTGTTGACAATGGCGTAGCGGTAAATACCATTTCTAAAAAACCATCTTTCTTACAAAAAATAAATACAGGAAGAATTGCATTGTGGGATAATTATGGCGGATCAATGCCATCGGGTTGGGTAAGATATATTATGGAGCAATATCATTTTCCGATTGATGTAATTTATCCAAAAGATATTGATACCGGTAATTTAAGATCTAAATATGATGTGATTGTTTTTGTTGGCGGAGCGATTCCTTCAATAAATAATGCAGGTAATGGTTTCAGAGGAAGAAATGAAGTAAAGCCTGAAGATGTTCCCGAAGAATATAGAAACAGATTAGGGCGCATTACTGCAGAAAAATCAATTCCTGAATTAAAGAAGTTTATAGAAGCTGGTGGTAATATTGTAACCATTGGTTCAAGTACCAACTTGGCTTATCATTTAAATGTTCCTGTTCGTGATGCATTGGTAGAAATGGTAAACGGACAAGAAAAAAAATTACCCGGAGAAAAATTTTATATTCCCGGAAGTGTATTGCGTGTAAGTATTGATTCAACCAATCAAGCAGCTTGGGGAATGAATAAAGAAGCAGATGTTTATTTTGACGCAAGTCCGGTATTTAATATTAGTCCCGAAGCAATTGTAAAAGGAATGGTTACACCATTGGCATGGTTTCCTGACAGTAAACCATTAAGAAGTGGTTGGGCATGGGGACAAGCTTATTTACAGAATGGTGTTACTGCTTTTGTTGCAAAGTTGGGAGAGGGTAAATTATTTGCATTTGGTCCGGAGATAACTTTTAGGGCACAAACTCATGGCACATTTAAATTTTTATTTAATGAATTGTATGTGAATGAAGAATAATTGACAACATTTTTTGACACTAAATCAAATAAAAAACCGTTCAAACGCGATGTCTGAACGGTTTTTTACATTTTACCAGTGATCCCGCTGGGACTCGAACCCAGGGCCCCAACATTAAAAGTGTTGTGCTCTACCAACTGAGCTACGAGATCTCACCCGTTTTTGGGAGTGCAAAAATAGGTGAATTCAGTTCTGCACCAAATTTTTAAAAAAGTATTTTATTTTTAATTCAAGAAGAATATTCACAATTGTCAATATCTCATCGCTTATTTTTGTTGTATAAACATTTTATGTATGTCATATTTTCAAGATAAAGTAGTGGTTATTACCGGTGGATCAGAGGGAATTGGTAAAGCATTGGTAGATATTTTCTTAGCAGAAGGTGCTAAAGTAGCTACTTGTGGAAGAAATTTCGATAAATTATATATGTTACAATCAACACATGCAGGTAAATCTTTAATGATACAAGCTGCAGATGTAAGCAATGAACATGATTGTAAATATTTCATTGAAGGTGTAATAAAATTATTTGGAACAATCGATATACTCATCAATAACGCAGGTATTTCCATGCGCTCTCTTGTTAAGGATGTTGAGTTGGATACATTACGTAGAGTAATGGATGTTAATTTTTGGGGAACAGTGTATTGTACAAAATTTTCTTTGCCATACATCATGAAGAATAAAGGAACAGTGGTAGGTGTTTCTTCTATTGCCGGATATAGAGGCTTGCCCGGAAGAAGCGGTTATTCTGCATCTAAATATGCAATGAATGGATGGTTAGAAGCATTAAGAACTGAATTATTGGATAGTGGTACCAATATTATGTGGGTTTGTCCGGGTTTTACTGCATCTAATATTCGCAATGTTGCATTGAATAGAGTAGGAAAACCGCAAGGTGAGAGTCCATTAGATGAAAAAAAATTAATGACTGCGGAAGAATGTGCCGGTTATATCGTTAAAGCAATTATGAAAAGAAAACGAACCATTGTATTGACGGCTAATGGAAAACAAACCGTTTTTCTCAATAAATTTTTCCCTTCGCTTGCTGATAAATTAGTAAGAAGATTTTTCTTTAGAAATAATGAATTGGTGAAATAAGTTTTTTGTTGCAACGTTTAGTTAATGGATGCAGATATTAACGCTTTCAACTGATATTGGCCATCACGATTATTTAACCGGTGCTGTCAAAGGGCAATTGCTTTCTCAAAACGCAGGGTTGAATATTACAGATATCACACATTATCTTTCTCAATCTAATTTTCCGCAGGCTGCTTATGTATGCGCCAATGCATTCAAACATTTTCCTTCAAAAACCATTCATATCATTTTATTGAATTTGTTCGGGAACGCATCAAAGCAAATATTGATTGCAAATCATCAAGAACAATTTATTGTTTGTCCGGATAACGGAATACTAACAATGATTACTGAAAACACACCTGCTGAAATTATTTCAATCAACATTCAATCAAAAAATACTTTATTAGAAATAACGGAAACTATTGCAGCAGCTGTTGGAAAACTAAGTAGCGGAATGAAATTGAATGATGTTGGAGATGTTGCAGTAAATATTACAGAAAAATTTCCATTAAGACCCACATTGGGAAATGATTGGATTGACGGACAAATTTTATTTATTGATAGATTTGAAAATGTAATTATTAATATCACACAAAAAGAATTTGAAGAACAACGTAAAGGCAGGACTTTCAAAATAGTTTTTAAAAGAAATGAAGTTATTGATACCATCAGTAATAATTATGCATCTGTAAATGAAGGAGAGAAGATGGCATGGTTTAATTCTGCGGGTTATTTGGAAATAGCGATGAATAAAGGAAATATTGCAGGATTGTTTGGTTTACAAGGCTTTAATGAAAAGATGCATGAACAAGCTAATGCTGTTCAAAATAAATGGTTTTATCAAACGGTTAGAGTATTCTTTGAATAGTCGATTTTAAGTCTATTTTTCCATTTGCTTATTAGCTGTTACTTTCGCATTCTCAAATCGTAAATTATAAAACGTAAATCGTATATAACATGGCATATGATGTAATCGTTATTGGAAGTGGCCCCGGTGGTTATCCGGCAGCTATTCGTGCTTCTCAATTAGGCTTTAAAGTAGCTATTATTGAAAAGGAAAGTTTAGGCGGTATTTGTTTGAATTGGGGTTGTATCCCAACAAAAGCATTATTGAAAAGTGCTCAGGTATATGAATATGTAAAACATAGTGCTGATTATGGTATTAATGCAACAGGCACGCATGATTTTGGCGCAGTAATCAAACGCAGTCGTGGTGTAGCAGATAAAATGAGTAAAGGTGTTCAGTTCTTAATGAAGAAGAATAAGATTGATGTGATCATGGGTTACGGTAAGATTAAAGGCAAAGGACAAGTGGAAGTAACTGCTGCTGATGGAACTAAGAAAATTGTTGAATCAAAATATATTGTTATTGCAACAGGCGGAAGAAGCAGAGAATTACCAAATTTAAAACAAGACGGCAAAAAAGTAATTGGCTATCGCGAAGCAATGGTTCTTGCAACACAGCCTAAAAGTATGATCATTGTTGGTAGCGGTGCAATAGGTGTTGAGTTTGCTTATGTGTATAACAGCATGGGAACAAAAGTGACCATTGTTGAATTTATGCCAAGAGTTGTTCCTGTTGAAGATGAAGATGTTTCTAAAGAATTAGAGAAACAATATAAAAAACAAGGTATTGAAATTATGACGAATGCATCTGTTGAAGCAGTTGATACAAGTGGAGCAGGTGTAAAAGCATTGGTTAAAAAACAAGATGGCAGTACCATTACATTAGAAGCTGATATTGTTTTAAGCGCAGTAGGTGTGGTGGCTAATATTGAAAATATCGGATTAGAGGAGAATGCTATTAAAGTTGATAAAGGAAGAATTGTTACAGATAAATATCAACAAACCAATGTGCCCACCATTTATGCAATTGGGGATTGCAGTCCAGGTCAGGCTTTAGCACATGTTGCTGCAAAAGAGGGCATCAATGCTGCGGAACATATGGCTTATTTAGAAAAGAAACATCATCATTTACCGGATCCGATTGATTATAATAATGTGCCGGGTTGTACTTATTGCACACCGGAAATTGCCAGTATTGGTTATACTGAAAAAGCAGCGAAAGAAGCAGGCTATGAATTAAAGGTTGGTAAGTTTCCATTAATGGCAAGCGGAAAAGCAAGTGCAGCAGGCGCTACAGAAGGATTTATTAAAGTGATCTATGATGCAAAATATGGTGAATTTTTAGGTGCGCACATGATCGGTTATAATGTTACTGAAATGATTGCTGAAGTTTCTGTTGCCAGAAAATTAGAAACAACGGCACATGAAATATTGAATGCAATACATCCGCATCCAACCATCAGCGAAGGTATTAAAGAAGCTACTGCAGCAGCTTATGGTGAAGCGATAGATATTTAACAGAAACATGATAAATAGAATTATAAGGATTACATGAAAATTGTGATCCTTTTTTATTTTAATCGTATTTTCAACTTAATATAAATTGATATGAAAAAAATATACTCATTTGTTTTTATCATTTTGTT
>CAIRTF010000167.1 GCA_903881425.1 uncultured Chitinophagaceae bacterium | reverse complement strand
TAATGATACCTGCAATCAGCAACAATAATGTTGAGAGGAGAATGAAATATTTATTTTTTAAAGAGAATGCTAATATCGACCTTAAAATTTTTGCCATCTTATTTAAATGCTTTTTGTAAGATAAATAACTTATGATTCAATGAATATATAAGTGCTACAAACTTAAAGGAATTTGTTTAGGTTATTTTTTTTAAACAAAGACCTATAAAATTTCAAAAATATTATAGGTCTTAAAAAATTACAGTTTGTAAATTTACTACAATACAAAACTCGTCACCACATCACTGTACACTCTGGTAGGGTCGCTGCCAATGCCGGCTACCCTGAAAGCATATTCCTTACCGCTTTGTAAATTGTTTACCGTAATAGCTGTAGCGGTATCTGTAATTACATGCCAAACACCGGTGGGTGTAACAGGTGCATCTGTATATTCATACTGATAGCTTTTGGCACCGTTAATGGCATTTACATACAGGTCAACACTGCCTTTACTTGCAGATGGATTAACAGAGAAACCATCCGGTTTGGGCAACACCCCAACAGGTGTGGGTGTTTTGGCAATGTCGAAACCCGAACTAAGGATAACGGCAGCATCATCCTTACCGGTTAATTGAACATACAAAGCCAGATCGTGTAATAATCCTTCCAAATCATCCCTCGATTGTTTTTTAATAGCAGTATCTTGTTTACTGCCATCAATGGCATTGGCTAAGGCTGCGGCATATTTGCTAATTGCCGTTTGCACATCTGCCAAAGCAGGAGTGGGATTAGGAAATGCAGCATTACCTGTTAGGCTTTGCACAATGTGTTGAGCTTTTTGCTCCAACTCAGCATCCTTGTAATCACGGAAGCTGATACGAACCCTGATTTTTGACATAATTGTCTGTATTTAGTGTTAAACAATGACATTCAATTGTTTAGCGCATAACAGAAATGGGGCAAAAGCTTAAGGAAATGCCTTAAAACAATATTGAATTGAAACAAAACAATATGGTATTGTAATAAAACAATATTGTATTACTGTAATACAGGTTTTTTTTACAGTAATGCAGATAAAGGACAGCGCAGAACATTATTGTATAGCTTTAAACCAATATTGAAATACAGCAAAAGCATATTGTTCTGCTGCAACACAGGTTAAGTTTGTTCTGATACAAATAAAGTTTGCACTAATACCTTAAGTAATAGCCATAACCCGGTATTGTTTAAAAGCAAATCAATACAAGGCTATTTGATTCCTGTATCAAAGAGCGAAACAGTCAACTCAGGGAGTGTTAAAACCAATACATGCAAAATAATCAAATACCGAGAAGGAGATATATGCAGTACAAATATAAATAATAAATGAATATTTCGTATATGTGTAGAAAGATTTTTTTAATAATCAGCGAATAGGGGCATTCACCATTATATGTTGTTTTATATCCGTCAGTAATTTTAATGTTCTTTCATCTCTCATGGCAAAGATTAAATGATTGGGGCTATCATATAATTCACTGTAATGGTAAATATATTTTTCAGGCCCATTGATCCAATGAAGTTCTTTTAAACTGCTTTCAATCTTATCCGCATACTCTTTATTGAATAAAGCTTTTGCATAAACAGGATGACTAATAAAAAACCTGACTTCTTTTTCAATACAATAATTCGAGAAATCTCTTAAGCCATCAATAATAGAAGATTGTATATTTTGATTGGAAACAATATTATAATCAAGTTCATCTGATTCAATTTGTTTTTCATTTATTTGCGATGGTTTATTCCGATGCCCTTCATAATCACCAAAACGATTATACAAATAGCGACCTCTGGTAACTTCTGCGGTTTCTTCTTTTATTTCAGAAAAATAAGTAGTGTAATTATCTTTTAAAAGATCGCCAATAAACAATGGTAATCTCAACCATTGATAAGTGGTTAAAATGTTGCAGTTCTTTTTGTCAATTACGCCTAAAGCATACATTGATTGATCTCCGTAATAATCGGTTGTTGAGAATGCAGCATATTCCGGAATGGCAATTACGATATCATTTTTTTGTAAGTAAGGTTTTAATTGATTCATGTAAAAACACATGCCCACTCTTGCATTAATGCTCATATCAATAATCGGAATATGCAATGAATCTTGTAATAATGCAGTACTCATTCCATAACAAACATTAGAGCCACCAATTAAAATAATTCTTGGAGATGCAGTGGTGGCAAGCATTTTTGTTTTATCTATTACACTTGCCCTGCCTTTGTTTTTTACTTTGTCTTTAACTGCATATGAGGAAAGTAATAATAAAACAAAAGCAATAACAAGTATTGAAAAACAGCTGAATATTATTTTGGTGATGAATCTTTTCATACATTAAAACTGAAAGTAAATGAATGAAGATTGTTTAGAAAAATTAGCAAATATGAATATGGCTAATACAATATAAATAGCATAACGTATAGAAGGCATGCGATGAATAACTGCATCTAATGTATTGTCGTGATGCCTGCCTAACCAATCAACGATGAGTAATAAAATAATCAATAATAAAGCATCTTTATGTCCGATCAGGGAGAATTCATTAAAATGCATCATGCCTTTTAAATATTCAAAAGCATCATGGCAAGTAGCCGATCTGAAGAAAACCCATGCAATAGTTACCAATATAAAAGTGAATAGAATAGATATAAATTCTTTAAAGCTTGGCAACATTTTATTTGCTGCAACAATTTCTTTAGATGCCGATTTGTTTTTATTGAGAATAAGCAGGGGTAAATAATACAATGCATGTAAGCCACCCCAAACTATAAAAGTAAAATTAGCGCCATGCCAAAATCCACTCACTAAAAAAACAATGATGGTATTTCTGATGGTTTTATTTTTTGTTCCGTAAGAACCGCCTAAGGGAATAAATAGATAATCTCTAAACCATGAGGATAAAGAAATATGCCATCTTCTCCAGAACTCTGCAATATTTCTGGAGAAATAAGGATATTTAAAATTGATGATCAAATCAAAGCCTAAGAGTTTTGCTAAACCTCGGGCTATATCTGTATAGCCACTAAAATCGCAATAAATTTGAAAAGCAAAATACACAGCACCCATAATTAATATAGGTGCATCGTAATGAGGATAATTATTAAAAGTAATATTGGCATAATAAGCGCAAGTATCTGCAATCACTACTTTTTTAAAAAATCCCCACAATACCAAACGCATACCCTGAACAGCTTTTGCATAATCAAAAACTCTTTTCTTAAAGAATTGCGGCAAAAAATCAATGGCTTTTTCAATAGGCCCTGCAACTAATTGCGGAAAGAAACTAATATAGGCAGCATAAGAAATAATATCAGTAGTGGCCTGCATTTTTCTTCTGTATACCTGTATGGTATAACTTAATGATTGAAAAGTATAGAAAGAAATACCCACCGGTAATATTACATGCAGTGTAACAAAATCTGCTTTCCATCCAAAGAGTAATAAAAATTCTTTCAGAG
>CAIRTF010000166.1 GCA_903881425.1 uncultured Chitinophagaceae bacterium | reverse complement strand
CAATTTTAATGGCTTCAATACCCAAACTGGCACCACGTGTACCGGCGCCTATTTCGGATGGTACTTCGATGAGTTTAATGTTTTTCATGGCAATATATTTTCGAAATAAATTCGTTAGTAATTAGTACAAATGCAGATTGCTTTTTGCATGATACAATTTGTACAATGAATAAAATAGGAACGCAGGAAAGATAATGGATACTTAATGATCGGGCATGGAATTCAAGCCTTTGTACATCCATGCGAAGTGCAACTGTGAAGTCGATATAAAAGAATAAGCAATCATTACAACTGCAAATTTACAATTTATCTTTTTAATGGGTTAGTTCCATTCAATGTTCCGTAAGAATCAATAATTTTAAAACGAACAAACATTTCTTCGCTATACCAATTTTCTTTTCTTGTTTTTTGAATTACTTCCTGATGTGCTCTCATCTGATAGGCAAATGCTTTCATAAATTTTTTATTTTCCCAAACACTGAAAGTGGCTTGTTTAATAAAAGGAATTTCCCCAATACCCACAGAAGTGATCAATCCTTCTGCTTTACTCATTTGTTGTGCAACGCCATCCACATGTTTCCAAAAATTTGTCAAACGACTGAAGCGAATCGTTGCTCTTGTTAATACACCTATCATTTCAGTATCATTTGTTTGTTTATTTAATTCACCAAAACATTTTTTTCCATCCCAGGTTCCATGCCCTTCTAATGGTTCTAAAATAATCGTCCATCTTTCGCAACGAAAGAATTTCCAATAAGCATGAATGAAAGAAGGCAAATGATTGATGGCAGTATTATTAATAGTCAATAACGCCCATTGTTGCCAATCGGGTGATTTGTCAAATGTGCCGTTCTTGCCACATCCCAGTAATTTATAAAAACTCATCTTTTTATTCAACCATAATGGCAAATGAAAGATTGCCATGGATAAAACACCAAAACATCCCAAATATTTGGGATAACTTACTATTGTTAAAACACCAATCATAACCGAAATTAAATTCTTTACATTTGAAATTGAATAATTTATTGCATGGCCATCCTTATCACCAACATACATCAATTAGTAAATGTTCGGAAAGAAACAAAACTTTTACGTGGTGCTGCATTAAAAGAATTGCCCATTATTCAAAATGCCTATTTAATTATTGAAGATGGATTGATCAAAGAATTTGGAATTCATCATTCCGCATTGATTTTTGAACATTCAGCATTTGAAAAAATCATTGATGCCGACGGTGCCACCATTTTACCATGCTGGTGCGATAGTCATACACATTTGGTTTTTGCTGCTTCTCGTGAAGAGGAGTTTGTAGATAAAATTAATGGATTGACTTATGCAGAGATCGCCGCAAAAGGTGGTGGCATTTTAAACTCTGCAAAAAAAGTAAATGTCACTTCGGAAGATGAATTATTTAACAGTGCATGGAAAAGATTGCAGGAAATCATGCAATTGGGAACAGGTGCTGTTGAAATAAAAAGCGGTTACGGGTTAAGTGTAGAAGGCGAATTAAAAATGTTGCGTGTAATAAAACGGTTGAAAGAAAAATCACCCATTACTATTAAATCAACTTTTTTAGGTGCGCATGCTTTTCCGGGAGAATATAAAAATAATCATCAGGCATATATTGACCTCATCATTCAGGAGATGTTGCCTGTTATTGTTAAAGAAAAATTAGCCGATTATATTGATGTGTTTTGTGAAGATGGTTTTTTTTCTGCACAAGAAACAGCGCTTATTTGTAATGCAGGAAAATCATACGGATTAAAAGCAAAGATTCATGCCAATCAATTGAATTTATCGCAAGGAGTTCAGGCAGGAGTGAAGCTGGGTGCGATTTCTGTAGATCATTTAGAAACAATGGATGATGATGCTATTGAAACATTATCATCTTCCAATACTATCGGAACATTATTGCCAACGGCTGCTTATTTTCTTAGAATGAATTATCCACCTGCAAGAAAATTAATCGAAAATAATTGTGCGGTTGCATTGGCTTCTGATTATAATCCGGGTTCTTCACCTTCGGGAAATATGAATATCGTTGTAAGCATGAGTTGTATTCAACTAAAAATGTTACCTGAAGAAGCCATCAATGCAGCAACCATCAATGGTGCGTTTGCAATGGAATTAGAGAATGAGTGTGGAAGTATTACAGTTGGTAAAAAAGCAAATCTTATTTTTACTAAACCCATTCCTTCTATTGCTTTTATGCCTTATTCATTTGGCAATAACTTGATTGATAAAGTAATGATTAATGGTGAATTTATTTAAGTATATTTATTCCGCATGAAACATTTTACATATTACACGAAACAAGATGTTCTTTCACTGGTAAAGATTCGTCGCTTCGAAACCAAACTGGGAGAGCGTTTGCAAGTATTAAATAATGTTGATGATATTGAAAAATCCATTCATCAATCATCAGCCAAGTTTGTGTTATTAGGAGTTCCTGAAGATATTGGTGTTAAAGCCAATGGCGGGATTGGTGGTGCAGATAGTGCTTGGTTACCTTTTCTGCAATCTTTTTTAAATATTCAAAGTAATGATTTTTTTGATGGGGGTAATATTTTATTGTTAGGTCATTTTGATTTTTCTGATGTAGAAAAGTTAATTGAAGGGAATGCGCATCATTACGAAGAAAGATTAGATGCTTATCGTCATGCAGTGAATATGATTGATGAAGAAGTAGAGCATTTAATCAAACTGATCACACAAAATAAAAAATTACCGATTGTTATTGGTGGCGGTCATAACAATGCTTACCCATGTATTAAAGGCGCAGCCAAAGGTTGGCATAAAGCCGGTGTGATTGATCTGCCTCAATTGAACGCCATTAATTTAGATGCACATGCCGATTATCGCCCTATTGAAGGAAGACATAGCGGCAATGCTTTTCGTTATGCAGATGATGATGGCTATTTAGAAAAATATTGTGTGATTGGATTGCACGAAAATTATATTCCTCAAAACGTTTGGATAGATATGGTAAATAATCCTTTTCTGGATTGCATTACTTATGAAGATATTTTCATTCACGAAAAACGTAATTTTATTCAGGCAGTAGCACATGCCACAGGTTTTACAGATGATACATTGTGTGGTATTGAATTGGATATGGATTGTATTGAACATGCATTAAGCAGTGCAGCAACACCTGTTGGCATTACCGCACAACATGCAAGGCAATACATAACTTTTTCTGCGGCAGACAGCAAACCGGCGTATTTGCATATCTGTGAAGGCGCAACGGTTTTGTCAGATGGCAGAAGCGATGAATCAACCGGAAAATTATTAAGTTATCTGGTGAGCGATTTTATTAAAGCAATAGAATATTAGATTTCAGCGTTCCTGTCTCCAGTCTCCCCTGTGCATATTAAATCATAAAAAATTATTGCATTCTGCAATTATCAGCGCATGAAGAAATTGATATGCTTATTTATTCTTTTATCGTCAACAGCAGATTCGTATGCTCAGGATTTTGTAATTGAAATGCCCAGGAGAAGGGATGAATTTGCACAAGATCTTATTTCTTTATTGAACAGTGCACCCTATAAATTTTCTTTTATTAAAGGGAAACAATTAAGTAGTGCGGATTCTTTACATCCCAAGGCAAAAATATTTTTACCTAAGATGAAACTAAAAGGAGCTTTGTCGGGTAAGATTGAACAAGACAGTAGTTTTTCTTTTATTGAATTTGTTTTTCCGGATATTAAAACACAGGAGGAGGCAGAAGCATCCTATACAAATCTCATCAATAAAGTTACAGAAGCATTGCGTAAGAAAGTATTGTTTAAAAAAAGTGAGAATGATACAACGTCATTTACCAAGCAGACTAAAATTGCTTATGCATCGCACAGGGATTCTTTGATTTTAATATTATTGTTCGACTGAGTAAGATCAATAAGCCGGATGTATATCGTTTGCAATTACATATAGATGGTGGCAAACCAAAATACTTTTATCGGTTACAAAAAAATGAACCGATTGCGAGTTTTATTTTTTCAAAACCCTTCCGGCAAAGTATTCAGGATTTTGAAATGGACTTTATAGAAAAAAATTGCTTGGGTGATATTCCAATGTTTGTTTGCAATGGGAAAAAATTGAAAGGAGATACTGTGATGATCAATTACAGCAAGAAAGGTTTTCATGATCTGCCGGATGTTAAGTCAGAGTTTGATGCCATGTTTACCAATATCAGAGCGGGTTTCAACAATGAATATGTGTATTCTCAGAGTCTGCCTGCAGCTAATATTTTACGACAAATTGTTTTTGTAAAATATGAGGATATGGATAAGCCCATTCATAAATCAGTTCACCTTGATCTGATTCAACAAACTAATAGAAATTATGCTATTGAAATTAATTTTGTGTATTAATTGTTGCTTTCTAATAACATAATCTGCTCAAACAATTCTTCATATTTTTTATTAGTGATCGCTAATAATTGCCGGGTATTGGCATAATCTTTTTCTAACTGTGCAAATTTATTCGGGTCTTTATAACTATCCGGATTGGATAATCCTGCTTCAATAGTTGTTTTCTTTTCATTTAATCCGGCAATATCCTGTTCGATCTTTTGAAATTGCTTTTGCAATTTTTGTAAGTCCTTATTAATGGGTTTATTTGAAGAAGCTGACGGTTGATTGATTACAGTTGCAGGTGCATTTTTCTTCCTGTCATCTGTCATCTCTTTTCTGTCGTCTTTTATTTCTTTTTTATCAATCTTCTGCTTGGCCATTCTTTCATTCCATTCCACCCATTCCTGGTAAGAGCCTTTAAATTCTTTTATTTGATGGTCTACTATTTCCCAGATCTTATTCGCTGTTTTAGAAATAAAATAACGATCATGGCTCACCAATATCAAACTGCCTTCATATTTATTCAATGCATCGGCTAATAATTCCACACTATGCATATCCAAGTGATTCGTAGGTTCATCCAACATCAAAAAATTAGATTTACTTACAATTACTTTTGCCAATGCAACTCTTGCTTTTTCCCCACCACTTAAAATGCGAATTCTTTTATCTGCGTCATCACCGCTGAACAAAAAGCAACCCAATAAACTTCTTAATTCCAATTCTGTTTTTTTACTGCCACATTCTAACATTTCATCCAGAATGGTATTGTTTAAATTCAATGCTTCTAACTGATGCTGCGCATAAAAACTTTCCTGAACATTATGTCCCCATTCTCTTTCACCTTCGCATACTTCTGTACCTGCAATGATTCTTAATAAAGTAGATTTACCTTTTCCGTTTGCACCAATCAATGCAATCTTATCACCACGATCTATTTCTGCATTGGCATGATCAACGATATTAATATCGCCGAAACTTTTATGTACATTTTTTAGCGAAGCAATAATTCTTCCGGGTTGTTTCTCTACCTGAAAATTAATTTTAATGTTCGGTCTTTCTAATTGCACATTTTCAATGCGCTCAATCTTATCCAAACGTTTTACAATACTTTGTGCTGCCGCAGCTTTACTGGCTTTGGCTTTGAATCTTTCTACAAATCTTTCTTGCTGACGAATATAATCCTGTTGATTTTCGTAAGCTTTTTGTTGCATTTCAATTCTAATGGCTTTCTCTTGTTCGTAATAACTATAATCACCACTGTAAATATGTAATTGTTGTTGATATACTTCAACGATCTTATTCACCATTCTGTTTAAAAAATATTTATCATGACTAACAATCACCACACTGCCCTGATAATGCAATAAATATTTTTCCAACCATTCAATAGAAGGTAAGTCCAAGTGATTTGTAGGTTCATCCAATAACAACACATCGGGTTGTTGTAAGATCATCTTCGCCAATAACACACGCATTCTCCAACCACCACTAAATTCTTTATAGGGGCGATGTAAATGTTCATTCTCAAAACCCAATCCTTGTAACACTTCCTCGGTTCGATGATGAATAGTATAACCACCTGCAACTTCCAGATCATGCAAACGCTCACTGTATTCTATTAATAAAGCTTCATCTTCACTATGGGTTTCTAATTTCTTTCCTAAATCTTCAATTTCTTTTTCTAATTGTTTTACTTTTTCAAAAGCACCCATGGCTACTTCCAAAATAGATTCATTGGTATCAAAACTTAATAAATCCTGATGCAGATAACCAATGGTGGTTTCTCTTCCTTTTTCAACACTGCCTTTGGATGGTGTATATTGACCTACCAATACTTTTAATAAAGTAGATTTACCTGTTCCGTTATAACCAATCAATCCAACTCTATCGCCGGGTTGTATATGCCAGGTAGCATCTTCCACAATAACTCTTGCGCCAAACTCAAATGTTACATTTTGTAAACCGATCAACATAGTATAAAATATTTAACCTTTTTTATTTCAGGAACGCAAAGGTAACCGGATACAGGTCATTTTTTAATTTACATTTGTTGAATAAATGATTTTTATGAAATTTTTTTCTGTAATCGTCATCCTTATTGTTCTTTCAGCCTGTAATAATAAAGACGAAAAGGCGAAGAATGATGCACCACAGGGGCCGTTGACCAAAACTGCCAACAGCGAAGTATTCAATCAATCATTTTCTCAATTAATGACGGATTATTATAATTTGAAAGATAATTTCATCACTGAATCAGATACCAATATCAATGCGTATGCAAGAAAAATGATACACGATGCAGATAGTTTGCCTGTTAAAGAATTACATGCCGATACGGCCATCATTGCTACTGCAAAATCTTTTATGGAAGGTATTTCAGGAGAATTGAACGGATTGATTGCTGAAAAAAATATTGAGGAAAAAAGAAAATCATTTCAAATGTTAAGCTTAGAATTATTTGATTTGATCAGAACAGTGCAATATGATAAAGAAGTAATTTATATGCAGCATTGCGCACAAGCCATGAATAATCAGGGAGCAGATTGGTTAAGTAATTTATCTGATATACGTAATCCATACGAACCCAAAAAAATGCTCACTTGCGGAGAGCTGAAAGACTCCGTTAATTTTAAAAAGAAATAAGCAATTTAACTTCTGTATTTTTTAAAGAACCACACTTTTAATAAGTCTGCTGTAAATATATACCCACCTACAATCAGCAACATTAAACACATATTTAATAGTGGCAAAGGAGAGAGGCCAATGGTTGCTGCAAAAGGAAGATAGGGAAGCAGCAAGGTAATAACCATACCTACAATGCTTAATATAAACAAATATTTTCCCGGTTTGCTTTTAAAGAAATTTTTATGTGTACGAAGAATAAATAAAACAAATAATTGTGTTAAAACAGATTCTACAAACCAACCTGTTTGAAAAACAGATTCTTTTACTTTTAATACATACAATAAAGTCAGAAAAGTGATCACATCAAAGATGGAACTATGAATGCCAAAGATTACCATATAATTTCTGATGAATTTCAAATCCCATTTACCCGGTCGGTCTAATTGTTCTATATCCACATTATCTGATGCAACAGTGAGATATGGAAAATCGGTAATAAAATTTACTAATAATATTTGTTTGGGTAACATAGGTAAGAAGGGTAATATCAATGATGCAATGGCAACACTAAACATGTTACCGAATGTAGAACCGGTATTGATGAAAATATATTTCAATGTATTGGCAAAAGTTTTTCTTCCTTCTTTAATACCATCTACCAATACCATTAAGTCTTTTTCCATCAACACAAAATCAGCAGCTTCTCTGGCAACATCAACAGCATTCTCAACAGAGATACCCACATCTGCAGCAGTAATGGCAGATACATCATTAATGCCATCACCCATATAAGCAAGCGTATAAGTTTTTCTCAAAGCCTGAATGATGCGTTCTTTCTGTTGAGGTTCTACTTCAGCGAAAATATGTGTTTGCTTTACCAACTGTTGTAATGCTTCTCCGCTGGTTTTACTCAATGTTTCACCTGTCATCACAACAGGATTAGTAATGCCGATATTCAATGCAATGGATGCCGCTACATTTTTATTATCACCTGTAATGATCTTTAATCCCACTTGCAGTTTTTGTAATTCATTCAATGTTTCGATGATACCTGCTTTAACAGGATCTTTCAATAAAATAAAACCTGCAAAAATCATTTCATGCTCATCTTCTTTGGCAAGACTATCAGCCGTAATATTTTTATAACAAATGCCAATGGCTCTCAATCCGCTTTCACCAAATTGCTGATATTTATTTTCGATAGATGATTGATAATTTTCAAGCCCATCAACTGTTCCATCTTTTAACAAAACAGAAGAACAAATACCAATGATCTGTGTAAATGCGCCTTTGGTGATAATGATCTTTTCTTTTTCTGATTGAATGGCAATGCTTAATCTTTTTCTGATAAAATCATAAGGCACTTCGCCCAGTTTCTGAATTTGTATTGTATTAATAAGTTGTAATTGTTTCAATGCTTCATCAATCGGATTGGAATAACCGCTTTCTAAACTCGCATTCCAGAATGCCAATTCTTTTACTCTTTCACTATCATTGCCAAATGCATTCATTAATCCTGATACTTTTATCGCACCTTCAGTAATGGTTCCTGTTTTATCGGTACATAATAAATTTACTTCACCTAAATTTTGAATAGAAGCTAATTTTTTTACAATTACTTTCTTTGCCAACATTCTTTTTGCACCTGCACTCATGGCAATAGTAGTAATGGCTGGCAATAATTCAGGAGCCATGCCTACTGCCAATGCCAATGCAAACAATGCAGAATCAATAACTGTTTTATGATTCAATAAATTAACGATGAGAATAAAAACAGATAAGACCAATGTGATTTTCATTAAAAAAAATCCAAAGTCTTTAATCCCTTTTTCAAAACTTGTTTCAACAGTTTTAGAAGCACTCTGTGCAATGCTTCCAAAAATAGTGGTACTACCTGTGTGTATCACCAATGCTTTGGCATTGCCACTTACAATATTCGATCCTTCCCATAAACAATTGATTCTTTTGGCTAATTCTGTATGCGCATCCAATACGCCTGCTTCTTTTCTTACCGGATAAGATTCTCCTGTTAAACTTGCTTCATTGGCATGTAACTCATTTGATTCAATGATCAAACAATCAGCAGGTACCATATCGCCTGCTTTAAATAACAATATATCTCCGGAAACAATTTGTGTAGAAATAATTTCCTGTGCAGTGCCATCTCTTAAAACTGTAGTTTTTAAAGAGATCATCGATTGTAATTTCTCAACAACTTTACTTGCATTTCTTTCCTGAAAAAAACTTAATAATCCTGTGGAGATAACAATAAATAAAATAATGAACACATCTGATGTATCTCCCAGAAAGCCCGATAATATTACTGCACCAATCAGTAATAACATTAACGGACTTTTGAATTGAGAGAGGAACAGCAATACATCTTTTTGAAAAGATGATTGTACGCTTCTCTGATTTCCTGATTGCAATAATATTTTTTCGGCAGTGGCTTGAGATAATCCTTTATCGGTACAATTCAATTGTTGAAACCAATGATTGGTATCGTATTGCCAGAATTGATCAGTAACAGTTTGCATCGGTTGTAGAACAATATTTATTAACTCACCGAATATAAATCATTGCATTTGCATTGATGCAGTCATTCTTTAAACATACCTGCATATTTAATGACCCACCAATTGTGTAGCTATTTTTAACCATGCTTCACTAAAATACAACCAACCGGCAATCATATTAATACTCAACCAAACAATAACTGCCGGTAAATAAACAGGATGTAATTTTTTTCTGGTGATGAGATCATATATACCAAGCGATAATATCAACAATAAAGGACCGGATAATTGAAAAGCGATATAAGGCACTGCACCTTCCGAGAAATGATGGTATGTCCAATAAAAATTACCAAACAAGGGAGCAACAATATTACTGAAGCCTCTTCCAAAGCCTGCATCAGCAATAGCAATGGTGGCTATTAATATCAAACGTTTATGTGCAGCGGGTGATCTTCTGTAATAAAGACCGGCAGCAGCCAGAGAACCAAATACAACCATATCTCCAAACATTACACTTAAGAAAGGAGTATTGGCATCGGCTGTTCCAAATTTTATTGTTTCAGTTTTAATAGCCGTCATTACTCCAAGTATCAGCATAACAGGAATAAGTATGGAGCCGGTAATACCTAATTTTTTATGTAAGCGAATATTATTTTTTCTGATGAGTATTATTTGAACCGTAAACAGTAGTAACCAACCCACATAAGCAGCTGCATGAATATGAACGATGAAAGGAAAATTAAAACCATGTGCTTTCTGATAAGTCATCAGATCATAAGTAAAACCTGTGATGATGGCAATCCATATGATGATCAATATTGTTAAAAAATAATTTCTGTCCCATGGATGTTTATTAGAAAAATGATTGAGTTGATTCATGCATAAAACATTTACGATACAATATAATACTTAACATATTTTTCCGGATGAAATAAGTTGTAAACTTTTTACTTAATCATTCAACCCTTTGCCTTTTAAAATTTGAGGCATACATTTTTCAATTCTCAATTCTCTTGTCTGCGATTGTTTAGCGGCAGAAAAATAAAGCAGATAAGCTCTTTGTCTGCCTGGAGTTAATGCATTAAATGCAGTTTTTAAAGCAGGCATTTTGTTTAATTTATTTTTAAATTCTTCTGCTATTTCAAATGCAGCAGTTGGTTTTAACTCTACTTTCAATCCTGCTTTTTCTATTTCAATAGCTTGTTTTATATAAGCTTTTAAAACAGTTTTCAGTTTTTCTATTTGTGTAAGGTTCGTAAAACGAATTTGTCTGGCAGCCTGCACATTCTTTGTTTGTTGAATAAGAATATTCTTTGGATCTTTTAATAAAGCACCTTTATGAAACAACAATGCACAATATTCTTTAAAGCCATGTATCAACACCACATTGTTTTCATTAACGGTATAACAGGGAACACCCCATTTTAATTCTTCGGTAAGTCCGCAATCCAAAATAATGGTTCGCAATAAATTATATTCTTTTTGCCATTGCCTGGCTTTGGTAAAATAAAAATCAACCTTGGGATTGGGTGCAGTTTTTGCCATAAAATATTATTGTAAACAGATCAACAGTTGGTTGCTGATTTGGTTTCATCATATCCCGTCCTCAGCTTTTTTTGGATTTAGCTTTTTTAGCTTTAAGATATTCTTCTCTTAAAGCACGAAGATCAATTTTAGAACAATCGGTAATGAGCTCCTTCACTATTTTTAGTGGCATTTCATCTTTGTTATTGAAATTGATGCAACCTTTTTGAAAATTGGCATCCTTCAACAACGCTTTATATTTTTCGTATATAACAGGTGAGCCATACATGGGCAATACATGCAATGACATATATTTTTTTACACTGGCAAGTCCGTATTTAAAAGTTCCGGGTGCATTATAAATAATCATCTCTTTCCCCATCATAGGTGCAATTACGGCTGTAACTGTTTTATCTTTTTGCATAATAATTTCATGCAATTGAGACAATAATGCTTGTCTGTCTTCCGGTTGGGATGCTATGAATTCTGCAATTGACATACTTAGCTGTTTTTAAAGGTTACCTTCTTATGCATATACTTCTGAAGAAGAGATATCATTTTATCTTGCATCAAAACTTACCATCCATTCAATACCATATTTATCTCTGAACATGGCAAAGTATGCACCCCAGGGACTATCGTCAATAGGCATTTCAATATTTCCGCCTGCTGATAATCCGTTATATAATTTATCGGCTTCTTCTTTACTTTCTGCAGTGATTGAAATTTTACTTCTGTTTTCGTTTTCATTTACTTTTCCCAAAAATGATGGAACATCATTACCTGTTAAAATATTTTTACCAATGGGTAATGCAATGTGCATTATTTTATTCGCATCATCTTCGTCTATCGGGAAGGAAATATTACCCATGTCTTTTAAACGCGTAACATTTGAGAATTCTCCGCCAAAAACAGATTTGTAAAAATTAAATGCTTCTTCTGCGTTTCCGTTAAAGTTGATGTGGGGATTGATTTGTGCCATTGTATTTTATTTTTTTTAAGTTGGAGAGTACTGCTTCGTTTAACTCTCCGGATAGTGTTGATTATTTCTTTTTCCAGCTTAAAATAATTTCAGTTATCAGCAAAGGTATTGTCCATGATAACCAAATTATTGTCGGACCTCTCTCTTCAAATTTATTCATCAATTGATGTGCGATGGATAACTCGCTAAGCCAACGAAAACTAACAAAAGCAAAAGTAACAACATAACTTCTGATCATCCATTCTTTGTGTTGAAGAATATGCCTTCTCATCACCGAAATATAAGCCATTGATGCTGTGGTAATCCATGCAAAAGCCAATGCCTGCAATCCGAAAGCCCAGGAAAAATTAACTCTCAATGAACTTGTCCAGGCTATATAGCTTGAGCATATTGTACCTATTAAAATTGCAGTTAAGTAAATCCGTCCTAACCATCGGTGAGCGGTCATGAATTTGTTTCTGAATGTTTTTGAAAATTGCAATGGCCCGATTGTTAAAGCGATCAAACCACCGGAAATATGTCCTATAAGTGGCCACTTATAATCCCAATAATCACCAAATGTTTCTTTATTAAATCCAAAATAGGGTAGCGCATTCTTTATTACAAATTTACCTGCTAACAGAATAAGCAATAGGGTAAACACCCATCTTAAATAATATCCTGTTTTAGATTGCGCAGTAGGGTTTAATTTCTCCATGGTAATGCAAAAGCCGATCAAACTGACCACCTCAAGCCGAGGCAAGTTGACCACCTATATTGCTGGCGAAGATTTTCAGTTCAGTTATGTTAGTGGTTAATAAT
>CAIRTF010000165.1 GCA_903881425.1 uncultured Chitinophagaceae bacterium | reverse complement strand
TTTCATTCCCTGTAATGACAACATTTTTTGAAACGGATAGTATTTTAAGAAGCATTAACCTACCGCTGAATTATACAGATATGGATTTAGCAAAACTATTATTGTCTGGCAAATACACTGATGATGAAATGTCTTTTAATAATTTGAATGATACTGCCGCTGATGCAATGCGTAAAGTAAAATCAGATATTGGTAAGATTGTTTTGCTGATGAAAAAGTATGGGTTTAAAAAGAATGAAGTAGAAGATATGATTTTAAACAGGTTGAAAGAAAATGAATAAAGCGATACTGTATAAGAGAGGGAATTTAAGGATTGAAACTTCAATAAACTGCTCGGGGAAAATACTAAATGAGCTTTCAATTCCCTTATTGAAAGAACAAGAGTATGTTGTAAAAGATTACCGTTTGGACGGGGATGCACCTAAACAATTCATTAAAGCATATTTCTATGTTGAAGACAGTACAATTAGAAAATCTTCTTCAAGCTCATGGCCATCTTATATAGCTAAGACTGCTGAAAAATGGTATCCCCATGAATCAATAATAGAATACATGATTAACCGGATAGGGCAGGTACTCGGTTTAAATATGAATGAAATCAAATTAATTAAAGCAAATGGACAGATACGCTTTCTTAGTAAGTACTTTCTGAATGAGAATGAAAAGTTAATTCACGGTGCGGAAATTTGTGGGGAACATTTAGGAGATATGCTTTTGGCAGAAGAAATAGCCAATCATAAACCAACTTCCAGAGAACTTTTTACATTTGAATTTATTAAGGATTCAATAAGGTCAGTTTTCCCACAATGTTTTGAAAATCTGCTTGTTGAACTTGTAAGAATGATAACTTTTGATGCTTTAGCAGGTAATAATGACCGCCATTTTTACAATTGGGGTGTGATTGACACTAAGAAAAAAACGTCAAAATTGCCTACCTTTGCCCCGGTGTACGACTCGGCAAGGGGTTTGATGTGGAATTACAGCGATGAAAACATTAAAAAGATATACAAACAAGGTGGTAAGAAAATTGTAACTTACGTTGAGGAAGCATGTCCAAGAATAAGTATAGAGGAGAATAAGCAAGCAAATCATTTCCAGCTTATTGATTTAGTCAAAAATTATAATACGGAGTACGGAAAAATCGTTAGTGGCTTAGCAAGTGTTGAGAATGAAGAAAAAGTTCTTAAAATGCTGGAACTGGAGTTCTATCCCTTTTTTATTCGGGAACGTTCTGAATTGATAACAACAATATTGAGAACAAGATTTAAAAAAATAAGAGGTATTTAAAAATGTTACGCAAATTCATAAATTGGTTTAGCAAAAGTGAAGATGGCTTTGAAATGCAGGTTCAACTCCCAAAGGATGAAGAAGCAAAATTCATACTGACAGTTGACAAAATCCGCATTGGGACTTTGTATTGCGAAAAGGGCGAATGGTATTTCAAGTATGCAGATGATTTCAAGAATCACTCTGATGAATATAATCGTATTGTAGGTTTTCCAGATTTGGATAAAACTTACAAGAGTGATTCATTATGGCCATTCTTTCAAATACGTATTCCGGGTTTAAAACAACCTGCTATACAGGAAATTATTCAAAAGGAGAAAATTGACCAGGCAAATGAAGTTGCCTTGTTAAAGCGGTTTGGTGAGAAAACAATTTCCAATCCTTATCAGTTGGTGATGGCTGTTTAAGTTTAACTTTTGTGTTGTATTGAAAAGCTGGCTCTGTCAGCTTTTTTTGTACCCATACATTCCTTCGTTCCCACAGACCCACGCTGCAAGGTAATAAGGTGTTCCTCATGCCTATTCGGCAAGTAGATGTGCCAAACCAATTCAGCAGCAGCAATAAGGGCTTTTTATAGCCTTTTAAGGTATTGCTGCACCTGCATTGCCCTTCGGGTGCTTCGCTACGCTTCGCAGTTTGTCACACTTCTTGCAGCTCATACGGCATTCGTCACGGCAGCTTTTGTGTCCTTCATGCCACCTCGTTCATTTCTTCCTTCGTTACGCTTCATTACACCACGTTCGCAGCTTGACCATTTGCTACAAGGCAGGGCATCCCATTTGCTTTACACATAGCCTCCCACACGGGAATGCACCAGCCTTTACGCAAGCCTCCCCTACAATACTCACTGGGTTTCATTTCGCTTCACTACGTCATCCATTCACTTCGGTCGCATTCAGTCCACCCGCTGCCAATAATTTTGCTCGCCTTGCGGCCACCGTCTGCGTTACGGGGCTTCTCTGGCACAGAACCCTTGCTTATAAGCCGATGGCTTATGCCACGTTCCGCCCCTTCACTGTGCGTCCATCACTCCCGATGGTCGTTTTACTGTCCGCCCCAGCCGGTGGCACTCGCAGGCAATTCCGTTCGTACCTCTCTCCATTGCCTTTGTAGGCTCGCTACGCTGCCACGCCTCACTGCGGACAAGTGTGCCGCAGGGCTAACGCTTCTTTTGGCTCAGGGCTGTATTACCTTTTGCCAACGCACAGGAAAACGTTTCCACAATTAGCATCCGTTTGAATAGTAGGAATTACTTTTGCTAAAAATATTAGGATTGCCATACTATCGAATTACTATATGGGTTAAGAATAAAAAGAAACCACTACAAGGTATCAGGCAAATTGACCAGTACAATATTGACCTTGTTTTTAACATGATAAAGAAAACTGCCCAATCCAAAATAAACAGTTCTTTAATTCAGGATATAGAAGTAGTAATGCTGCCTAAACAATCAACTGCTGTTATCAATTACCTGCACACCATCCACAGGAAGAAGAACTAAATACAATTCAAAAAAAATACAGCAAAGTTAGCCGCCGTTTCAACTGTTGTACATATCCGAACTAATATAAAGCCAAGCAGCCAAAAGACTACGGCATAAAACTTCAGTACATATTTTCATCTTCATATCCTGCACAAGCTGCATCAAGTATTTAATCTTTATCAATCCACGTATTTATTCCGTTTCCTTTTGGCTTGTAACATCGGCGGCTGATGTAGGGGCTTTCTTTTTTTCTCTTTTTTCTTTTACAAATTAAATTTTATTAAGATGAAAAATGCAAATCACTACTTCGGTTCAGGCAATGGTTCAGAAAATTTCTATTGCCATAAACCTTCCTTAATTCTTTACACTGATGGTGTAAAAGAGTTAGCAGAAAAATGTGGAGCTTATTGGCTGATTGATTTAATTATTAGCCATCAATGCCACAGGGAAATTAATCTTGAACGCTTTCAGGTGTGGGATTTAAAAAGAGTACAGGATGATGTTTTTACAATCCTTGCAACTGATGGAAACCACAACAAAGTAACAGGTCAGGAAATCCCCTTTAGCGATTTTCCTTACGACCTTGCAACAATTTGGCTGGTAGATGGATGCCTGATGTTGCCAAATGAGTACTAACAAAAACTAAGCGGTCAGCAATGGCCGCTTTTTTACAACCCTGACCGAACTGTTGAATGAATACAGCTTTTGCCAACGTGTTTTTTATAAAGCAAAAATAGCTACGGCAGCCCACCGCACAGACCCGACTAAAAAAACCAAAAGACTACGGCATAAACACAAACCCGACACACAAAGCCATCTTTTATTCCGTTTCCTTTTGGTTTTTATCTGCCTTCGCTGGAGAGATGCTTATAAAAAATCACTATTATGCAAAAGCAGCTTCGTATCATCACCAGTCGCCGTTTGGCAGTATGTCCTTTCAGCCTTTCATTTGGGCCAGTTCCTCCGTTGCCTGCATGGGTTTTCGGTAAGCATCTTGGCAGGCGTCCCGTTTATTTTCGTTATCGTGGTTCACGGGTTTTCGTTGTCGGGTCGTCTGGTTGGTATCTTCATTGTTCTCCATCGGGTCGCCGTTGGTTATCAGCATTGCCCTTTTAGGGCAGTGCTTTTAATAAAAAAAAGCCCTCCCGGGAACGGGAAGGCTGTATAAAGAACGATGCAAAAACATTACACTACTTCGATAATTGCAAGTCCATTGTATGCACCATTGTTAAGTGAATACTGAACTGCATTTACTTCCTGGAAGAACTCCACTTGTAACAAAAACAGCTTTATACCAGTACCGCTTGGTACACTTGCCGGAGTTAATGTTACTGATGTTGATGTGCCATCAATAGGTAAGTTTTCAACGTTGGTATAACCAACTTCACTTGTACCAGCAGCGAAATCAACAATTGCGAAAGCACCTTTAAAACTTACATGAGTTGAACCAGAAGGGGCAGCAACATCATTAATCGGAACAAGGTTGGCAATACTGATTACACCTGTTGAGGTATTAACAGCATAAGGCTTGTAAAGGATAGCACCTAAGATTGCTTTGTCGTTGAAGTTTAAATCTTTCAACAACGCTTTTCCTTCAGGTGTTCCAATACCTACATCCACAGTTCTATCACCTCTCATACTGGTTGTATCAAGGTTTTTAATCTGTGTCATAATCTGTGTTATTCTTGAAGTAACACGATTATCAGATGCCGTTGAAACCATTGTACGAACCGCATCCCTTAACAATTTTCCTGCGGTGGCAGCAGAGCCAAATTCTGAACCGTTTTCCCTTGTTCTTGCAAATGCTGGGTCATTTGCGATACGGTCCCCACTAACACCACTTTTAGTTTTTACAAGATGTCCATCCTGTGTTTTGTAGAAGGTCATATCTTGAAGTGTACCTTCTATTTTTAAAATGCCATTTAACTTAGCCATACTAAAGAATTTAATGAGTTACGGATGAAAAAATTTACACCCGTTATCAAAATTATTTAACTCTGAAACCCATAAATCAAAAGGCAATTATCAGCTTGTCATCTATGCCGATTATGCCGCAGTTTGCATATTATTCCTGACAAAATATTTAGTATTTTTGTACAGCTTCGCTATACTTCAAGTATAGGTGAAGTATAGTTAAAGTATTAAAAGCAGTTAAAGAGATGGAACGTTTATGTATTTATCCTAAAGACGTTCAGGTTGTAACCGGAAGGAGTGAAAGGTACGGTCGTAACCTGATAAGGCAGATTAAGAAGAAGTTCTCTAAAGAGAACCACCAGCTTGTAACTATTGATGAGTTCTGTCAGTACACAGGTTTGTGTATTAACTCAGTTAGAAGTGTTCTTCTTAATTAGGTTTTTTGTTTAACCTACTTTTTTTTAGAAAAAAAGTAGGGCAAAAAAACTTACCCCTTGTTATGTTAGCTTGCCAGGGGGTAGGGTTAGAAACCTGCAAGGGAGTATAAATACAATGATTACGCTACTTTCAGCTTCTTTGGCAATATCGCAGGTAGTAGCAATTGAACAGGTATAACAGCCTTTAATTCATAGATTTTCTTGAATTTCCCTAACAAATGGTTTGAAAACTGTCCTGTTGGGGTCACCACACAGGATTGAGCAGCATTTTTGCTGCTCTTTTCTTTTTTACCATCGCTGAAACCCTTACCACCATTGCAAAGCAGGTCGAGAACCTCACTTGGCTGCATGGTTTGAAAAGTATGGTTATCATACACCAGTTTTTCAGGGAATATCAAACCAAGCATTTTTTGCCTGTTTTCTATGTTAGCAGTCCTGTAATAGTGGCCCATATTGCTAAGTAATGAGAACCCATAGCGGCAATATTCCTGGTATCCGCTTTCAGCGGCTTTTAGTTCAGCTATCTTGCTTCTTAATTCAGCACACTCTCTGGACAGGCTTTCTTTGATACGTTTATAATCATGTTTGTCTAAATCCTCATTAACGAACTTCCGGGCAGACTTATCCATCATTTCTACATTTTCATCAATTTGCTTTTGCAGTTTCTTTATTTCCTGTTGGCGGTCGCCTTCATTCGTTTTATAAACATCTTCCATAATAGCCAAATACAGGGATGCTATTTCAGGCTTTATAGAAATATCATTTAGCCACATTTCAAATGCATTATGCACCCCATCACTTTTATGTCGTTCCTTGCAACCCTTTGTGCAGTGATAGTAAAAGTATTTGCCACCATTACCCAAAGCTGAACTACCAGTTAAAGTCTTGCCGCATCTTGGGCAAACCAGATGCCCACGCATTGGGTATTCATCATTAACCAGTGAATATTTGGTTTTGGCTTTCTTTTTTCCATCCAAAACATTCTGCACATCATAAAAAAGTTCCTCACTTACAATCGGCTCATGTATTCCCTGTACAATTTCTTCCGGTTCATCTTTAAAAGCCTTTACTCTTATTT
>CAIRTF010000164.1 GCA_903881425.1 uncultured Chitinophagaceae bacterium | reverse complement strand
TTGGGTTTCATCCAACACAAGCAGAGATCATTTCAAGTTTATTGGTAGTCTCAGGAATTATTTTGTTTTGGCTCTCTTCCAAAAAAGAAAAAAAGATCGTCGTTTAATTTTCTTTCCCCAACAATACTTAAAATTATCCGCTCATCATGATGCGGATTTTTTTGTTTTCCATCAAACCTATAAAAGTTTCCGTTTGTCCTTATTTCACAGATTTATTTTTTATGCTAATGTCATCTTTAGCTCCATTATATATCATTTGAAAAACAAAATAGTATGAAAAAATCACGTTATATTATAATTTGCACATGGCTCTTATCGCTATCTGCATTTGCACAAAACAATAAAATCGGAAAAGTTTCCGGTATCATACAAACCAATGAGAACAGGGCTTTGAGCGCTACTATTTTTTTATTGAAAGCCAAAGACTCCACAATTGCCAAAACAGGAGTGACCAATCAACAAGGCGAATTTGAATTTGGAAATATTGCCGAAGGAGCATATTTTGTTCAAATAAATGCAATTGGTTACAATAAATATGCAACTACATCGTTTTACATCAACGTTAGCAACCCCGTTGTTAAAATCCAACCAATCATCATCTTATCGATCTTATTTTCGATGAAAGGTTTTTGAATTGTTGCGTTCACAGTTACCTCTCCTAAGTTCTTTGAAGAAGCAGTAAGGATGGTGAATATTGATGCATCTCCAACTAATACTGGTTTGTCTGCTTTTGAAATTTTGGAAAAATCTCCCGGCATTACCATTGACAATAATGATAATATTAGCCTTAAAGGCAAACAAGGTGTGATTATTTTAATGGATGGAAAACCTGCTTATTTAAGTGGTAAAGATCTATCCAATTATTTACGAAGTCTTCCTGCCAATCAATTGGATCAGGTTGAAATTATGACGCAGCCTTCTGCAAAATATGATGCATCAGGCAATTCCGGTATCATCAATATCAAAACCAAAAAAAATAAAGCTAATGGATTTAATGGAACTGTGAGCAGCAGCGCCATCTTTGCCAGATACTTTAAAAACACCAACAGCGTTAATTTCAATTGGCGAAAAGACAAATTCAATATTTTCGGAAATTACGCTTACTCAGATTGGATAGGATTCAATGATATTCATATTTACAGAGCATTTCGAACTGATCAGAATACACCATTCAATCGATATTTCGATCAATCTACTTATGGAAAAAATCATGATTATCCGCACAATTTCAAATTAGGAACTGATTATTATGCGAGTAAAACAACCACATTAGGTGTCGTAATTTCCGGCTCAATCGATGATAACACATTTGCTTCATCAGGCGTATCAAATATTTCTGACAGCACAAATAAATTTGTTCAATACAACGCATCGAATTCTTCTAATAAAAATCATGTGGCGAATGTTGGATTCAATTTCAATTTCCGGCAGTTGACAGATAAAAAAGGAGGAGAGTTGACAACTGATGCAGATTACATTTTTTATGATACACATGGCAATCAATTCTCCAATAATTATTTGTACGATAATAATAACAACTTGCTTGAAAACCCGTATTTATTGAATGGCTATTTGCCTTCCCGCATTGATATTTACAGTTTAAAAGCCGATTATTCAAAACCATTAGATAAAAAAGCCAAGTTGGAAATCGGTTTCAAATCGAGTTTGGTAAATACTGATAATGATGCAGAATACACGACTTATGATCAATCATCTAATAAATGGCAAATAGATACCACCAGAAGTAATCATTTTATTTATAAAGAGAATATTAATGCAGCTTATATCAATTATACCAAACAGTTTAAGAAATTAAGTCTGCAATTAGGATTAAGAGCCGAACAAACCATTGCCAATGGCAAACAAACTGTGAAGAACAATTCGTTTGATAGAAATTATATTCAGGTATTCCCAACTGCATATTTCAGTTATACAAAAAATGCGAACAGTACATTTGGTTTGAGTTATGGCAAAAGAATTCAGAGGCCAAGTTATCAGGACCTGAATCCGTTTCAATATTTATTGGACAGATATACTTATCAAGAAGGAAATCCTTATTTGCAACCTCAATTCAGTCATAATGTAGAATTGAGTTATAATTATAAAGGCAAATTAAACCTGTCTGCCAATTATACGATTACTTCAGATATTATCAATGATATTTTGAAAACAGAGAAATCGGGAATTAATTATATCACTTATCAAACAAAAGACAATATTGCAACCAATACCAATATCGGCTTCTCGGCTAATTATGGAACACAATTAAAGAAATGGTGGATGTTCAATATATTCGGTAATATTTACAATAACCGTTATAATGGCATTATAAATCAAGAGAATGTAGATATTAATTTTACAGCGTACTCTACCAATATTTCTAACCAATTCAGTTTGGGAAAAGGCTGGACTGCTGAATTAAGCGGGTTCTATCAATCAAAGAACTTAGTGAGTAGTAATATCATTGCTGAGCCGATAGGATTCTTTTCTTTAGGTGGCGGAAAACAGTTATGGAAGAATAAGGCATCTGTACGTATTAATATTCGGGATCCATTTTACTTAATGCAGTTTCTCGG
>CAIRTF010000163.1 GCA_903881425.1 uncultured Chitinophagaceae bacterium | reverse complement strand
TTGTTGAGTAAAGAAGAAACATATCCTTTACTACCCATTTTACCTACAAGATCCTTATTCTTCAATCCTAACTCATTCATTTTAACTTTAATGGCATCAATAGGATCTGGAAGTGGAATGGGATAGTTGGCATCTTCATATTGTTTAATTAATAGAAGTGCTACTTGTAGCTTTTCACCTTGCGGGGTATTTGATTTAACTTTATGCTCAAACTGAACATCTACCCAATCAAGGCTCTGCTCATACTGCTTTTTAGTTTTAATTATTTTTAATTCCATATTCTTACTTTTTATATTGTATAGTTGTTACATCAATTTTATCATAGTCGCTATGTGTTCCAAACCATTTGATCTGTATCGCTTTAAACTCAAACACAATCCTTACAACTAGTCTATATTTATTACCCATTATATTAAATACAACTCTATCATCACTCACTAAACTTACATTTCCATATACCTTTTTAAGTTCATTAAAACTTTTAAATTCCGATATAACTAATTCATGATACCATTCAAATAACGCAATCCTTGCCATAGGATATTTCTTGGCATATTCAAGTAGCGTTCTTCGGGTGATAATATTAAACACAAAGTAAAGATAATAAGTTTACTAATAGAAAACTTTCTAAATTCAATCTATTTTGAAAAAGCTGCAACTTTGGTGCGAAAGGGGAGCACAATAAGACAAGTCCCGTCACGAGTAATCGAGACGGGACTTTTTCTTTGTCTATCAGTGCGTTAGGGTATTCCCTTTTGCGTATAAATACGCTCTTTTCAATTCAGTTTACTTCAGATATTCATTTTCAATGAAATAGGTATAATATTTCGTTGAAGTTCCATTTTAAGTTAATTTTGTAAACGAAGGATTTAATGAATCAAGTAAGGGCGCTGGTTTTTTATAGAAATCATTTTTATGACTTTTTTAATAAGCAATCAGAAAAAGCAAAAGAAAAAATCGATTATGTTTTATTCTTAATCACGCACATAGAAAAAGTGCCTGAGAAGTTTTTAAAACATTTAGAAGGGCAAAAAGGGTTGTATGAAGTAAGAGTTGAACATGGCAATAATATTTTTAGAATATTCTGTTTTTTTGATAAAGGGAAAATTGTTGTTTTATTAAATGGCTACCAAAAGAAAACTCAAAAAACCTCTCTTAAAGAAATAGAGATGGCTAATAAATTAATGAAGGAATATTTTAGTACGACTAAATAAATATATAATGGCAAAGAAAGAAAGTAGTATTACAAATTTTAATGAGCATTTAACTGGAAGGTATGGTGCAAGAGGATCCGAGAGAAGAACTGAATTTGAAATTAAAGCAAAAGCATTTTTGATTGGAGAGTTGATTAAAGAAGAAAGAAAAAATGCAAAAATGACACAAGAACAATTGGCAGATAAAATTGGAGCCAAAAAAAGCTTTATCTCTAGAATTGAAAATGGGAAAACAGACATTCAACTTTCTACTTTGTATAGGTTGCTTGAATTTGGACTAGGTAAAACCGTTGAGGTTTCTGTTAACTAATACCACCTATACTTGAGGTCGCAATTTGCGACTTCAAGCTGTCGCTAGGACAGTAACACCTCAGCTGGGATATTTAATTCTTGATGAAACAACTTAGCTAACTCCAGGGTCAACGGCTTCTTTTTGTTGAGTAAAGAAGAAACATATCCTTTACTACCCATTTTACCTACAAGATCCTTATTCTTCAATCCTAA
>CAIRTF010000162.1 GCA_903881425.1 uncultured Chitinophagaceae bacterium | reverse complement strand
ATTATTAGCAATTTTATTAGGCATATTAATTCCTTCGGGTATTATGTTTTTGAGTGATTTCTTGAATAACAAAATATCTGATAAAAACGAAATTGAAACAGCCACATCCGTTCAGATAGTAGGAGAGTTGTCATATCAAAAATGGAAAAAAGGAGTGATTGTTGATACACGCAGCAGAAATCCTATTTCTGAACAATTCCGGTTATTAAGAACCAATTTGCATTATGTAGTACCCGGCAGGCAATTAAAAACCATTATGCTATCTTCTTTTGTAAGTGGCGAAGGAAAAAGTTTTGTATCCATCAATCTGGCCAATTCGTTAAATGTTACCGGTGCTAAAACGATTATTCTTGAATTCGATTTGCGCAATCCGCGAATGGCTAAAACACTCAATATTTCTAATGATAAGGGATTGTCAAGTTATATAGCCGGCGAAGAAGATATCGAAAATATTATTCAAGTATTGCCTGCATTGAATAATACTTCTATCATTACTTCCGGTCCGGTTCCGGCAAACCCCGCAGAACTTTTAATGAATCAAAAAACCATTTCATTATTTGAGTATTTACGAAATCATTTCGATTATATTATTATAGATACTGCACCCGTGGGATTGGTTACGGATGCATTACTGTTGGAAAAATTTGCTGATTTAACATTGTTTGTAGTTCGTCACAGATTTACATTAAAAGCAATTCTGCCTTATATCGAAAAATTATATAAGGATAAAAAATTCAAGCATATGGGTGTTGTGGTGAATGGTATTAAAAAGGATGGAAGTTATGGTTACAGCTTTGGATTTGGCTACAGCTACAGTTATTATTTAAATGAAAAAAGGAAAAACTTCTTACAAAAAGCTTTTTCCATTTTTAATAAACAACAGGCTTAATTTTTAATAGCCTTTGAAAAAATATTGGCTGATGAAAAATTACTACCTCATTATGTGAGTGACATGGCGAAGCTGTATATTTGAAGGCAAAAAATGAATGATAGAATATGGAAATGGAAAGAAAATGGTATGCAATTTATACAAAGCCCAGATGGGAGAAAAAAGTAGATTCGGTTTTGATTCGGAAAAGTATCAATAGCTGGTGTCCTTTGCAAAAAGTAGAAAGACAATGGAGCGATAGAAAAAAAATAATTGAAGACCCCCTTTTTAAATCTTATGTTTTTGTCAATATCAATGAAGAAGAAAGATTGAAAGTTTTAATGACAGATGGGGTATTGAATTTTGTACATTATTTAGGAAAGCCCGCGGTGATCAGAAATGAAGAGATAGAAATGATCAAGAAATATTTATCGGAAGAAGATGCAAAAATTGAAATCATTTCTATCGAAGGATTTAAAACAGATAGTAAAGTTCGTGTGAATCATGGTGTGTTTATGGATAATCAGGGAAAAGTAATTCGTGGCGGTAAGAAAAAAGTATATGTTGAATTACAAAGTTTAGGTCAAGTGATGGTCGTTGAATTCCCTGTTGAATATCTTTCTCCAATAAAATAAGTTTAGTTGAATATTCTATTAGTTGGCTTGGGTTCTATTGGTAAAAGGCATCTGAGCAATATGCTTTCTCTTGGATACAAGAATATTTCTATTGTATCACGATCAGGAAAATAACCATGAAACAAGAAATTAAAGGAGTTATTGCAGGAGTTTGGTTTTACATATTTCATCCAAAGTCTAAATTAATTAAGGTTAAATAATTTTGCTGTATTAATACTTTTTCAGGTCACTGCAGTTATTTAGAATATGATACTTATTTCAATTTTAATTAGAAATCTGAATGAAGCAAATGAACTGAATGTTTGCTTAAAGGCATTGCGATCTCAACAAGTAGATTTTGAAATTGAAATTATTGTTGTTGATAACGAAAGTGATGATAACTCATTGGAAATAGCAAAATGTTATGGTTGCAGGGTGGAAATATTGCCACGAAAAGAATTTACTTATGGTAAGGCGCTTAATTTTGGAATAGAGCATTGTAGCGGTCAATTTATTTTGATTTTAAGTTCTCATGTTTTTTTATTGAGTGATAATTTTTTACAAAAAGCAGTTGAACATTTTGATGATGATAAAATTGCAGGATTAAAATTTGTAACGGCAGATAGTCCATCAAAAGCAATGAATGCATTTTTAAACAAGCCTGCAATATTAAGTTATGATGAAGAAGATTTAGATATCCAAAAAATTTGGTTATATGGTACAGTAAATAGTTGTGCGTTTATTAGAAAATCTGTTTGGGAATATTATAAATACGACGAAAAAACTTTTTATAGTGAGGATAAGATTTGGTCATATCAAGTGTTAAAAGCAGGATATAAGATTAAAGCAAATATTCCTTTGTTTTATTTGTATCATAAAAAGTTAACGCAAAAGCAAATTTTGAACAGGCGAGCTAAAGAAGAAGTTGCTTTTATGCTAACAACCGGCTTGCCATCCAAACAATATCAGAGTGGTTTAAATGGAATGAAGAGTGATGTAAAGCAATTATTCAATCAAACAAAAGGCTTTGCAAAAAGAACAAGAGATTATTTTAAGACCAAGTCATTAATTAAAAAATATGTTGAAGATCAAAGAGATCAATTTAGAGTTGATTGATCTTCTCTTTATCTAAAAACAAAGTGGAAATGAGTAAAATAAAATTTGCAATTATTGGATGCGGTAGAATAGCACAACGGCATGCTGAGCATATCAATAATTATGGTGAATTGGTTGCAGTGTGTGATATTGTTTCTGGTAAAGCAACAGCACTAGCAGAAAAATATCATGCAAAACAATATTCAACAGCTGAAGAATTATTGTCAAATGAAAAAACGGTTGATGTTGTTTCTATATGTTCGCCCAATGGTTTGCATGCAACCCATGCGATTGCTGCACTAAAAGCCGGTTATCATGTATTGGTTGAAAAACCAATGGCATTAACGGTTTACGATTGTGGTGAAATGATCAAAGCGGCAGAACATGCTAATAAAAGATTGTTTGCCATTAAACAAAACCGTTTTAATCCTCCTGTAGCTGCGGTGAAAGAAGCCATTGATAAAGGTATTCTTGGAAAAATTTACAGCATTCAATTAAGTTGTTTCTGGAATCGTAATAAAGATTATTACGAGAATTCATGGAAGGGAACAAAAGATATGGATGGTGGGACATTGTTTACACAGTTCAGTCATTTCATTGATTTGTTGTATTGGATGATTGGTGATGTGAAACGAGCATATGCGTTAACAGCAAACTTTTCTCATCAAGGAATCATTGATTTTGAGGATACCGGTGCTATTGCATTAGAATTTCAAAGCGGTGCTATTGGTACTATCAATTATACGGTAAACAGTTATAAGAAAAATATGGAAGGATCTCTTACCATATTTGCAGAAAAAGGAACTGTGAAAATTGGCGGGCAATATTTGAATGAACTCGAATATCAGTCTATTGAAAATTTTGAATTCAAAGATCTGCCGAAAGGCAATACAGCCAATAATTACGGAACCTATGTTGGTTCGATGAGCAATCACGATAAAGTATATCAAAACTTAATTGATGTATTGCAAAACGGTACTTCTATCTCTACCAATTCTTTTGAAGGATTAAAGACTGTTGAGATCATTGATAAGATTTATCAATCAGCCAAACAACTAAATGCATAATGTCTAATCAACCTGAAATATTTAAAATAGCCATTCGTAATGTTGATTTTGGCGAAAATGTAAAAGTGGTAGAGCCATGTAATTTATATGAATGTAAAATTGGTGCTAATACTTTTGTTGGTCCATTTACAGAAATACAAAAAGATGTAGTGATAGGTGAGCATTGTAAAATTCAATCACACACATTTATTTGCGAATTGGTTACCATCGGTAATCATTGTTTTATTGGTCATGGTGTGATGTTCATTAATGACTTGTTCTCTAAGGGTGGACCTGCAGGCGGTGATAAGAATTTATGGAAGCAAACAAAAATCGGTGATCATGTTTCTATTGGCAGTAATGCAACAATTCTTCCTGTTGAAATATGCGACCACGTTGTTATTGGTGCAGGTGCAGTAGTTACAAAGAATATTACAGAGACGGGTGTGTATGCAGGTAATCCTGCAAAAAAAATAAAATCACTTTAATAGAAATTATAAATAATGAATGTTCCTTTTGTTGATTTGAAATTGCAATATCAATCCATCAAAAAGCAAATTGATACAGCTATCGAAAATGTAATTACTGAAACAGCTTTTATTGGCGGTAAATATGTGAATCAATTTGAAAAAGATTTTGCAACATTATATGGTGTGAAGCATTGCATTAGTTGTGCAAACGGAACTGATTCATTGTATATTATTATGAAGATGTTGGGCATTGGCAAAGGCGATGAAGTGATTACGGTTGCCAATAGTTGGATCAGCAGCAGTGAAACTATTTCTCAAACCGGTGCCACGCCTGTATTTGTGGATATTGATGCTGAGTATTATTCCATCAATGAAAAATTAATTGAAGCAAAAATCACTGCTAAAACAAAAGCCATCATGCCTGTGCATTTGCAAGGGCAGATGTGTGACATAGAAACGATTAAATCCATTTGCGATAAGCATCAATTATTCTTAATTGAAGATTGTGCACAATCGCATTTAAGCGAATACAATAATATAAGAGCAGGATTAAGAGGTATTGCCGCATCTTTTAGTTTTTATCCCGGAAAAAATTTAGGTGCTTACGGAGATGCAGGTTGCATTATTACCAATGATGATGCTTTGGCTGAGACATGTAGAATGTATGCAAGACATGGCGCATTAATTAAACATCAACATCAAATTGAAGGCATCAATTCAAGATTAGATGGATTGCAGGCAGCAATTCTTTCTGCTAAACTTCCTCATTTAGTTGAGTGGACAAACAAAAGAATTTCGAATGCAGCTTATTATACAAAAATTTTAAGTGGAATTGATGAAGTGATCACTCCAAAACTTCGCCCTAATACAAAGCATACTTATCATTTGTATGTCATCAGAGCAAAACAACGTGACGCATTAGCGAAATATTTAAAAGAAAATGGAATTGAAACGGCTATTCATTATCCTGTTCCATTGCCCATAATGGAAGCGTATAAATATTTGCATTATACCGAGAATGATTTTCCTGTTTCCAATCAATATAAAGATGAAATCCTTTCCCTGCCTATGTTTCCGGAGTTGACAGAAACTCAAATGAATTATGTGGCTGAAACTATTAAAGCATTTTATTCAAAATGATTCTTTCTATTATCAGTCCGGTTTTTAACGAAGAAAAATATATTCAGCAAACTATTGAAAGTTTTTTGCAACAGGAACATCATTCATTTGATATTGAAATTTTATTGTGTGATGGAATGAGTACAGATAAAACAAGAAACATCATTAGAGAGTATACTGAAAAATTTCCGAATGTAAGATTGATTGATAATCCAAAACGTAAAACACCATTCGCATTTAATATTGGGTTAAAGGAAGCCAAAGGAGAGTATGTAGCAATATTAGGCGCACACAGTGCATATGATAAAAATTATTTACAAGCTTGCTATGATGATTTGATTGCAACCAATTCTGTTGGTTGCTCTGGCAGGGTCATTACGCAATCTGCTTATTCAACAACTCAAGCAAAATTATGCGAGTGGGCAATGCTTAGTAGTTTTGGTGTTTCAGGAAATTCGTTTCGTGTAATGCGAGAAGGATATGTTCACTCAGTTAATTTTCCTGTTTTCAAAAAGCAAGCATTATTGGATATTGGCGGTTATAATGAAATGCTGGAACGCAATCAGGACAACGATATGAATCAGCGATTGATTGATGCCGGTCATCAATTATATTGTACATGGAAGACAAAATGTTTCTATCGTCCCCCTGCAGATTTAAATAAATTATTCAAGTATGGATATCGTGGTGGTTTCTGGAATGCCAAAAGTTTTTTTATGCATAAAAGGAGTATGCGCATTCACCATTTTGTTCCATTTGTTTTTGTATTGTCGTTATTTGCTTGTTTGATAGTTGGTATTGTAGAAATTCTTTTCAAGAACACTTTTTACTTGATTTCAGTATTTGGATTTATCATCGCCCTGCATTTATTGGCAGGGATGATTGTTGCTGCTTTATCAATGAGTGAAGATAATGACAATAGAAAAATATTTTTGCCGTTTATATTCTTTGGATTCCACTTCAGTTATGGTTGGGGAACATTGAGAGGCTTTGTTTCTAAAAAATAAATTTATTCATGATCATTCCATTTTCGCCGCCTTATAATGATACAGATGTAGAGAATGAAGTATTAGATTCATTACGTAGCGGTTGGATCACTACCGGTCCGAAAGTAAAAGCGTTGGAAGAGGAAGTGTGTAAATATGTTGGCGTAGAAGCTGCACTGGGCGTTAATTCTGCCACATCTGCCATGATGTTGGTATTGCATTGGTATGGTATTACAAGAGGCGATGAAGTGATTGTTCCTGCATATACATATTGTGCAACCGCATTAGCCGCAATGCATATTGGAGCTAAAGTAATCATGGTTGATGTGGGAGAAGATTTTAATATTGATGTAGATAAAATTGAAGCTGCCATCACCGAAAAAACAAAAGCTATTATACCTGTTGATTTTGCAGGATGGCCTTGTGATTATAAAGTGATTAATGAATTGGTGAACAGACCTTCAATAAAAAATAAATTTATTGCGAAAGGAATTCAGCTAAAAGAGGTGATCAGTTGCTATGTTTTGGTGATAATTATATATTAATTGAAATGTCTTACATGGCTTCATCGCCTTATTTACAGCAAGTAATCTTTGATTTAAAATTATTGGGATTACAACCCATATTGGCGCATCCTGAAAGATATTCTTACTATCACTCCAATTTTAATTTTTATACTGAACTGAAAGAAAGAGGGTGCTTATTTCAGTTGAATATTTTATCGCTTGCTGGTTATTACGGAGGCAGTGTAAAAAAGATTGCTAAAAAATTATTGAAAAATGAGATGATTGATTTTGTGGGAACAGATATGCATCATCAAAATCATTTAAATTCATTACAGGCATTTGCCAAGCAGAAAGATTTTTATAAGATGTTGAAAGATGCACCACTGCTGAATGCTACACTATAAGTTTATCCCCATATCCACTTCACTTGTTGTTTCGCATTTGCTTCATTGCTGAATTGTTCAGATAATATTTTCTTTCTTTTCTCTCCATCTTCTTTGCTAAAAGGTTGATTATATAAATCAACAATTTTTGTCTTCATTTCTTCTTCACTATCAGTAATCACACAAAGTTCTTCAACATCACTTCCCTCACAAGTTGCAGCATTTGTTACGCAATGCTTACCATTATAAAGTGCATTCAATAATTTTAATTTAATTCCGGTATTGCTGAATGATGGAAGAATATTGATGTGTGCTTTACCGATCATATCCTGTATTTCTTTCTCACCCGGATTAGCCACTATGCAGGTGTGCAAATGTTGGTGTGCTAAATGTTCTAATTCTTTGGAAGGATTTTTTCCGGCAATTACAAATGGAATTTCTAATTGAGAAAATATTTTTTTCAATAACCATTTAGCAGCTTTATCATTCGTATCAACACTTAAGTCGCCATGATATAAACAATAATTGCCTTTGCCTTCTAAACAATTCAATCCCCAATAATTGGGTAAATACACTGGCAGGTAATCAATTGTTTTGCAATTCAATTCGTTCCGATAATAATTTACGTCTTTATTAGTAACACCCCAAAAAGCATTGGCTCTTGTTACAATGGATCGCTCGTATTGATTCAATAATTTTTCTTCTCTTGAATAATAAATCTTTTTAAAAAAAGAAGAACTTGATTGTGCTAATTGATGGTAATATTGATGTTCTACATTGTGTATGCGAACAAACTTCCTGCGATGTAAAAATCTTTCATCATTCAATAAATAAGTTGAATGAACGCCATCCATTAAAATGGGATATTCATCATTCAATAAATTTTGAAGCAATGTTTCATTCTTCCTGGAAGCAACGATGTAAGGGAGTTTGGCGGAGATTGCTTTATGTCCCTCATTTCTCTCATAGTAATTAACCGAAGCACAATATTTATTTAATTCAGTTTGTTCGGATCTCCCATTTTTGAAACAATGCAAATGAATTTTCACACCTTCATTCTGTAAAGAAGGTAATTTCCAAAACAGATCAATCACTCCTCCAAAATCAACGGGAAAAGGAACAGTAAAATCTATGATGTGCAAATGTTTTTCCAAAAGTTTAATAGTTTAATTTCTTCATTTTCCCAGTTAAGAATTTCTTTTGCTTTTCTGCAATTGTCAATCATTTCTTCTCTTATAACAGTATCACTCAGCAAATTGTTTATTGCCAGACTGACAGTGTCAACTGTTGTGTTATCGATCAACATTGCGATATTGAATTCATCATTAATCCTTTTGTATTCTGGAAAGGCAACACAAACTTGAGGAATCTCTGCCATGATATAATCAAAGAAACGATTGGACAAAGAATAAATTTGATTCAGTCCGGTTGATTCAAAGAAAGTTAATCCAATTGTTGCAGTAGGCGTTAATTGATGTAATTCTTCAGGCAATAAATTTCCTTTTAGTTCTACTTTATCTCCTACATCATTGTCTTTGATGAGTTGAATTAATTGATAATAAAAATTTCCGGTACCACAGATTACTAATTTGCAATCAATATTTTTCATAGCAGGAATCAATGTTTCAAAGCATCGGCCTTCATTCACAGCACCTTGATATAAGATAAAACGTTCTTCATCAACATTCGCATTTTGAATTTGAACAGTCGAAATTTTTAAAGGAAGATTTCTAATTACAAAATAATCAACTCCAAATCTTTTGTTGAATTCATTTTTGATTGATTGATTAACTGTATAACCGTTCTTAAATTGGGGGATGATCCATTTTTCGAGCATTGACCAAACTGCATGGATATTTTTTCTGCGAATTATTTCTTTTTGTTCCGAGAATAATTCATGCGCATCATACACTCTTTTCTGTTGTTTTAAGAAGGATGCTGCATAACAGGGAATAATAGTGTCTATATCAATCGCACAAACAATATCAAACTTTGTATACAGTAAATAAAAAAATAAACGAAAATTAAATTCAACATAAAAAAATGGTCCTTTCGCAAAAAAACAACTCAATCTTTTTTGATGAAATGTAGATTGATTTAATGGGAGAGAAGTCTTTAATTTCCGACCCACCAAAATAACTTGATATCCGTTTTTTGATAACGAATAACAGATTCTTTGCATTCGTTGATCGTAATTCAGGTCATTGGTTACTGTAAAAATCAGTTTAGGCACTGCTTTTAGATTGAGATTTGGCAAATATATCAGTATAAAAATTCTTCCTGTAATTCTTACTTATTTATCCGAAATTCCCTACTTTTGCACCCACAAATTAAAGATGTAAATTTTTGGATGCTTTAAAAAAAGAAATTGAGATGCCAATAACAAAAGAAAAAAAATCAACCATTTTCGCAGAATTCGGTGGCAAAGCCACTAACACAGGCTCTATTGAAGGTCAGATTGCCTTATTAACAGAGCGTATTGCCCACATTAGCGGTCATTTACAAGCTAATGGAAAAGATTTTTCAACGCACAGAGGTTTGATGCAATTGGTTGGTCAGCGTAAAAGATTGCTGACTTATTTGCAAAAAACAAATTTGACAGGCTACCGTGCTTTGATTGAAAAATTAGGCCTCAGAAAATAATTTTATTGAATATGATATAAAAAATTCCCAACTGAATCTTTATACGGTTGGGAATTTTTATGTTATCAGTTCGTTTCTGCAAAAACATTAATCACAGAATTAGTTGAGGAATGATTGCTCCTCAAATCTCATTCACAATCATTTATTAAAAATGTTATCACAACCAATACAAGTAAGCTTCAAGCTGCCTAATGGTGCTGAAGTATTCATCGAAACAGGTAAATTGGCTCGTCAGGCCGATGGTGCTGTTACTGTTCGTCAGGGTAATTGTATTTTATTGGCAACTGTTGTTGCTAATAAAGAACCAAAAGAAGGACAAGATTTCTTTCCATTAAGTGTAGATTATCAGGAAAAATTTGCTTCTGCCGGTCGTATTCCGGGTTCTTTCTTTAAGAGAGAAGCAAGATTGAATGATTATGAAATATTAACCAGTCGTTTGATAGATCGTGCTTTGCGTCCATTGTTTCCGGAAGATTATTTATGTGATGTACAAGTATTGATCAGCTTGGTTTCCAGCGATCCTGAAGTAATGCCGGATGCTTTAGCCTGTTTGGCTGCATCATCTGCCTTAGCAGTATCGGATATTCCTGTTAAAGAAATTATCAGTGAAGTAAGAATAGCAAGAGTGGATGGCAATTTTATTGTTAATCCAACACGCAGCGAATTGGAAAAATGTGAAATGGAATTCATCATTGCTGCTACCGAAAAGAATTTGATGATGGTAGAAGGAGAAGCAAAAGAATGTTCTGAGGAAGATTTGATTAATGCATTGCAGTTAGCACATGATGCCATTCGTGTTCAAATTAAAGCACAGGAAGAATTAAGAAATAAAAAAGGCGTAACTGCAAAAAGAGATTACAAGAAGCCGCCACAAGACGAAGCTGTTCAACAAAAAGTATATGCTTTTGCAAAAGATAGAGTGTACGAAATTTCTAAAAGCGCTTCTGCAAAAAATGAACGTACAGATGCTTACAGTAAATTAAAAGATGAGTTGATTGCAAGTTTAGGTGAAGAAGCAACAGACCTTGAAAAGAAATTAACTAAAAAATATTACGAAGATCTGAAATGGGAAGTAGTGCGTAATATGATATTGGATGATCGCACTCGTTTGGATGGAAGAAAATTAGATGAGGTTCGTCCATTAGCTATGGAAATAGAACCTCTGCCTGCTCCGCATGGTTCTGCATTATTTACTCGTGGTGAAACACAATCATTAACCACCGTAACATTAGGTACTGCATTAGATCAATTATTAATTGAAAGTGCAGCAAAATCAGATTATTCTAAATTCATCTTGCATTATAATTTTCCTCCATTTTCAACAGGTGAAGTAAAAATGATGCGTGGTGTAGGCCGCAGAGAAGTTGGTCATGGTAATTTAGCTATGCGTTCATTAAAACAAATGATGCCTGGTAGCGAATATGCTTATACAACGAGAATTGTGAGTGATATTTTAGAAAGCAATGGTTCTTCATCAATGGCAACAGTTTGCGCAGGGTCATTAGCATTGATGGATGCCGGTGTGCCTATTCAAAAACATGTGAGTGGTGTTGCAATGGGATTAATTACCAGAGCAGACGATGGTAAATACGCAATTCTTACAGATATATTGGGCGATGAAGATCATTTGGGTGATATGGATTTTAAAGTTACCGGAACACGCGATGGTATTTGCGGTGTGCAGATGGATATTAAAGTGGATGGATTAAGCATGGAAGTAATGCGTGAGGCTCTGGAACAAGCCAGAAAAGGTCGCTTACATATTTTGAATGCGATGTATGAATGTATTGCTGAAGCAAGACCTGAAGTGAAACCGCATACACCAAGAATGGAAAAATTATTCATTGATAAAGAATTTATCGGTGCGGTGATCGGACCAGGTGGTAAAGTGATTCAGGAAATTCAACGCGAAACCGGAACGACTATTAATATAGAAGAAATTGGTAATTATGGTGAAGTAAGTATTTTCTCTCCTGTAAAAGAAGGATTGGAAAAAGCATTGGCTTGGGTGAAAGGATTGGTAGCTGTTCCGGAAGTTGGTTCAGTGTATGAAGCAACTGTAAAAGGCATTAAAGAATTTGGTGCTTTTGTTGAATTCCTTCCAAAGAAAGAAGGTTTATTACATATCAGTGAAATCAGTTGGAAGCGCTTAGAAACAATGGATGGTATCTTCAAAGAAGGAGATAAAGTAAAAGTGAAATTGATTGGCATTGATCATAAAACAGGTAAATTTAAATTGAGTAGAAAAGCATTGATGCCAAGACCGGAAGGCAGACAAGATGCCCCGCCTCAAAATGAAAATCAATAAATAATAAAATCCCTTCGCTTGTTCGAGGGGATTTACTTTTAAAGTAATGATATGAATTATGCAGAGTTAATTATTCTTTCAGCCGATGTTGAAATCCTTGATATGATTATTGCTGAATTATCATTATGTGGTTATGATGGGTTTGAAGAATCAACAGCCTCATTAAAAGCATTTATCAAAGAAGATGAATTTGATAAAGTATTCATTCAAGCTTTATCTGAAAAATATCATTTCAAATATTCCTCATCCATTATTCCATATCAAAACTGGAATCAGCTTTGGGAATCAAACTTTGAGCCGATTAGTGTAGATGATTTTGTAGGCGTGAGGGCAGATTTTCATCAACCTATTGAGAATGTTTTACATGAAATAATTATTACTCCAAAAATGAGTTTCGGAACGGGCCATCATGCTACTACTTTTATGATGATGCAATTAATGAAGGGAATCGATTTTACTAATAAGACTGTATTAGACTTTGGAACAGGCACCGGTATTTTAGCCATACTTGCCGAAAAGCTAAACGCATCAAAAATTATTGCCATAGATAATGATGATTGGTGTATTGAAAATGCCGGTGAAAATTTGCTAAAAAACAACTGCCAAAACATTGAAATCAAAAAAGGCGAATCCGCCAATTTAAACCAACCATTTCAGGTAATTATTGCTAATATTAATCGAAATATTATTTTAGATAATATAACTTATTTAGTTGATAATCTGATTGTTGGAGGGTCCTTATTGTTAAGTGGGTTATTAAAAGAAGATGAAACTGAAATCAGGGAATCATGTGGAAAATTTGGGCTTAGATTTGAGAAAATAGTGGAAAAAAATGGCTGGATTGCTTTGGAATTTACGCGCTAAATACATCTCTTTGTTAAGAAATTATGAATTACGGGATTGGTTATTATCTTTGCAATCCCAAACTTCAACACCCAATGAATGAATTATTGCTCATAATTGTGGCTTATTTGATCGGATCTGTTCCAACAGCTGTATGGGTTAGCAAGAGATTTTTTGGAATTGATATTCGTGATTATGGCAGCGGAAATGCCGGCGCCACCAATACATATCGTGTACTCGGGAAAAAGTGGGGTACTATAGTAATGAGTGTTGATGTAATCAAAGGTATATGCGCAACTTCCCTGTATATTTTTCTTCCGCATTATGTATTACCAACCAGTGAATTGCATCGAACCAATTTTATGATCGGTTTAGGATTGGCTGCAGTACTGGGTCATGTTTTTCCAATTTGGGCCGGGTTTAAAGGCGGTAAAGGCGTGGCTACTTTATTTGGAATGGCCATTGCCATTCAACCGGTTGTGGCTGTTTGCTGTGTAGCAGTTTTTTTGTTGGTTCTATATCTTACCAGATTCGTTTCGCTTAGTTCAATATTGGCAGGTATTTCATTTATGGTATTTATTCTTTTTATTTTTAATGAGAAGGAACCGCTCTATCGAATTTTTGCTATAATCGTTGCTTTGATGATTGTGCTAACACATCAAAAAAATATTACACGTATTTTAAAAGGTACAGAAAGTAAAGTGCCTATTTTGAAATATAGAGACAGACGTCGAGGCAGAAAACGCTCTAATTGATACTACTTACAACACGAATACTGCTCTGAGCAGACATCATTCAACATAAATTTTATCATTTTTACAAATTAGATGCGCTTTTGTTTGCAATACTTCTTTATATTTTCTACCTTTGCCCTCCCAATTACATCACCTGAAATTCTTTTTAGGCATGTCTAATCAAAGTTTGTTTGAAAAATTGCATTTACAAGACGAGAAGAACTTATTAATACAAGGGCTACCGTCATCTATAGAAAAACAATTTGCCAAGTTATCTTACGCAAAAAATATTACGCCTTTACTGAAAAGCAGAAAGGTTGATTTTGCATTGGTCTTTGCGGTCAATCAAAATCAATTGAATAATGTACTGAAAGATGTACTGCCTGCTTTACATGGCGAAAGCAAGTTGTGGATCGCTTATCCGAAGCAGACAAGTAAAATCGTTAGTGATCTTAACCGCGATTGCAGTTGGGATGTATTGAGTCAGAATTCTTACGAAGGAGTAAGTTTGGTTGCATTGGATCATGTATGGAGTGCTATGCGGTTTAAAAAATCAGAAACAGTCTATCATCAAGCAATTGAAAAAAAAACTGAAATAAAAGGTATCGATTTTGAAAAGCGTTTGGTTGTGCCGCCTGCCGAATTAGAGAAAGCATTTACTAAACATAAAAAAGTGAAAGAATTTTTTACATCACTTTCATTCAGCAATCAAAAAGAATATATCGTTTGGATTGAAGATGCAAAAAAAGAAGAAACCCGTCAGCGCAGATTAGAAGCTGTGGTAGAAAAATTAATGGCAGGAAAAAAGAATCCATCCGAGAAATAATGAATTATATAAATGTTGAAATAAAAGCAAAATGCTTTCATCCCGAAAAGGTGGAAGCATTTTTAGTTTCTCACAATGCCCAATTCATCGGTATTGATTATCAAAAAGATACTTATTTCAATGTTACTTCGGGCAGATTGAAATTGCGTCAAGGTAATATTGAAAATAATTTTATTTTTTATAACAGACCCGATCAGGATGGTCCGAAGCAATCCGATTTTTCTTTATTAAATATTGCTGATGGAAAATCGACTGAAAACTTTTTCGCAAAAGTACTTGGCATCAAAGTGATTGTTGAAAAGAAGCGAAAGATATTTTTTATTGAAAATGTAAAATTTCATTTAGATGAAATAGCAGGGTTGGGAAGTTTTGTGGAGATAGAAGCAGGCAATAAGAATTATCCTGATAAATCTGTTGAAACTTTACAACAGCAATGTGAATTTTATATGGATGCTTTCGAAATTAAAAAAGAAGATTTGATTAATCATAGTTATAGTGATATGTTGCTGCAGAAAACTATTTCATAATAACTGTACCCAATTGTCTGGTGATTTCTTTTTCTATTTCTTTTAAGTTTTTATGTATTTCAATCAAACGCATTTGCTCATCAAAGTCGGCATGTTCCATATCGCGTTGATTTTCTTCAAACATCTTTTTTATTTTCTTCAGTTTAAAATAATTTACACTCATTAAAACATCTTGTTGCGATGTGTCTCTATTGGTAATATGCATACCTTCCAATACTTCATCCCATTTCAGACTTAGTTCATGCGGAAACATAGTAATACTGACTACTAAACTTCTGATGTTTTCATCATCATTATATAAAAAACTTTTAGCATCAGGCTGTAAGCCCTGTTCATATTGCTTCCTGTAAGTGTTATATAAGTTTTCTAATTGTGTATTTTCAAAGTGAAATGCTTCCAGTTCTTCAAAAATATATTGCGCCATTGTTTTTTGATCATCCCAATTCTTCAAGCCATTTTCTAATAAAACACGCATCACATTTCTTTCGTGTGCTTCGTCTTGATTTAATAAAAAAACATTTTCATCTAAAACATCTTCGGGTTGTTTTGACTGCTGATGAAAATAATCTGCTTCTTCAAAAGGTAATTTCTTTTCATCTTTTACGATCTTATCTCTCTTATATTTATTAACAAGATTGGTTAATCCGGTCTCATCAATTTTTAACAGCACAGAACATTGTTTGATATAATCTTGTTGCTTGGTAAAATCTTCTGCCTTATTTATTTTACTTAATGTTTCTGCAATTTGATTGACCACATTGCTTTTACTTGTAACATCATTACCTGCTTCTTTCAACATCACTTCCAATTGAAAAATGATGAAGTCTTTTTTATTTACTGCAATGAATTCTTTAAATGCAGTGGCACCTACTTTATTTACATAGCTGTCAGGGTCTTCTTTATCAGGAATCAATACCAGCTTCACATTCAGGCTTTCTTCCAAAGCCATATCTAATCCGCGTAAAGCAGCTTTTACACCTGCTGCATCGCCATCATAAATAATGGTCAGGTTGTTAGAATATTTTTTTATTAATCTAAGTTGATCAATCGTAAGCGACGTTCCGCCACTGGCCACCACATTTTCAATACCTGCCTGATGTAAACTTACCACATCAGTATAACCTTCCACTAATAAACATTCATCTGCTTTATCAATCGCCAATCTTGCAAAATAAGACCCATACAATACTTTACTCTTTATATAAATTTCATTTTCAGGCGTGTTGATGTATTTGGGTGCTTTATCATTCTTGCCAATAATTCTTGCACCGAAGCCAATGATTTTTCCGGAATTGTTATGAATAGGAAAGATGATACGGCCACGATAATTATCTACTAATTCATTTTCATTTCTTAAGGCAACCAATCCGCTTTTCAATAAAAAATCTTTATTGAATTGATGTTGAATTAAAGCATTGGCTAATTCATTTTTTTGATTGGGATTATAACCGATCTGAAATTTTTTGATAACCTCTTCTCTGAAACCCCTTTCTTTTAAATAACTGAGTGCAATGCTTTGTCCTTCTTCAGAATCAAATAATTTTTCATCAAAAATTTTAGTAGCAAAATTGTTGATGATGTATAAACTGTCTGCCGCTTGTTGAACTATTTTTTGTTCCGGTGTAGATTCAGTTTCTTCAATCTCAATATTATATCTGTTCGCTAAAAATTTCAATGCTTCTACATAACTCATCTTGTCATGTTCCATTAAAAAAGTAATGGTATTGCCGCTTTTGCCGCATCCGAAACATTTATATAATTCTTTGGCGGGAGAAACAGTGAATGAAGGAGTTTTCTCGTTATGAAAAGGACAAAGTCCCAAATAATTCGATCCGCGTTTTTTGAGTTTAACATATTCGCCAATCACATCGATGATATCAATGCGATTTTTTATTTGCTCTATGGTTTGCGGAGTAATCATTGCGGAAAGCGAATATCGAAATTTAAATTTAAAACATGCTTAGTTTATCTATTTCTTCGTGATTTCTTCCTGTTTGCTTATTACCTCTTTGCTGATTTATTCGAAGGCTTACGAAGAACACTCGAAGAATCCTGCAACAAGATAATACTGAAATAATAGTAAGGTGGCTACAAATCCTTTTTCTTAGTAAAATAAGTGATCCATGTTTTGTATGATTTCTGCCTTATGCGCTTTGAGGTTGTTTTGGGTAAGCCGATAAATAAATCAGTCGCTAATGAAAAAAATATTTGTAGTTTAGTTGCCTGCCAAAATAAACTAATATGCTAAAGAAGGAAAGACAGGCGTATATTCTTCAACAGATCAATATCCATAATAAAGTACTCTCTTCCGATTTGAGTTCGCAATTAAGTGTTTCTGAAGATACGGTGCGGCGCGATTTGCAGGAATTACATGAAGAAGGAAAATTAACCAAAGTGCATGGTGGTGCATTATCCAAATCATTTCATTTTACTTTACAGAACAGCGATATTTATTTAAGGCCGGAAAAAAGAATCATTGCACAAAAAGCAGTTGGGATGATTAAAGATGGGATGTTTGTTATTTTATCCGGTGGCACTACCATTATTGAAATGGTGAAAATGTTACCGGAAGAGTTGAATGCAACATTCATCACGGTAAGTGTACCAACTGCATTGGAATTATTAAATCATCCCAACAGTGAAGTTATTTTCATTGGTAATAAATTATTGAAAAGCGCACAGATATCTATTGGTGCGGAAGTAGTACAAAGATTAAGTGAGATCAAAGCTGATCTTTGTTTTTTAGGAACCAATAGTATTGATGCAGAAAAAGGAATTACTGATCTGGAATGGGAGGTTATTGAAGTAAAAAGGGCTATGATTAAGTGTGCGCAAAGAACAGTTTCTTTGGCTATCTCCGAAAAACTCAATACAGTTCAGCGTTTGCAAGTATGCAGAACGGAAGTGATTGATACTTTGATTACAGAATTAGATCCTTTGGATAAGGAATTGGATGCATATCGTCAAAAAGGTATAAAGTTGCTGTAAGACAAATATTTTTTTGATATGCTGCTTCTTTTTGCAGTTTTTTTTGAACTTTTTAAGCAAGTTATTTTTTTCTATGGAAATACTTTTTTTATACTGAAATAAATTCGTATCTATGTGTTTGAAAAAGTTTAACAGTGCTTTAATTTTCGATATTTCGCATTGAGAATTTCTTTTTTGCGTTTTTTTGCGGGAATTTTTGCTTTATTAAGCTTTATAAAATCTTTCTATCCTTAGAATAATTATTTAACCTTAAATGATTAAATTATTTTGACCACTTACCAAAAAACAAAACTTGTTATGAGAAAAATCGCCTCAATGATGAAAGTGGTTGCCATGCTGCTTTTCATATTCTCTTTGCCTTCTCATGGCCAAAGCCAAACAGTGTCTGGAACGATACAAGACGCTGACAAAAAAACACCATTGGCGGGTGTTACTATTAAAGTTACCGGAACAAATACTGTTGCTCAATCAAATGACAAGGGTGCTTTTACCATTAAAGCATCAAGTGGGCAGGTATTAACCGTTACTTATGTGGGATATGAAACTCAAAAAGTAACTGTTTCAGGTGGTAGCGTCAATATTTCTTTGAAAAGTCAAACAAACGAATTAGAAGAAGTTGTTGTAGCGATGGACATTAAAAGAAAGCCACGTGAATTAGGTTATTCGGTACAAAAAGTTACCGGAAAAGACATTCAAGAAACTCAACGTGAAAACTTCTTAAATAGCTTGCAAGGTAGAGTAGCGGGTCTTACCATTACACCGACAACCGGTATGGCTGGAGCGTCTTCTCAAATTGTATTAAGAGGTTTCAACTCTTTGATGTTGAGCAATCAACCTTTATTTGTTGTAGATGGTATCATCTTAGATAACTCAACACAAGATGAAACTTCTAATGGAGGCTCTCAATTAGGATTAGCTTCTGATAGACCTAATAGAAGTAATGATTATACAAACAGAATTGCAGATATCAATCCAAATGATATCGAATCTGTAACTGTATTAAAAGGACCGGAAGCAACTGCCTTATATGGTAGCCAGGCAAGTTCTGGTGCAATTGTTATTACTACCAAAAAAGCAAAAGCTGTAGATGGTGGAAAAGTAAATGTGAATTATGATAATAGTTTCCGTTTCCAAAGTATTACTCGTTTCCCGGATGTAACTGATAGATATAGTCCGGGTGGTAACGGTGTTGCCGCAACGAATTCATTCAACTATTTTGGTCCGGCTTATCCTTCTGATACTAAGAACTATCATAATGCCGATAACTTTTTTAGAACCGGCTTCACACAAACACATAATTTAGGTGCTGATTTCGGGAATAAAATTTCCAGTTTTCGTGTGTCAGGAACTTATGCAAAAGCTGATGGGGTTGTTCTTCGTAACAGCTCTGAAAAATATTCACTTAGAGTTACCAATAATACTAAATTGGGTAAGTCAATTGAGTTAACCCCTTCAATAAGTTATACGAAAACAACAGTTGACAGACCATTAAGAAGTGCAGGCGGATACCTGTTAGATCTGTATGCATGGCCCATTGATAACAATGCCAGTATCTATTTGGATGGAAATGGTCAGAGAAAAGGCGCTTATTTAACAACACCAACCGGTGAAGGTATTGATAATCCTTTCTTTAATGCCAATATGAATCATAGTCAGGACGTTACTAACAGATGGGTAGCTACATTGGGTGTTAATGTTGCATTAAGACCATGGTTAATGTTGAATGGCAGGTTTGGTTATGATACTTATAATACTGTTGGTTATATATATACTCATCCGGAATCAGCAACTTCATCAGCTTCTCAGCGTGGTGCATTAGATAATTATTGGAGAAATTATTATGGATACAATCATACCATTACTTTAACTGCCAATAAAAAATTCGGTGCATTCTCTGTGCGTGCAATGGCCGGAACAATGTGGCAAGATCTTAAAACAGAAATGTGGGCAGTTTATGGTACCGGTCTTGTAGATTCTATTACTGGTGTTGGTATGTATAAAAAAGGTGTGGTAGTAAATAATGGTAATTTCAATAATGTAGTAGGGTCTTTATATGATAGCACCATTACTACACTTAATACAAGAATTCGCCTGAATAGAAATGCTTATGGTCAACCGAATTATCAAGACATCAGGAATATTGCCTATTTCGGCGAAGTATCTATCGGGTTTAAAAATGTTATCTTCCTAAATTATAGTCATCGTTTTGAAGGATCATCACTATTTGCCGCACAATACAGAAACTTCAATTATCCTGCCGGTAGTTTAAGTGTGATTTTAACGGATATATTCCCCGGCTTAAAACGAGGCAATATTATAAATTATGCTAAACTGCGTACTTCATTGGCAAGCACTGCAAGAATGCCTGATCCGTATTTAAACCAATCTGTTTTTGGTGCAAACTTTGCAAGTGCAGTAGGTGCAGCTAATTCATATGGATTCTATAATAACAATCCTAACTTATCACCTGAATTACAGCATACTCATGAAATTGGGGCTGAAATTAAAATGTTCAATAACAGAGTGTCTATTGACGCTGCTTATTACAATACTTTGGCTTACAATCAAATCATGTCAGGTTACCGTGCCAGTTATGCAACAGGCTTTGTTTTAAACACTCAAAATGCCGCTACTACTCGTAACCAAGGTATAGAACTTTCATTAGATGTTGCACCGGTAAGAAGTAAAAATGTTGATTGGAATATTCGTTTCAATTTCAACCACATGTGGAGTAAAGTGCTTGCATTACCGGCCTCTATTGCAGGTGAATTATATATTGCCGATACTTGGTTATACGGTAATGCCAGAGGTGGTTTGTATAGAGGAAATTCAACAGGTACCATTACAGGTTATGGTTATGCCAGAAATACTAATGGAGATATCTTGATAAGCCCAACAACAGGGTTACCAGTTGTTGATGCGAATTTCTTAATCCGTGGTGACAGAACTCCGGCTTTCACTTTAGGAACATTGAATTCTATCAGATATAAAAACTGGAATTTAAGTTTCTTATGGGATTTGAAAGTTGGTGGAGACATATTTGATGGTACTGAAGAATACCTTACTTACATTGGTAAAGCTGCGAGAACTGCAGACAGAATGACTCCAAGAGTAGTAAAAGGTGTTTTGCAAGATGGTTTACAAAATACGGCAAGACCAACTGTTAATACCATTGCCATTACTCCTTATTACTTAAACTCTTACTATTCAAGCATGCCTGAGGAAGAATTTATACAACATAATGTGAATTGGTTAAGATTAAGAGATGTAACATTAAGTTATATGTTCAATCCAAAAGTAATACGCAGAATTCAGGGCTTGAAATCGCTAAGTGTTTTTGTAACAGGAAACGATTTGATTTTGATTACGAATTATAAAGGTGCTGATCCAGCAACTAATGGTAACACGGCGTTATCAAAAGGTGTAGGTGGTTTCGGGTTCGATTATGGTAATTTGCCAACACCTTTGGGCTTGAATTTTGGATTACGTGCTAATTTTTAATCGTTAATATCATAATCATCAATTCAAATTTTTTTAATATGAAAAATAAATTTTTAAAATACTTTCTCTCACTGGGTGTAATCAGCGTTTTGGCTGTAACCTCTTGTCAGAAAAAATTAGACGATTCTTATGCGAATCCAAATGCACCTACTCAAGTTGAACCGGAAACCTTACTACCAAGTTTAATTGGTAGTATCATTGGTAGTTCTGCTGCTTCAGGTAGTGCGTATGGTATTGCAGGTGATGCCCTTTTAATTGGACGTTATATTCAATATTGGGGTTCATTTTCAACAACCAACTCTCCAATTTCAACAACCTCTGCCAATCAATCTAACTATGATAATATGGGTGGAACAGTTGGTGCGAGTGATAACTTAGGTTCTTTCTGGGCTGCATTTTATTTTGGTCAAGGCGCTAATTTGAACAGAATGGTTCAATGGGCTGCAGGTGAACAAAAATGGGATTATGTTGGGGCCGGCAGAGCTTTAAGAGCTTGGGGTTGGTTAGGTCTTGCTAATGAATATGCAGACGCTATCATTGTAAAAGAGGCATTCGATGCTAGTCGTCAACAATTTGATTACGACCCACAATCATTAGCTTATGATTCTTGTCGTAAAGCATGTTATGATGCGATTGCCAATTTAAGTAGAACTGACGGAGCTGTTAGTCCTGCTAACTTTGCAATTGGGGATGCATATTTTTATGGTGGCGATGTAAACAAATGGAAGAAATTTGTTTACGGAATTTTAGCACGCTCTTACGCTTATATCAGTAATAAATCAACTTACTCAGCTGATTCAGTAATTAAATACGCCAGCTTAGCAATGACATCTAATGCAGATAATGCAACTTGTAAATTTGCAGCAGGTGGTTTATCAGGTTCAAATAATTACTTTGGTCCATTTAGAGGTAATGTTGGTACAATTCGTCAATCAAATTATATTGCTAATTTATTAACCGGATTAAATTCAACTGCTTTTAACGGAGTAACAGATCCAAGAGCACCTTATTTAATTCAACCAAATCCAAATGGTACTTATAAAGGTATTACTGTTTGGAATGGTGCTTCAGGATTAGCAACAAATGATCAACCAAACAATTTCTGGGGAAGTTCATTTGCAACAACTGCATCTCCGGCCAACCAATCAACAGGTACATTTTGTCGTTATATATTTAGAAATGAAGCTGAATTTCCAATCATGACTGCATCCGAAATGCAATTAGTATTGGCCGAAGCATATTTACGAAAAGGAGATGCTGCAAGTGCTTTAAAAGCTTATACAAATGCGATTAGTTTAAATTTTGATATGTTGCTGAATAATTATAGTACTGCAGTTCCAACTGCCAACTTAATTACACCGGCCGCTAAGGCAGCTTACTTAGCTAATACAGCTGTGGTACCGGCATCTGCAAGCGGATTAACTTTAACACATATTATGTTGCAGAAATATATTGCTTTATATGCGTGGGGTGTTCAGGAAACATTTACTGATATGAGACGTTATCATTATACAGATATAGACCCTGCAACCTCAAAACAAGTCTATGCTGATTTTACACCGCCACCACCCGGAAATTTATTTTCTAACAACAATGGTAAGTATGTGTACAGATGCAGACCAAGATACAATTCAGAATTCTTGTATGATATTCCATCTTTGCAAGTTGTAGGTGCATTAGATGGTGCCGGCTCTCAGGTACCTGATTATCATACAAAAGAATGTTGGTTCTCACTTAAATAATATTAACTCTAAAATGATAACAGGATGAAAAAAAATATTTTATATATCATTATAGTTGCCGTTTCTACGATGCTGATTGCATCTTGTAAAAGAGATGGCTCATATGTTGCTACTTATCAAACGGATAATGGTAACATGAGTTATTTCAAAATAATTCATGCGTCTCCTTATTTCAGAAATACTTTTGCAAAGCCGGATTCATTTAATATTTATATCAATAATAATAAAGTGAATTCTCCTTTTTTAACCTATGGTGGTGTATTTCCTTCTACCAGTTCTAACTACGGTTATATAGGATTAACTGCAGGTGTTCAACAAATAAGATTATCAGTTAATGGAATCAATAATGTTGATTCATTAACCATCGCTCAGTATACCACAGCTTTTGGAAACAGTAGCTATTACACTTGGGTAATAACTGATTCTATCAATTCAACCAATGCTGCTGCGCAAATCGTAACAAAAGATACATTAAACCCTGTATTGGCCGGTTACTATAACCTCCGTTTCATTAATGCAGTATACAGCGATTCTGCTACTCCATTGGGCGCTTCTGTATCAAAAAACATGGATATATTTTCTTATTCAAGAAATACGGTAATCATGTCAAATATTGCACCGAGTGGTGTAACAAAGTTCACTTCATTCAATACTAATATTGGTGTGGCTGATACTTTATATGTTACCAGAAATGCTGCTTCAACTGTGCCATTAAGTTCAAGAGTGGTATTGGCTAAATTAGCAATCACTCCATTAAATCGTAATTATACTTTATATTACATTGGTGATGCAACTTTGGCAAGTGGAACAAAAGCCAAGAAATTATTATTCATGGCAAATCAATAATTAGAATTATTCTTTTTATAAAAGGCTGCTATTTATGGCAGCCTTTTTGTTTATATATATTTAACTTTTTAATGGGCTGTCTTACTTTATTTTTATTCTTTAAATTTTTATTATGAAAATTGTTTTGATAGCAGTAGTTGTGTTTTTTAGTTTTTCAGTAAATGCACAAAATGTTAATGACTTATTGAATAAAGTAATCAATAAAAATGGTGCTGTTTTAGGTAAAGATGATATTGCTAACGGACTCAAAGAAGCATTGAATGCGGGGGTTAAAAAAGGTACGCAGCAATTATCTGCTACGGATGGCTTTTTTAAAAATGCAGCTGTTAAAATATTAATGCCTCCTGAAGCAGTGAAAGCTGAGAAAACCCTGCGGGATATGGGTTTGGGCAAACAAGTAGACGATGCCATTCTTTCTATGAATCGTGCGGCAGAAGATGCAGCTAAAAGCGCTGCACCTGTTTTTGTAAATGCCATTAAGCAAATGAGTATTCAGGATGCAGCCAATATTTTAAAAGGTAATGATACTGCTGCAACCAGTTACCTGCACGCAAAAACAAATGATCAATTGACTATTGCATTTAAACCAATCATTCAACAATCATTGGGTAAAACCGATGCAACCAAATATTGGAATACTGTTTTCTCAATTTATAATAAAATTCCTTTTGTAAAAAAAGTAAATACCGATCTCGATGCTTATGTAACTGAACGTGCGTTGACGGGCATTTTTTATCAGGTAGCACAGGAAGAAAAAAATATTCGCAAAAATCCGGTGGCACAAACCACTGATCTATTAAAGAAAGTATTTGGTAAGAATTAAATTAATTGATACATCATCATACAAATTAAGATCGCTAATGCAATAGCAAAGGCAATCTTATATTTTCCCCAATAACCTGAGATCCTTTTTTGTTGTTTGAATTTTTCTATCTCGCTTATTACAGGTGCATTGCTGTAATTCAATTCCATCAAGTATTTTATTGATTGATGAATGTATTTATAAGGTAAGTATTTTAGACAATCCAATGTGGAGGATGTAATTGCCTGATTGATTTGATTATCATTTAATTCTTTTAAAATTAAAATATTGTGCGGCAATAAAATCTGATTGATTTGAAATGATAAGATGTCAAAATCAATTTGATATTGATTGATTGTGTATAATGATTTTTGTAATTTTTTTACTTGCTCCAAAATTGATTGTGGTGTTACAATGATGGCTTCATCATAATTAGTGTAAAATTTAGCGTAATGATATTGCCTTCTTTTTTCTGTATCTGATAAAATTTCATACGCTTCTTTAATATCGGTATAATAAGCAATAGCTAATGTGTCATTGGTTTTATCGGGATGATATTGCAAAGCTAATTTTCGATACGCTTTTTTAATAGCATCCTGCGAAGCCGATGGATGTACTTTTAATATTTGATAATAATCTTTATTGGTCATTGCTTTTGCAAAATAAGTTGAATTAAGATTCTGTAGTACAAGTATGCAACACCGAAATAAATTCGGTGCTGGCGCAACAAAGACTGATAAAGTATAAAAGTTGGGTTCATTAATTTAATCACTACTTATTCACATACAACAGCAAACAATAGTGTTTATGCGGCTTTTTAGCTATGTTCGCAGGTACAAAAATTGTTTATAAAGTGCGTTTAAAGAGTTTAGAAATAAAAGGGTTCAAAAGCTTTGCTGATAAGACTATTGTAAGTTTTGATGAAGGTATTACCGGAATTATTGGTCCGAATGGTTGCGGCAAGAGCAATATCATTGACAGTATTCGTTGGGTTATTGGCGAACAAAAAATATCTGCTTTAAGAAGTGAAAATTTGGAAGCGCTGGTATTTAATGGTTCCAAAACAAGAAGTCCAAGTGGGTTGGCAGAAGTTAGTTTGACTTTTGAAAACACTAAGAATTTATTACCAACAGAATTTAGTACGGTAACAGTTACTCGTCGTTTTTATAAAAATGGGGAGAGTGAATATCGTTTGAATGATGTGAGTTGTCGTTTAAAAGACATTCATAATTTATTTTTAGATACCGGTGTCAGTAATGATAGTTATGCCATCATTGAATTGGGAATGGTGGATGATATCATTAAAGATAAAGAGAACAGTCGCCGCAGAATGTTAGAACAAGCTGCTGGTATTACTATTTATAAAACAAGAAAAAAAGAAGCAAAGAATAAATTAGATGCTACTGAGCAAGATTTAGCTCGTATTGAAGATTTATTGTTTGAAATAAACAATCAATTAAAAGCATTAGAAAATCAAGCCAAGAAAGCGGAAAAATATTATGAGATCAAAAAAGAATACAAAGAGATTGCTGTTGAATTAGCGAAAGCTGCATTAGAAGGATTTAATATTTCGTACAAGGAATTAAATGAGCAACAAGAAATTGAAACAAATAAAAGAATTCAATTAGAAGCTGAGATTGCTGTTGAAGAAGCCAATATTGAACAAGAAAAAGTTGGATTCATTGAGCAAGAAAGAGCATTGCAAAGTATGCAGCATGAATTCAATGATCTCTTACAACACTTACGCTCTAAAGAGAACGATAAAAATCTGGCTACTCAAAAACTTCATTACCTAAAAGAAAAGGAAACCAATCTTAAAGACTTTTTACAAAAAGCAGAAGGCCAGTTAAAAGGTATTGAAGATTCCATTCAATTCAGTCAGCAACAAATCTGTGAAGAAGAAAACAGATTGCAAGAAATGCAATTACAATTGGATAGTTCTAAATTGCAGGTTGAAGATAAACGAAGAATTTTTGATGAAAAAAGAAATACTGTTGATGCGTTAAGAGGTCAATATCAGCAAATTCAACGCGGTCAGTTTGACGCAGAAAAGAAAGTAGCAGTTGCAGATACTTCCATTCAAAATTTACAAAGAACATCTTTTCAATTACAGGATGAAAAACAAAACAGAGAACAACAGCTATCGCAACTGCAAAATGAGTTGAATGAAAAAGAAGCTGCGTTAGAAACAAGAAGAGTTGATTTACAGCAATTACAGGAACATCACGAAAGAACCAAAGAACATATTTTAGAAACACAATCTCAATTGGAAGGATTGCGCAATCAATTGGCTGATGAAAGCAGGAAATTAGATGCCAAGAAAAATGAACATGATCTGTTGAAGAGTTTGATTGATTCAATGGAAGGTTATCCTGAAAGTGTAAAATTTTTACACAATAATCAGAACTGGAATTCATCTGCACCCATTTTATCCGATATTATTTATGTAAAAGAAGAATTCAGAACTGCCGTTGAAAACGTATTGGAACCTTATTTAAATTATTATGTGGTGAATAATTTACAAGAGGGTTTACAAGCGGTTAATTTATTGGACGAACATAAAAAAGGGAAAGCGAATTTCTTTATGTTGGATAAGTTCAATGATATCAATAATATTATTGAGCAACCCAATAACACCACCAAAGCATTGGATGTAGTGGAGGTAGATAGACAATATCAAAAGCTTGCCGAATACCTACTGGGTAAGGTTTTTATTGCTGAGAATGACGAAGTGGTAGAAAATTCAGGTGATGCTGTTGTGTTAGAAAAGCATGGTAAATATGTAAGAGGAAAGTATACATTGACCGGTGGCAGTGTTGGTTTGTTTGAAGGAAAAAAAATCGGACGTGCAAAGAACTTAGAAAAATTACATGAAGAGATTGTATCTCAAGAGCTAATAGTGAATGCATTAAAAGCAGACATTCAATTCAAACATAATGAAGTAATTGGCTTTAATGAGCAACTAAAAGAAAATGCGATCAAGCAAACAGAGAATGAAATCAATCAATTAATTAATCAAGTCTTTGCTGCCAAAAACAGAATCGAGAATTTGCAACATGCCCAGCAAAATGCACAACAAAGATTAGAAGAGATTGAGTTGCGTTTACAAGATGAACATGCTGGTATCGCTTCTACAAGGGAAGAATTAACTGTATTGAATGAGAAATTAACTCAAACAACAGAATCTCTTAAAACAGTTGAACAAGATTATCAATTGGCAGAAGAAGATTACAATACAGCTTCTAATCAATACAACGAGATCAATCTTCAATTGACTAAACAACAAAGTAAAATTGTTGCTATTCAACAGGAATTGGATTTCAAACAAAATCAATTAAGCGATTTACACTTACAAATTCAAAATAATTCATCTCAATTAACAGAAGCTTCTGCTAACATAGTAGAAAGTGAGCATGCATTGATTAGCAGCGAAGAACAATTATTGGAGTTATTACATAAAAAAGAAGCAGAAGAAGAAAAATTAAATAAAGCAGATCAGGCCTATTATAATCTGCGGAACGCCTTGCAGGAAAAAGAAAGTGAATTACGTTTGAAAGTGAAGAGTAAAGAAATGATCGAGCATTTGTTGAGTGAGATAAAAGATAAGCTCAATGAATTAAAATTGCAATTAGCAGGGATGAAGGAAAGATTAAGTGTAGAATTTAAGATTGAATTAGATGAAATATTAGATCAGCCAAGAGTTACTGAAACTAGTTTGGAAGAATTGCAGGCTACGAGTGATAGAATGAGAAAGCGGCTGGAAAATATGGGTGAGGTGAATCCGACAGCCATTGAAGCTTTCACTGAAATGAAAAAACGCTATGAGTTTATTTTAGAACAAAAGAATGACTTGGTTAGTGCAAAAGAAAGTTTGTTACAAACCATTCAGGAAGTTGAAGCTACAGCCAATCAACAGTTCTTAGAAACATTCAATAAATTCAGAGAAAATTTCCAAAAGGTATTTAAAGCATTGTTTACAGAAGAAGATACGGCCGACATGATTTTGGAAAACCCTGAAAACCTTGCTGAGACAGGGATTGATATTGTTGCAAAGCCAAAAGGTAAACGTCCGTCATCTATCTCTCAGTTGAGTGGGGGTGAGAAAACATTAACTGCAACGGCTTTATTGTTTGCAATTTATTTAATTAAGCCGGCACCATTCTGTATTCTGGATGAAGTAGATGCACCTTTGGATGATGCCAACGTTGGTAAATTCACGAACATGATCAAGCAATTCAGCGAGAACTCACAATTCATTATTGTTACGCACAATAAAATGACAATGAGCGCTGTGGATGTGATCTATGGTGTTACCATGCAGGAGCCGGGTGTAAGTAGATTGGTACCTGTTGATTTCAGAAGTTTGAATTAATAGCTATTATTAAAATTGATTGAATTATTATTAGAGGATTGAATGTACGTTCAGTCCTTTTTTATTAAAATATTTTTCTTGTACAAAACAGTTGTCATATTATATCTCATAGTTTTTAGCACTTATATTTTATTCTCGCGTCAGCCGGATTATTTTGACGGAGAAATAACTACTGCCACTATTCATTGGCGAGCAGATAGTGCCAATCAACAATCAATTCCTAATGCCGTATTTACAATTGGAAAGGAGGTGTATTCTTTTGATGCACGCTATATTTTAAGAGAGCTAACGGAAAATAAAGTAATTGAAATTATTTATGAATCGAGTAATCCGCAAAAAGCAGCAGTATATAGTTGGTGGGGTTATTGGATTACAGCAGGAGAGTTGATGACTTCCATTGTCTTATTATTGGTATTATTACGAATTGCTATTCTGTTAAATAAGAATCCTTCAGCAGAATCTTTAATAGAACAATTGGACTATAAACCTGAAAAGAAAAAAAGATACAGCGATTAAATAAAAGAGCTCACAATTATTATGAGCTCTTTTATTTAAAATTACCAATGCCTGCGTTCATATCTGTGATGCTCGCAACGCTCAAAACGTTCATGTCTTCTTTCAAAACGTTTAAAATGCCTGTAATCATCTCTGTCAAAATGATTAAGGCTTGCAGCAGATGTAATTGTAACTGTTGACACTATCAACACCAACAAGAGTATAAACTTTTTCATAGTTGTAAATTTTTGCGTTAATGAATGTGTTTAATTAATAGACTATGAAAGAAGCAATGAGATTGTTAATGCAATGCAAAACTATTTAATATCATTTCAAGTAACGTTTGATCTCTCGTTCTGTATCTCTTGATTTAATAGATTCTCTTTTATCATGTATTTTCTTTCCTCTCGCTAAACCTATTTCTACTTTCACTAAATTCTTTTCATTCAAAAAAACTTTTAATGGAATAATGGTAAAGCCACGCTCTTTCATCTTTGCTTCTAACTTACTTAACTCTCTTTTATTCAACAATAATTTTCTGTCATGCACTGCAATATGATTATTAGTAGTGCCCATGGCATATTCAGCGATATATAATCCGCGTAACCATAATTCATGATCCTCAAACAAACAAAATGCATCATTAAAACTTACTTTGCCATCACGAATACTTTTTACTTCTGTTCCCAACAAAACAATGCCTGCCACATATTTATCTTCTATGTGATAATTGTAATAAGCTTGTCTGTTATTCATTTCACTTGCCATAAAAAATCCCGCAGTTAAAGCGGGACAAAAGTAACGATTATGTTATCAGCAGCACTAATAATGGCATCTTTGTTGTGTCACTCACTTCGGCTGCATATTAATATTCAGCATTTAATTTCTAAACAACACAATTAAATCATGTAATTTATTTTTTAAAAGTTTTCTGTCAACAATAAAATCTAAGAAACCGTGCTCCAATAAGAATTCACTGCGTTGAAATCCTTCGGGCAAATCTTTTTTAATGGTTTCTTTAATTACACGAGGGCCTGCAAACCCAATCAAAGCGCCGGGTTCCGCAATATTCAAATCGCCCAACATACCAAAGCTTGCAGAGATACCTCCAAATGTTGGATCTGTTAACAAAGAAATATAAGGCAATTTAGCGTCGCTTAATTGCGAAAGTTTACCGCTTGTTTTTGCTAATTGCATTAAACTAAATGCACTTTCCATCATTCTTGCACCACCACTTTTGGAGATGACTAAATAGGGTAATTTATGTTCAATACAATAATCAACTGCTCTGCTGAATTTTTCTCCCATTACACTTCCTAAACTCCCGCCAATAAATTCAAAATCCATACAGGCTATTACAAGGCCTTCGCCATTTACTTTTCCTGTGGCTATACGCATCGAATCTTTCAGGTCAGTTTTTGTATGAATTTCATCCAATCTCTTTTGATAATTTTTTAAATCCGTAAAATTTAAAAAGTCTTTACTGATAATGTTATCAAACAGCTCAATATATTCTTCGCCATCAAATAAAAAATCATAATATTCATTGCTTCCAATGCGATGGTGGTGATTGCATTTTGGGCAGACAAATAAATTCTCTTTTAATTCGGTAGTAGTGCAGATATAATTACACTCCGGGCATTTGCTCCATAAACCCTCAGGTGTTTCTCTCTTATCGGTAGTAGAGGTAGTAATACCTTTGCGAATACGTTTATACCATTTCGGTTTTACTTCACCGCTTTCCGATGTTGTTTCTTCGCCGGTCAAATTAAGCTCCAGATCTTCTTCGCGTTCTTTTTTCATAAGCTCTCAATTGAGTATTGAAGAGAACAAAAATAAGGTGTTTAGTGATAGGAAGTACATGTGAAATTTAAGAAATAAGCAGCACTGATTACCATCAATATTACTTACTTATACTTTAATTTTATCTAATTCACTAACCAATTCCTGATTGATAATTCCTGAAATGAATAGCCACTAGCAATTTTTCTTATATAAATGACACCCACACCTTTTGCATAATAAATATCAACTTGGTCACTTGTGTTCGCAAATGGATAAGATAATGCAGATCTTAATTGAGGCTGCACGTTAATCTTATAAACGTTGGCGAAAGTATTTCCATTTAATTGAACAACTGCATTGGCATCTTTACAGGTAAAAAAGTATCTGAAAATAATGACTTGATTGCTAATAGTTGCAGGGCCCGAATAAACTGCAGATGTCCATGTATCACCGGTTGCAATTCCGGGTTTTAAAATCCCAATCTCACCATTTATTACGGGATTAAAATGCAAAGCATTGGTGTATTTATCTACTGCTCCGTATTCATAATACATAGTATCAGTTTTTCTAAAAAAGTATTGCTCAGCAGTTCCATGTGAAGGGGTTTCCAGTAAAACGAAATATTGATTCCCATTGATTCTTATAGTGTCAGTAATAGCTCTTGAAAAAGTATCCGGCAGGTTATTTAAAAAATCATAGTTCCAATAATTATTTTTATTTAGTGGAAAGTAATCTGTACCTGTGATAAGCAATGGTGTAGCAACAGTATCTTTAAAAGTACATGTTGATAAGAGAGCGTGCACAGTAAAAAAATCAATAGATGCCTTTTGAGGCGTGCCATATGCTTTTAAGTTGACTGATTGAGTTCCTGTAGTTGATAAATATCCTGATCCTGAAAAATAGTAACCATTAATCGTATCTGTTGAAATAGCATAGGTTCCCGTTGTTGTTACATTTAATTCAATAGAAATTTTATTTGAATCATTCATCGGAATATTTTTTGCATAGATGCCGTATAAGCTATAGTTCATGCAACTTGTAGGTGAGCCATGCAATGTATAAACAGAAGGTGTTGTGCCGGGTACTGGCAGAACATTTATTTGGACATAGCAAACACTTGTATCAAAACTCATCTTAAAATTATCAGTGCCAATAGCAACCGGCTTTCCAATTGCTGCTATTTTAACTTGTGTAATTCCTGTTGCAGAAAAACTGCCGCTTGCTCTAAAATAATAACCACTGATGGTATCAGTTACAATGGTATAAAGCCCTGTTCTTGTAACATTAACTGTAACTTGAATAAAATTACTGTCGTTGATTAATTGATTGACAATATAATTCCCAACAACGGTTTTTGGTAAACAATAATTGGTTAGATCACTTTGTAAAGAGCCTTTTGCATGTTGCACATTTTCTATGCTATAATCTTTTGCACAAGAAAATAAAAGAAGAATAATATAGTACTGAATATATTTTTTCACTGCAATCGCTGAGTTAATAAAGGTACACGCAATAAAAAGAGGTAAGAAATTTTTCTTACCTCTGATAAAATGTTGTCAATAAAATTATGCGTTGCGGTTGATGCAATTCAAATCTTCAAATGCAACTTCTAATCTTTTGCTGAAATTTTCTTCTGCTTTGCGTAACCAGACACGGGGATCATAATATTTTTTATTTGGTTTATCATCGCCTTCAGGATTACCTAACTGTCCTTGTAAATAACCTTCATTCTTTTTATAGAATTGATGGATACCTTCCCAGAAAGCCCATTGCAGATCTGTATCAATATTCATTTTTATAGCACCATAGCCAATTGCTTCACGAATTTGATTCTGCGGAGAGCCGCTACCACCATGGAATACAAAGTATACAGGTTTTGGTCCGGTCTTTAATTCTTTCTCAATATATACTTGGCTGTTATGTAAAATTTCCGGTTTTAATTCAACATTGCCCGGTTTATAAACACCATGCACATTGCCAAATGCAGCAGCAACAGTAAATAAATTTCCTACTTTACTTAATTCGGTATAGGAATAAGCAACATGTTGTGGTTGTGTATATAATTTATCATTCTCTACACCGCTGTTATCAACACCATCTTCTTCACCACCTGTAACACCTAATTCAATTTCAATACTCATTCCTAATGGTGCCATACGTTTATAAAATTCAACAGATGTATGAATATTCTCTTCAATAGGTTCTTCTGAAAGATCTAACATATGTGAACTGAATAAAGGCTGACCTTTTTCTTTATAAAATTGTTCGCCTGCATCAATCAAACCGCTTACCCAAGGCAACCATTTTTTTGCTGCATGATCGGTATGCAATACAACCGGTACACCATAAGCTTTTGCTACATTATGAATATGCAATGCACCGGAGATGCCTCCTAAAATATTTCCTTGCAAATTATCATTCGGCATTCCTTTGCCTGCAATAAATTGAGCGCCGCCGTTAGAAAATTGTATGATAACAGGTGAATTAACTTTTGCTGCCGTTTCCAATACGGCATTAATGGTATTGGTGCCTATTGTATTTACAGCTGGTAATGCAAATTGATTTTCTTTTGCATCGTTATACAATGCTTCTAATTCCTTGCCGAATAATACGCCGGCTCTGTATTTTTTCATGTTAGTTTTTTTAAACACTGCAATATACAATTCTGTCAGGAAATGATAACTCGCTTTTGATAATAAGTTATACACGATAATTTTTTGAATATGCATTATCTTTCAATACCAAAGTTGATGGTATGAACAATGTAATTGAGCGAATTAAAAATTTTAATGCAGATCGGGATCCGAATTATCTGGCATTAAAATATAAAGCCATGTCGCATAGTGCTTTTCGGTTTTTCAGAGGTACTTGCCATTTGTTTTATGAAGATTTTATTAAAGAACTGAATTGGCAGGATGTAAGCAAGGCATGGGTTTGCGGCGACTTGCATTTAGAGAATTATGGTACATATAAAGGTGATAATGGCCTGGTTTATTTTGATATGAATGATTTTGATGAAGCTATTTTAGCACCTGCTACCTGGGAAATCGCAAGAACAGTTACCAGTATTTATTTGGCTGCGATAGATTTGAAATTAACATCAGCAAAGGCAGATATTATCGCTAACAATTTCTTAGATACTTACATTACTATTTTGCAAAAAGGAAAGTCAATCGTAGTAGAAAGACCAACTGCGAAAGGGATTTTAAAGCAATTGATTGATCAGGTTAGTGCAAGAACGAATAAAACTTTAATTAAGGAAAGAACCATCATAAAAAAAGGCTCTTTGCAATTATTGATTGATAATAAAAGAGCATTTGCATTGAATGAGGAGAAAAAGAAAGCCATTCAGCAATTTTTTGAAGAATGGTCAAAGCAACATCATCCTAAGAAATATAATTTTATTGATACTGCTTACAGAATAGCAGGCACCGGCAGTATTGGTATTCCACGGTATGTAATGTTATTGCAAAAAAGAAAAGACAAAAATTATGTATTGGTTGATATGAAACAAGCTAAAACTTCATCATTAATTCCGTACATCAAATTAAAACAACCTAAATGGAACAATGAAGCAGAAAGGGTAGTGGACATTCAGAAAATGGTACAGCATGTTTCTCCTGCTTTCATTAAACCGGTTTTGTTTGAACAAAAATATTTTGTGTTGAAACAATTACAACCTACTGCCGATAAAATGGATCTTGTATTGTGCAAAGGAAAATTAAATAAGTTGGAAACAATTTTGCAAACCATGGCAGAAGTGGCAGCATCCGGGCAATTGCGCAGTTCTGGTAGAAAAAAATCTTCCACTGCAGATGAATTAATTGAATTAGCCAACAATCACAAGCAATGGAGAAATGCATTATTGTCTTTTGCAAAATCTTATTCAAAAAAAGTCCAGAAAGATTATAAAGTTTTTTGCAGTTCTTCTATCTCGTAATAAATAATTTTTACTTCGCTAAACTTTGTATGACATCATATTTGGTAACAATCTGATAATCGCCTTTTTCATCTTTAGCCAATACAGCTCCATTCTCTTTATTAATTAAGTTGCCAATTTTTTCAACGGGTGTTAAATAATCAACAACAGGAAATGGATGCTCCATCAAACTTTCAACAGTTTCGTTTTTTATATCGGGGTTGTTGAATACTTTGATAAATAATCCATTCTCACTTACCGATCCAACTACATTATTTTCTTTCATCACCGGAATTTGTTCTATATCATATTTTTTCATTAATGCCACAGCGTCGGCAACAGTTTGCGTTGTATCAACCGTTACTAATTTTTTTCCTGCTCTGCCACTAACAATGTCTTTGAATGTTTTGACATCCAAGAATCCACGTTCCATCATCCATTGATCGTTATAAATTTTCCCAACATATCTGCTGCCATGATCATGAAAAATGCAAACCACCACATCATCATTCTTTAGTTTACTTTTTAATTGCATCAATCCCTGCAAACAACTACCCGCACTATATCCGCAAAATAATCCTTCTTCTTTAGCAATACGTCTGGCCATTACTGCACCATCTTTATCTGTTACCTGTTCAAAAGCATCAATCACATTCATATCATAATTCTTCGGAACAAAATCTTCACCAAATCCTTCGCTGATATAAGGATGCACATAACTCATATCAATTTCACCTGTTTCAAAATAATGCGTTAATAAACTTCCATATACATCAATTGCCCAAACTTGTATGTTCGGATTTTTTTCTTTCAAATACATGGCAGTGCCGGTAATGGTTCCACCGGTTCCTGCGGTGCAAACTAAGTGTGTAATTTTTCCATCTGTTTGTTTCCAAATTTCCGGTCCTGTTGATTCATAATGTGCTAATCTGTTTGCCAAGTTATCATATTGATTCATATGAAAACTATTCGGCACTTCCAATGCCAAACGTTTTGCTACACTATAATAACTCATTGGATCTTCCGGTAATACATTCGTAGGGCAAACAATTACTTCTGCACCCACTGCTTTCAAAATATCTGCTTTCTCTTTACTTTGTTTATCGGTTGTAACAAAAATGCATTTATAACCTTTAACGCATGCAGCTAAAGCCAAGCCCATTCCGGTATTGCCACTGGTACATTCAATAATAGTACCGCCGGGTTTTAATTTACCTTCTTGTTCGGCCACTTCCACCATCTTCAATGCCATTCTATCTTTTATAGAATTACCCGGATTAAAGTAATCCACTTTCGCCAACACAGTGCATGGAAGATCTTTTGTGATTTTATTTAATTTAATGAGTGGCGTATTGCCAATTGTTTCGAGAATATTATTCTTAATGTCCATGCAAAAAAAGATTTCTGCAAATGTACATTTTTAAAAATGCTTACAGTTGTTAGTTGAAGAAATTATGAAGCCAGCTTTGGTATTTCATGGCATCAATTGTTGCGTCGCACACTTGTGCGTCCAGTTCTTAATGGTACAACAGAATATTTACCATTGCTGAAATATAATACCTGCTTGACCATCTAAAATGGCAAATTCTTTTGCACCCCAAGGACGAAGAGTAATCTTATTTAAATTAGGATGTAATAATTCCGGATGAGTTGTTTCCACTTTCGTATACACTTCTTCAATATTATTTGTTACAATCCTATATTCAGGTTTATGTATTTCAGCATATTCTTGATTTTGAAAAACAAGTATGCCTAATCCATCTTTTTCCGCAACATAATAGGGGGAAGTTGACTCAAATTCTGCATGCGTAATTTTAAATTCTAAGCAGTCAATAAATAATGTTAGACTATCTTTTAAATTTGAATAAAATAGGCTGGGTACAAGTTTTTCAAATTTCATTTTGCTCAGTATTGATCTAATTAAAAATAAAAAAGAAAGACGAAAATAATTTTAGATAGATGCAAATTTTTCTTTCATCTTACCGCATAAATCGGTCTCGATCATTTTTTGTGCAAGAAGTATCATGTTCTTAAATGCAGTGGCATTGCTGATTCCATGTCCAATGATAACAGGCTTTGCAACACCAAGTACCGGCGTGCCGCCATAATTCTCGTAATGAAAGCGGTTAAAGTATGGATCTTGCTGAACATTTCTTTTTTCTGCCACATCATAAATACTTTCCGCCATTTTTAAAATAATATTGCCGGTAAATCCATCGCAAACAATTACATCGACTTTATCATTAAATAAATCTCTTCCTTCAACATTGCCAATAAAATTCACTTGATCATTTTCTTTCAGCAGGGGATAAGTGGCTTGTGCTAATATATTTCCTTTGCCTTCTTCTTCACCCACATTCATCAATCCAACTTTAGGTTTTGGAATGTTTAAAATATTTTGTGCGTATAAATTTCCAAGTGTAGCGAATTGATTTAATTGTTCGGGTTTGCAATCTGCATTCAAGCCAACATCTAATAATAACCCTGTACCGCCATTTAATTTGGGGATAATAGTAGCAATGGTTGGTCGTAATATTCCTTCAATCGCTTTAATAGTAAACATGGCGCCAACCAGCATGGCACCTGTGTTTCCTGCGCTGATGAATGCATCAATCTTTCCGCTTGCCAATAAATAAAAACCAATGGCAATGGAACTTTTTTGTTTTTCTTTTAATGCTTTGGTGGGATGTTCATTGTAACCAATTACTTCCAGCGCATGAATGAGTTGAACAGATGAGCGTAAACCATATTCATCCAACAATGGGTTAACTTTTGCTTCATCGCCTATACAAAATATAATTGCCGCACCAGAATGTTGGTTGAGAAATAGTTGTAAACCTTTCACCGCTTCTAACGGAGCAAAGTCTCCACCCATCATGTCAATTCCAATATTCATGTACGGCAGGTTTAAGTATTAAGTTTTAAGTACTAAGTTATAAGTAAATGCGGTAAAAAACTTACCACTTATAACTTATCACCTATAACAACAACTCTTATGCTTTTAATGGTGCTTTTTCAGCAACCAATTTTCCCTTATAGTACAATTTACCTTCACTAACATGTGCACGATGACGAACATGTGTTTCACCTGTTGCACTGTCTTTTGTTAATGTTACTTCTTCAGCTTTATAATGTGTTCTTCTTTTAGCACTTCTTTGCTGAGAATGTCTGCGTTTTGGATTAGGCATAACTCGAAATTTATAATATCAAAAAATTTTTATTCTAAATCTTTAAACTTTCCCAAACCCTGCCATAAAGGGTTTGAATCTTTTCTTACGGCGTCTTCCATCTTCTTTAATTTCTCTATCACGTCCTGATTGCAAAGCGATTTTCCTTTAGCATCTTCCCCGCAAACATTTTGCATGGGAATACTTAAGTTGATGAATTCGTATAACCAATCTGCAATATGTAAATGACTTTCTCCGCGACTGATATAATAAATATCAGGATCTTCTTCCTGGTCATTCATCTCCTCAGGATTGTCGACCATTTTTACAATGAGATTGAATTCTTCCCATAATTGCTTGGTGAGTGGATTACCACATCTGTCGCAATGAACATCTACTTGTCCGTCAATATCAAAACGCAATTGCATAAATGCGTTCTTTTTATCCAGACTCAGTTTCACATTTGCTAAACAATTACTGAAATCCTGCTCTCCATAATGTGTAAAGAACTTATCTTCCAACCTATATTCGTATACATGAACACCCGGCTTTAATCCTACAAACGCTATTTCAAATTCCCTGCGGTGGCTCATGTCTCGATTTTTAGGGTGGGCAAAGGTACAACAGGAAGATGGAACAGCAAAGAGAAAATTGGTTTATTAGCGATTGTTGGCTTATTTACAGCAATATATGTTAGAAAAGAACGATAAAACACAATATCAATGGGCTTTTTGGCTGAAATGGGGCATTCCTGTTTTGCTGATTTTGGCTATTGAATGGATGAGTTCTTCACCAATGTGGATAGAAAAAAATTACAGCACCGGAGCATATATAATGATTTCTCGTGTTTTGAGGAATTTAACGGGTTGGGTAGATTTTAGTTTAGGAGATATTATTTACATAGCTGTCACCATCATCATATTATGGAAACTTATTACATTGTCAATTGCCCTATTTCAAAAAAAATGGAGTTGGTTGTATTTTGGAAAACGCTGTTTAAAATTATTGTATCTGTTGAGCTGGATATATATCTGTTTTAATTTTTTATGGGGTTTGAATTATGATCGTGCCGGTATTCAATATCAACTGCAATTAACTAAACAGCAATATTGTAAAGAAGATGTGTTTGAATTAACCAATAAAATTATTGATAAAGTAAATGCTTGCAGACGACAGATAAAGGATACACTCATTCCTCAAAAATCATTTGATAAAATATTCAGGGAAGCAGCGAATGATTATCAAATTGTTTCTGATCAATTTAATTTCCTGAGGTATAAAAATCATTCTATTAAAAAAAGTTTATTCAGTTCGTTCGGAAATTATTTTGGTTTCACAGGCTATTACAATCCTTTTTCCGGAGAAGCTCAAGTGAGAAGTGATATTCCGAGAATATTAATTCCAT